>NZ_JBKGGW010000031.1:0-77130 GCF_052041945.1 Pseudomonas sp. SMN11 | reverse complement strand
GCGCACCCTGGCCCTCCAGACGCCTGCGTTCGGCCTCCTGAAGTCGCAATTTGCGTCGCCTGAACTATCGCGCGCTTAAAAGCAAAAGCAAAAGCAGAGCAAGAGCAAGAGCAAGAGCAAGAGCAAGAGCAGGAGCAAGAGCAGGAAGTTGCGTGGTTGATTCGGCTGACGATGCCAGCGCTTTCTTCACGCAATCGCCTCGATCAACGCCAGTATGTCGGCCCGGCTGACCGTGGTCTTGCTCAGGGCATTGTGGATGGTGAAGCCTTCGATCAGCGCATCCAGCGCCCTCGCAGTCTTTTCGTCGAAGTGAATCTGCAGGGCCTGACGCGACCGGGCCATCCAGTCATCCATCACGTAGGTGTACTCGGGATTGCGCGAAACGAAGGTGTACAACTCGAAGATCAGCAGCATCTGCCCCGAAGCCTTCCACAGATCACCACAGATCAGGTCGGCGACCAGTTCGCGGGCGTGAGCCGTATCACGGGCTTCGCCGAGCTGGCGGAAGTACTGGTCGGCGATGCCGTTGCTCATCTTCACGAAGGCCGCCGCGACGATTTCGTTGATGCTGGCGAAGTGATAGGTCATGGTGCCGGGCGAAACGCCAGCCTCTGCGGCAATGCGCCGGTAAGTCGCGCAGCCGGCACCTTCCTGGCGGATGACCTGCAACGCGGCATCGATGATCACGGCCTTGCTGTCTGCAGTGGTGAGGTCGTGTTTCTTCGGTCTGGGCATGCTCGGCTCGCTGCGGTGAGTGCCGGCGAGGATAGCAAGGTTGGGCATGGGGCAAAAATCTAAAAAAGGCGCCCCAAGCGGGGCGCCAAACCATCCACCTCTTACCAAAGGAGCTTGAACGCTTCTGAAGGTGAATTCACAACACTGACAGCGGGTATTCGACGATCAGCCGCACTTCGTCCAGGTCCGACTCGAACGCCGTGGCGCGGGTGGTAGCCTGGCGCACCCGCAATGACAGGTCCTTGGCCGCACCGCTCTGCACCACGTACTTGACCTCGAAGTCCCGCTCCCAGCGCTTCTGGTCGGTCAGCGGGTTACCGTCCGCGTCGCGACGCATGTAGAAGGCGTTGGCGTTGGAGTAATCCGCATCGGTACCTTTTGCATAGCGGGTCATGAACGACAGCCCCGGCACCCCGTAGGCCGCCATGTCCAGGTCATAACGCAGCATCCACGAGCGCTCCCTGGGCGAGTTGAAGTCGCTGTACTGGATGGAGTTGTCGAGGAAGATCGAGTCGGACTGGCGCAGGTAGTCGAAGTCATCGTCACCGTTGTTGCGCTGGTGGCTCAGCGCCAGGGTATGAGCGCCGAAGCGCACCCCGAGTTTCGCGCTCCAGATATCGTTGTCGAACGCACCAAGGCGCTGCTGGCCTTCATCGACGGCCTTGTAGTAGTTGAGGCCACCGATCAGGGCGAGGTCGTCGCCGAGCGGCCAGCTGGCACTGGTACCGGCGTAGTACTGGTTCCACACATCCTTGAGCCGGCTGCTGAACAGGCTGACGCTGATGTGCTCGTTGAGATCGTAGTCGCCACCGCCATAGGCGATCCAGGGCGAGTCCACCGGGCCGCCGTAGAAGGTCACGAAGTTCTCGCGCATGTCGCTGGAGACCGGCTGGCTCATGGCGTGCAGGCGGCCGGCCTGCAGGGTCAGGTCCTTGAGGCTGGTATTCTCCAAGGTAACCCCGCGAAAACTCTCCGGCAACAGGCGCGAATCACCCGCGGCCACAACCGGGTTGGCCGGGAACACATCACCCACCTTCAGCACGGTATCGAACAATCGCACCTTGGCGGCACCGCCCAGCTTGGTGTATTCGTCACGCGCCTGGCCGTCGTGGTCCACCGGCAGCACATCGAACGAACTGCGCCCGCCGTTGCGCCCACCGCCGGTGTCCAGCTTGAGGCCGAGCATGGCGAAGGCGTCCAGGCCAAAACCCACCGTGCCTTGGGTGAAGCCGGATTCGTATCGGGCGATGATGGCGTGCGCCCAGGTTTCGGAATAACCATTGCTGGCCGACTTGGAAGCGTTGTACACCGGGGCTGGCCCTTCGCGGTTGTCGCGGTTGAAGTAGAAGTTGCGGTTGAGCACGTTGAGCGTGCTGCCCTCGATGAAACCTTCGGCTGCTTCTTCGGTGGCGTGTGCCGTTGCACTGACGCCAGACAGCGCCAGGCATGCAGCCAGGGACAGGGGTGCGGTTCGGGTCATCCGAAGCTCCTTGGGGGACGTTTTTTGTTGTGTCGGCGGAGTCGGAGAGTGGGGCCTGGCGGATAACGCCAAAGTGATAGCAGCATTACAATCGTGTCATGGGCGCGCAGCGCCTCTAGTCCGGCTTTAGCAACATTCTGTAGGTAATTCCCACATCCAGCAGTGAACCTGCCTACAAAAATGCGGTCTGTCCCTGACGGTCAATTCACCGACCGGTTCGCCGGCTCCGTCGCTGATCTACAGTTACCGGGCCTATTTTTCCTGTTGCAGCGAAGACCCAAAATGCCTGAATCCCGCCCAGCCTCCCTTGCCCTCCCTGCCCTGCGCGGCAGCCTGCTCGCCGCCCTGGTGGCTCTTGCCATTCCCGCGCATGCCGAAGAGCCGGCCAGCGATGCGCGCTGGGTCAGCGACAGTTTGAGCACCTATGTGCGCAGTGGCCCGACCGATGGCCACCGCATCGTCGGCACGCTCAAGTCCGGGCAGAAACTCACCCTGATCGGCAGCCAGGGCAACTACAGCCAGGTGCGTGGGCAAAATGGCGACCTGGTGTGGATCCTCACCAGCGACCTGCAGTCGGTACCGGGCCAGAACGAGCGCCTGCCGCAACTCGACGCCCAGGTGTCGGAGCTGTCCGGGCAGCTCAAGACCATCGATGACAGCTGGAAGAACCGCGTACAGGGCATGCAGGAAACCCTCGACTCGCGCAAGAAGCTGATCGATGAACTGGAAGCCCGCAACCAGGCGCTCAACGAACAGCTCGACCAGAGCCAGTCAAACCTGCGCGATACCCAGGCACGCCTGGGCGACGAGAACAAGCAGGTGATGATGCGTTACATGGTGTATGGCGGCAGCATTGCTGGTGCCGGCCTGCTGGCGGGGCTGATCCTGCCGGCGCTGACCCGTGGGCGGAAGAAGAACGACCGCTGGTTCTGATGATCGATCCGGTGGGGACTTCGTGGGGCTGAAAGCCTGGCATGGCCGGCCTCTTCACGGGCACCGCCGCGAAGAAGCCGTACAGCCAGGTAACTATCTACTGCGGGCCTTGTTGTAGATGGTCTTGGCTTGGTCAGCCGAGGCTTGGCATTGGGTATAATCTCCCTTCGCCTGCGCGTCCTTGGCTGTTTTCAAGTGCTCTTTGAAGTCGTGTGCCATGCCACCATGCAGCCCCGGGCCATCGGCTTTATGGATGCTTTCCAGTTCACTGATCTTGGCCGCGCAGTTGCTTTTAGGGTCGGCGTGGGCGGTAAAGCTCAATACAGAAGCAATCACCAGTAGAGGCACGAATTTCATGGATTTCATGGAGCGTTCTCCTGGGTAATCGGAATGGTCATCGAGAGACAATGGCTCGACGCAGAAAAGAGCATAGTCGGCGCAGGCCCCTTGCGTCGGTTCAGATCAGCGGTCGAGCGCCCTCGGCAAACAGAAAGTCGATGAACGCCCGTACCCGCAATGGCATGTGCCGGGCCTGGGGGTAGATCAGCATGAAGGGACGCGAGGTGCCGCCATATGCGCCCAATACCTCGACCAGCTCGCCACTGGCCAGCGCGTCCTGCACGGTGAAGCGGTAGGCCTGCATCAGGCCACCTCCATGGCGCACCAGTGTCGCGGTCGCCAGAAAGTCGCCCAGGCAGGTGAAGCCACCGTCAGTATCCATTTCAACCTCGCGGCCTTCGATGCGAAAGCGCCAGGGCGAACGGCGGCCATTGCTAGCCAGCTCGAACTGGATGCACTCATGCCCGGCCAGCTCCTGCGGCACCTGTGGCGTCCCCATGCGGGCCAGGTAGCCCGGCGTCGCCACCACCACCAGTTCGGCATCCTCCAGGCGCCGCGCCACCAGCCGTGAATCGGCTGGCTCGCGGCCACGGATGGCGAGGTCGAACGGTTCTTCGGCGAAATCGACGTTGCGATTGCTGACGTGCACGTCTACCTGCACCTGTGGATAGCGCTGACGGAACGACGGCAACAACGGCAGCAGACGGTGATGCGCATAAGGGGTGGGCGCGCTGATGCGCAGGCGGCCGCTGGGCACGGCCTGGCCACCGGTGGCCTGGCGCTCCGCCTCGACCAGTTGCCCGAGCGCCTGTCGACATTGCTGGTAATAGGCCTGGCCGGCGTCGGACAGGCGCATCTGCCGGGTGGTCCGCACGAACAGGCGCACGCCCAGGCGCTCCTCCAGGCGCGCCACGCTGCGGCTCACTGCCGCCGGGGTGACACCGGCCTCGGCGGCCGCAGCGGTGAAGCTGCCGGTATCGGCTGCCAGGCAGAACAACTCCAAGCTGCCCAGTTGCAAGTCGTCGAAGTGGCGGGTCATGGCGGCTCGATTGATTACATGGTGTATCGATTGAAATGCCATCCGGCTCATTTTTCAAGCAGGCGTAGCGCCCTACAGTGATCTCCACCACGAGCCACCGGCTCACTTTCGGAGAACGCAACCATGAGCAAGCCAAGAACTGTCATCATCACCGGGGCCTCCAGCGGCCTGGGCTTCGCCCTCGCCGAGGCGTTCCTCGAACGCGGCGACAACGTGGTCGGCAATGCCCGCAGCCAGGCACGCCTGGAGCAGGCCGCCGCCCGCCTCGGTCACCCGCAGCGCTTCGTCGGCGTGGCCGGCGACATCGCCGAAGCCGAGACCGCCCAGCGCCTGATCGCCACGGCCCAGGCGACCTTCGGCGGTGTCGACATCCTGATCAACAACGCCGGGATCTTCATCCCCAAGCCCTTTACCGAGTACAGCGAGGCCGACGTCGATGCGCTAGTCGGCACCAATCTCAAGGGCTTCTTCTACCCATCGCAGGCAGCGGCGAAGGTCATGATTGCACAAGGCCACGGGCAGATCATCGCCATCACCGCTTCCATTGCCCTGCAGCCAGATACCCGCGTGCCGGCGCTGTTGCCGGTGCTGGTCAAGGGTGGGCTCAACCAGGCGGTCAAAGGCCTGGCCCTGGAGCTGGCCGCCAGCGGTGTGCAGGTCAATGCCGTAGCGCCCGGGATCATCGATACACCACTGCACAGTGGGCAGGTCGAGGGGCTTGGCGGGCTTTCGCCGAGCGGTCGCACGGGCAAGCCGCAAGATGTGGTGGATGCCGTGCTGTACCTGACCGATGCGCGCTTCGTCAGCGGCGTCATCCTGCCCGTGGACGGTGGTAGCACCGCCGGCACCTGGCACTGAACCGAGGAGCGAGCAGCCATGCCTTACGTCCATATCCGGGTGACCGATGAAGGGGTGACCCAGCAACACAAACGCCAACTGATCGAGGGCACCACGCAGTTGCTCGAACAGGTACTGGGCAAGCCACCGGCCAGTACCTTCGTGGTGATCGAGGAAGTGCCGACGGACAACTGGGGGGTGGGCGGCGAGACCGTGACTACGGTTCGCCAGCGAGAGCGGGACTGAGGCCCTGGGGGCGCGCTGCGCCCCTTTCGCCGGCAAGCGCGGCTCCCACAGATGTTTAGCAGCCGCTACTGGCGCAAGCGCTCCAGCGCCTCCAGCACAAACCCTGTGGCCCGCTCTACCTGCCCCTCTCGGCAGGCGATCCCCAACTGGCGCCACAACCCGGGCCGCAGCGGCCGGCGCGCTATGCGCCGGTCCAGTTCGGCGGCCTCACCTTCCTGCGGCAACAAGGTCGCGCCATAGCCGGCGCCCACCAGGCTCTTGATGGCATCGTTGTAGTTCAGCTCGATGCGCGGCTCGGGATACAAACCAGCCGCCGCGAACCACTCACCCGTTACCCGCGACAGCTGGGTGCTGTTGTCATTGAGGATCAAGGCACGCTGTGCCAGCCAGGCGGGGGTAACTTTGACGGGCGGCTGCCAGTCGGCCGGCACATACGCCAGGATCGGGTCACGCCGCCAGGGCGTGAGCCTGACCCCCTTGCCAGCCACCTGTGGCAGCGCCACCAGGCCGATATCCAGGGTGCCTTCGCGCAAGCGCGCCAGGGAAGCCTGGGAGGTCAGCACCTGAACCTGTACGTCGATGCCGGGGTGCGCCACCCGCAGATGCTCAAGGGCCTTGGGTAGCAGATGAGCAATCGCACCTGTGGAGGCGCCCAGGCGCACCCGCCCGGTCAGCCCCTCGACCTGGCGACGCACCTCGTCCAGCGCCAGGTCGGCATCGGCCAGCAAGCGACGAGCGCGTGCCAGCAAGGTCTCGCCGATGGTCGTGGGGCGAACTTGATTGCGGTTGCGGGTCAGCAGCGGCGCACCGACCCGCGCCTCCAGCTCGGCCACATGCAGGCTGATGGTGGGCGGCGCCAGGTTGAGCTGACGGGCGGCCTCGGCAAAGGAGCCCTGGTCGGCAATCACCACCAGAGTGCGCAGGCGGTCGAGGCTGATTTCGCGCATGGGCGGCGATCCTTGATTCATTAAAACTGAATGTCAGCATCATGATATTCAAATTTTCTTTCCCAAGGCCACAGGCGAGCATAGGTCATCCCTCCCTTGACCGGACTCCCGACCATGCACACCCCAGTTGTCTTCATCGACGGCGACCAAGGCACTACCGGCCTGCAGATCCACGCCCGCCTGCAGGGCCGCACCGACCTGCGCCTGCTGACCCTGCCCGAAGCAGAGCGCAAGGACCCACAACGCCGCGCCGACGCCATCAACAGCGCCGACATCGCCCTGCTGTGCTTGCCCGACGACGCCGCCCGCGAGGCCGTGGCGGCCATTGAGAACCCCGCCGTGCGGGTTATCGACGCCAGCTCCGCGCACCGCACCACACCGGGCTGGGTCTATGGTCTGCCAGAACTTGACGGGCAACAGGCCGAACGCATCGCCCATGCCAAGCGGGTCAGCAACCCCGGCTGCTACCCCACCGGGGCCATCGCCCTACTGCGCCCGCTGGTCAAGGCCGGCCTGTTGCCGGCTGACTACCCGCTGAGCATCCACGCCATCTCTGGCTATTCCGGCGGTGGGCGCGCAGCCGTCGAGCGGCACGAGAAGCCGGGCGCTGAATACGCCCCGACCTTGCAGCTGTATGGCCTGGAACTGGCGCACAAGCACGTGCCGGAAATCCAGCTGCACGCCGGCCTGTCGGCACGGCCGATGTTCCTGCCGGGTTACGCGGCCTATCGCCAGGGCATCGCCCTGAGCGTCCCGCTGCAACTGCGCCTGTTGCCTGGCCAGCCCAACGCGGAACAGTTGCAGGCTTGCCTGGAACAACACTACCAGGGCGCCCGCCATGTGCAGGTGATGCCCCTGCACCAGCAAGGTCCGGCCACCCCGCTCAACCCTGAGGTGCTGAACGACAGTAACGACCTGCGCCTGGCGCTGTTTGCCAACCCCGAGCACGGCCAGGTGGTGCTGACGGCGGTGTTCGACAACCTCGGCAAAGGGGCCTCGGGCGCGGCGGTGCAGAATCTCGACCTGATGCTTGCCGCGATGCGCGGCTAAAAAGGGTTTAGACTGTGCACCCCGCGCCAACCCGGTGCGGGGTGAGCCAACCGCAGCCGGAGCCCGTCCACCGATGTTCATCCTGAGCCGCCTCGACAGCGTGCCGCCCGAATCCTTCCAGAACCAGATCCGCGAGCTGGTGATCCACAACGTCGGCGATCTGAGCAGCGTCGCCATTCGTGCCGACAACCCGCTTTATCCGCTGTATCAGTACGGTGTCGGCATGGAGGTTCACCAGTACCTGCAAGCCATGGACGGCACCCGCGGCCTGGCTGTGCAGCTGACCCTGGCCCTGGATGCCGACGCCCCGGACCAGTTGCTCGGTTTCGCCCTGACCTTGCCGGCCCAGGACAACCCGCACGCATGCGCCCTGGCGTTTCTTGCCGTGGTGCCCAGCCAACGCCGCCAAGGCATTGCCCGCGCCCTGCTGGGCGATGCACAGGCGCGCTATGCCAGCGTCGAGCTGAATGCCTTTGCCAATCAGGTGCCCTGGTTCGAAAGCATGGGCATGCAGGTGGTCGCCGCCAGCGGGCCGCAGGTGCTGATGAGCAGCACCGGCCAGGCCAGTGGCGCGCTGATCGGTCGGCTGGACATTGCGCCAATCTACCAGACGGCCGAGGTGCTGCAGATTCACACTTACCTGCTTAATCAGCAGGGTGAGGATGCCATGCTCGATGCCGAGCGGCAGCGGGATGAATGGCTGGATGAGTTGACGGTGCAGGCCAAGGAATGTGTACGGGTGCGCAAGTCGGTGCATTGAGGTTCTGGGGCTGCTTTGCAGCCCTTTCGCGACACAAGGCCGCTCCTACAGGAGATCGCGTACCGTTGTAGGAGCGGCCTTGTGTCGCGAAAGGGCCGCAACGCGGCCCCGGCATTCTTCAGGCATGCACCCAACGCCGATGCAGCCCGCGGGCCAGGGCATCGAGCATGAACCCCAGCACGCCGATCAGCAGCACCATCGCCATCAGCTCCGAGTACGCCAGGCGGTCGCGGGTATCGAGAATGAAGTACCCCAGCCCCGCACTCACCCCGAGCATCTCGCACGGCACCAGCACGATCCACAGGATGCCGATGGCCAGGCGCACGCCGGTCAGTACATGGCCGATCACCCCAGGGAGGATCACCTTGCACAAGGTTTCCCAACGCGTGGCACTGAGGCTGCGGCTCAGCTGCAGCCAGCGCGGGTCGAGCTGGCGCACGCCCGCGGCGGTGTTGAGCAGGATCGGCCACAGCGCGGCGAAGGCCAGCAGGAAGTAGATCGGCTGGTCGCCCACGCCCATCAGCATCACCACCACCGGCATCCAAGACAGTGGCGAAATCATCCGCAGGAACTGGAACGCCGGCGTGGTCGCCGCCTCCAGATGCCGGTAGCTGCCGACCAGCAGCCCCAGCGGCACGCCGATCAGCAACGCCAGCAGCAAGCCGACCAGAATGCGCTTGAGGCTGACCCAGACATGCCCGTAGACCTCGCCCTGGCTGAGCAGCTCGACCAGGCTGGCCAGGGTCGCCTGGGGCGAGAAGCGCGCCGACAGGCCGTCGGCCTCGCCGAACAACCGCACACCCAGCCACCACAGCAACAGCAACCCCAGCAGGCCGGCCAAACCCAGGCCGGCATGTACGACATGCTTGCGCATCAGACCGCGAACTCCTCGCTACGCTGGAAGTTCTCGGCAATGCCGAACACCGAAGGGCCACCGACTGCCGCAATGGCATTGCGCACGAAGCGGTCATCGACCAGATCGCGAGCCGTTTGCGCTGGGTCCAGGCCGGCGAGGAAGCTGCTTTCGCCCTCGATCAGGGTATGCTTCAGGCGCTTGACCAGTTCCTCGGTGTAGCTGGGGTATGGGTAGGGCTGGAAGTCGATGCGCTTTTCGTCCCACTGCTGATGCTGTATCGCGCCACTGGCAATGTAGCTGGCACGGTCTTCGGCGGCCGGGGCCAGCACCTTGGTCAGCACTGCCGGCTCATGCGGGGTGTACTTGTTGGGGCCTGCCTTGGACAGCAGCGCCGCCGCTTCGGCACGGTGGTCGCGGGTCCAGTGCTGGGCCTTGACGATGGCGTTGACCACCTTCTGCGACCATTCCGGGCGGTTGTTAAGGTCGTGCTCGTGCATGAACACCACGCAGCAGGCGTGGTTGCGCCAGACATCGCCGGTAAAGCGCTGAACGCGGCCGACCTTGAGGTTCTCGGCCAGGGCATTGAACGGTTCGGCGACGATGTAGCCGGCGATACGCTTGCTGGCCAGGGCTGGCGGCATGTCCGAGGGCGGCAGCACCAGCAGGTTGACTTCGTTGGCCGCCAGCTGGGCATTGGCAGGCTTCGACACTGGGGCCAGGCCGTTGTCGTTGAGCATCTGCTGCAGTACCACATTGTGGATCGAGTACCAAAACGGGATGGCCACGGTCTTGCCGCCCAACTGCTTCATGTCGGTGATGTCCGGCGCCACGGTCAGGCCGGAACCGCCGACATGGTTCCAGGCCACCACCTTGGCCGGCACCTTGCTGCCATAACGTGCCCACACAGTCATCGGTGACAGCAGGTGAATGACGTTGACCTGGCCCGAGATGAACGCCTCGATCACCTGCGCCCAACTGCGCAGCAGCACCGGGCGCTCAGCCTTGATGCCTTCGGCCTCGAACAGGCCGTTGTTGTGCGCCACCAGCAGCGGCGTGGCGTCGGTAATCGGTAGGTAGCCGATGCGCACCGGCGCGTCGGGTTCGGCGGCTGCGCGGGCCTGCAGGCTGGACAGCAATGGCACGGCTCCGGCGGCAGTGAGCATGGCGCTGAGCTTGAGGAAGTCACGACGCGAAGTGGCGGAACAGCAGTCATCCATGCACATGTGCAGGCTCCGAAGGCAATGAGGTAGGGGAAGGTTCAGCCGTGCGGCTTGCCCGCCGAAGGGTTTTCAGGATCTCGATTCGCAGCGCGCCCAGCTCCTCGACCCGGTGCGCGCGCGGTTGCGGCAGGTCGATGTGCCATTGGCCCAGGATGTGCGCCGGGTGGTTGCCCAGTAGCAGCACCCGGTCGGACAACAACAGGGCTTCGTCGATGTCGTGGGTAATCAGCACCGCCGCCGTATTATGGGTGGCGATCAGTTGCAGCAGCAGTTGCTGCATGTCGGCGCGGGTCACTTCGTCGAGCGCACCGAACGGCTCGTCGAGCAGCAGTACTTCGGGCTGGCGCGCCAGGCAGCGTGCCAGCGCAGTACGCTGGGCCATGCCGCCGGACAACTGCGCCGGGTACTGATTGCGCGCATGGGCCAGGCCCACCGCGCTGATGGCATGGTCGATGCGCGACCGGCGCTCGGCTGCGGCCAGCTTGGGTTGGCGGGCGAAGTCCAAGCCGAAGGCGACGTTCTTTTCCAGGCTCAGCCAGGGCAGCAGGCTCGGGTCCTGGAAGGCCACTGCCAGGCGCGGATGGGGGCCCTGCAACGGCTCGCCGTGCAGGGTCACGCGCCCGCCACGCGGTTGCTGCAGGCCGGCCAGCACCCGCAGCAGGCTGGACTTGCCGACGCCACTGGGGCCGAGGATGGTCACCACCTCCCCTGGCGCCAGTTGCAGGTCGAAGCGCGCCAGCACGTCCTGCCAGCCGCCCTCGCGCGGGTAGCCCAGGCTGATCTCGCGGGCTTCGAGTAACGCTCGGCTCATGCGCTGGCGGCCTGGCGATGCAGCTCGGCGCGCAGTTGCACCAGGCTTGGGGTGACGATCGGCACGAACGCCGACTCGCGCCAGCGGCGGGCGAAGCCGGCACCGAACTCATCCAGGTACGCCTTGCCGCCGCTGGCCTGCAGCTCCAGCTGCACGGCGTCGGCCGCACTTTCGGCGAGGGTGATGCGCAGCTTGAACAGTGCCGCCGGCTGGCTCTGGAAGCGCTCTTCGAGCAAGCCTTGCTTGAGCTCGGCCACGGTGTTTTCCAGGCGTTCCTTTAGCACCTGGCGATGTTCTTCGAGGAACGACAGTCGCCCGTGCAGGTGTTCGTGCACTTCGTGCAACGAGCGCCGCGCCAGGCCGATGGCCATGCCGCACTGCAGGGCGAGAAACGCCGGGCGCACCTTTGGCAGGAATTCGCGGGCGTTTTCGTGCAGCAGCCAGTCGCGGCTCAACTCGACCTGGTGGAACGCCAGCGCTGCCGTGTTGCTCGATTGCAGACCCATCAGTTCCAGGTCGTCGGAGCGCTCAAGGCCCTGGCTGTCGGAGGGAATGGCCATCACGAACGGCGAGCCGCCGGCGTCGTCCTCGATGGCTGCTGCCACGACGAAGCCGCTCTTGCGCAGGTTGGTCACCCAGTGCAGGCGGCCTTCCAGTGTCCAGCCCGTAGCCTCGGGGCGGCCACGCACCTGCAATGCCTCGATCCCGGAGAGGAACTTCATGGCGTTGGACAAACCGGTGGCACCGGCCAGTTCGCCGGCCAGCAGGCTGGGCAGCAAGCGCTCGCGCAAGGCCTGATTGGGGCTTTGCAGCAGGTATTCGATGAACGCGCGCTGGCCCCAGCAGACAAAGGCTGCGGCCAGTGAACGGCTGGCGATGGCGGCGATGGCTTCGACCGCATGGGTGACCGCGCCCCCGCTGCCCCCCAGTGCCGGGGCGACGCCGACGCGCAGCAGCTGCGATTCGGCGATGTGCGCCAGCACCTGCTGCGGGTCGCATTGGCCCTGGTCGATAGCCTCGGCGTTGGCATCCAGCCACTGACGAAATGCAGCATCAAGCATGTCCCTACTCCTTTTGAAATCGCAGGCGCCACCAGCGCCAGGCGTCAATTACGCAGTTGGCTGCCAGCGGTACTTGCTCAGCTCGTCGTTGAGCGGCGTCTGGGCGAACACATTAGCAAAGTTGCACAGGGTTGCGAGACTCACGCCAAGAATCACTTCCAGGGCGTTGCCCTCGGTGAAGCCGGCTGCGCGGAAGGCCTGGTAGGTGGCGTCGCTGACATTGCCGCGGGTTGCAATGACTTCACGGGCGAATTCGGCCAGGGTCTCGTAGCGGGCATCCGGCAATTCGCCACGGGCACGCAGGGCGTCGACCACCTCGGCGGGCAGCTTGGCCTTGTTCAGGGCCACGGCGGTATGGCCGGCGACGCAGAAATCGCAACCGTGCTTGGTGGCGGCAATCAGTTGTACCACTTCACGCTCGGCCAGGGTCAGCTCGGATTTGCCGTTCAGGGCCGAGACGGTGACGTAGGTTTCCAGCGCTGCCGGGGCGTTGGCCAGCACGCCGAGCAGGTTGGGGATGAAGCCGGAGTTCTTCTGGGCGTTTTCGAGGAACGGGCGGGCCGCTTCCGGGGCGCTCTGCAGAGTGTGTAGAGTAATGCGCGAGGTCATGGAGTGGTCTCCTTTTGCTGTGTGTCGCTACAGTCTGTTGGTTATAAGAATTACCCTCCATATTCATCAGTCGCCTTTCCTTGCTCCTGAGTCTTTGCATTAGATGATTTCATCCAGCCATCTTGTCGATTGGTTATTAGAAAGCCTCGAGCTCGACGCCAGCCTGTTCCATGTCGGTCGCTACTGCGGCGGCTGGCATGCCAGCACCCAGGGCATGGGCCGCGCCAGCTTTCACCTGGTGGTGCAGGGCCAGTGCTGGTTGCACATCGATGGCCAGGCCGAGGCCGTGCGCCTGGCAGCCGGCGATGCCGTGTTCCTGCTGCGCGACCTGGGCTATCGGTTGTCCGGCGACCAGGACCCGATTGCTGCCTGTGCCCAACCACGCCAACAGATGCAGGCACTGGATGCGACGGCGAGCGATGGGGTGGGCCTGGTCTGCGGGTTCTTCGACTTCCGCGCCGGGTTGTCGTCACTGATCGTCGAGGGGCTGGCCAACTTGATCGTGTTGCGCGCCGATGAGCCGGCTGGCCATGCGGCGCGGGCGTTGTTTGGGCTGATTCTGGAGGAGTGCCAGCGCTCGCCATCGCAAACGGTGCTGGAACGCCTGACCCACCTGCTGTTTCTGTATGTGCTACGCCAGCAGGTACACGGCGGGCATTCGCTGGGCGGGCTGGTCGCCCTCGCCCGCCAGCCGGCGTTTGCCGGGTTGCTGGAGCAATTGATCGAACAGCCTGGCCAGGCCTGGACACTGGAGAGCATGGCGGTTTGCACCGGGTTGTCGCGTTCGGCGTTCTTCAAGCGCTTCAATGAACTGGCCGGGCAGTCGCCGGGGCAGGTGCTGCTGGCGCTGCGCATGCGCCATGCCTGCCGGTTGCTGCAGGCGGGCAATACCGTGGAACAGGTGGGCGCGCAGGTGGGGTATCAGTCGGTGGCGGCGTTTACCCGTGCGTTCGCCAAGGCCATGGGGGTGCAGCCTGGGGCCTATCGTCGGCAGCATGAACAGCGTTGACCTGCCGGCCTATTCGCGGGTAAACCCGCTCCCAGGTTCTTCACAGGTATTGAAACCTGTGGCGATCCTGTGGGAGCGTGTTTACCCGCGAAAAGGCCGGCACATGCGGTAGATTCAGACCTGGCTGACCGGAATGTCCCCGGCACTCTTGCCTTCACGTCGCTCGCTCATCCACTCATTGACCTGCTGCCCGAACTCGGCCGGCGCCTTGCGCCCGAATCGCCGCGCCAGATCAAGAATGGTCTGCTGCGCCAACGCCTCTTCCATGCGCTTCTGCGCCCCTAGCATCACCGCGTGGATGGCGCAGGTGCCCTCGGTCGCCCAGCCCGGCGCTGATCCTTCGAACAAGGTGCAACGTTCGCGGATCTCGCGGCAGTCGAAGATCTTCTTCGGCCCGTCGATGGCGTTGACGATATCCAGCACGGTGATTTCGTCCGACGGCCGTGCCAGGCGAAAACCGCCACGCACGCCTTCGGTGGCCGCTACCAGCTTGGCCCGGGCGAGCTTGGTGAAGACCTTGGCCAGGTATTCCTGCGGCACGCCCTGCAGCTCCGCCAGGTCGCGCACGCTGGACTCACGGGTATCACCTCGTTCATCCACGAGGTACAGCAGGCAATGGATGCCGTATTCGACGCCAGCACTGTAGAGCGACATATCTATCTCCGACCAACTTTGTCGTAAATATTACGCTGATCATGTGCGCAGCGCAAAGCTCTCCTTCGCCATTCGTCGCTATTTCAAGCCTATGCTTTCCCCTTTTAAGCCCTTGATCACAGGCATTTACCCGGCTTTAACCGCGCGTCGATCGCTACCCCTTCGAAAAAAACGCTTGCCGATTCAAACTACGATCAATACAGTCGTAGTTATTCGAGCAGCACAACCATCGCCCTCGAAGCCCTCTTCAACCCTGCGGAGCACTTCCATGAAATCGAACATCCTGATCATCGGTGCCGGCTTTGCCGGTGTCTGGAGCGCCCTGAGCGCCGCCCGCCTGCTCGACCAGGCCCAGCGCGACGACCTGAGCATCAGCGTGCTCGCCCCGCAACCGGAACTGCGTATCCGTCCGCGCTTCTACGAGGCCGACGTGCACAGCCTGAAGGCACCGGTTGGTGAACTGTTCGATGCAGTTGGCGTGCGCTTCATCACCGGCAACGCCGAGGCCATCGATGCCGAAGGCCGCAGCGTCAGCTATACCGATGTCGATGGCCAGCGTCAGCAAATTGCCTACGACCGCCTGATCCTCGCGGCCGGCAGCCAGGTGGCGCGCCCGGCGATTCCAGGCCTGGCCGAACATGCCTTCGATGTCGACCAGATGGAGTCGGCCGTGGAGCTCGAGCAGCACTTGCACAGCCTGGCCGCCCTGCCCGCCTCGCCGGCACGCAACACGGTGGTGGTCTGCGGCGGTGGCTTCACCGGCATCGAAACCGCCACGGAAATCCCCGTCCGCCTGCGCGCCATCCTGGGCAACGACACCGAAGTACGGGTATTGGTGATCGATCGTGGCACCCGCGTCGGCGCCGCACTCGGTGCCGGCATCACCCCGTCGATCGTCGCAGCCAGTGCACAGGCCGGCGCAGAGTGGCTGACCGGCACCTCGGTGGTGGCGGTGGATGCCGGCGGCGTGACCCTGGACAGCGGTGAGTACATCGCCAGCAAGACCGTGATCTGGACCGCCGGTGTAAAGGCCAGCCCGCTGACCGCCCAGGTCGCCGGCGAGCGTGACAACTTCGGCCGTCTCAAGGTCGACGACCACCTCAAGGTGATCGGCCAGGACCACATCTATGCCACCGGTGACACCGCCTGGGCCGCCGTCGACGAGCTGGGCAACCACGCCCTGATGACCTGCCAGCACGCGATCCCCATGGGCCGACACTCCGGCAACAACGCCATGGCCGACCTGCTGGGCGTAGCACCGGTGGTCTACCGTCAACCCAAGTACGTCACCTGCCTGGACCTCGGCGAATAGGGCGCGGCCTTCAGTGAAGGCTGGGAGCGCGAGTTGAAGCTGCAGGGCCAGGAAGGCAAGGAGCTGAAGCGCCAGATCAACGGGGTGTGGATCTACCCGCCAGCCGCCGATCGCGCCCTGGCGCTGGCTGCTGCCGATCCGCTGATCGCGATCGTTTAAGCGCATAATCCTGACAGATCCGTCAATTAATGACGGATTTGTCAGCATAAGTCGTTACATTGAATGACTGGTCAATATTAATGGCCATATGGCATCATTCAAATCAAAAAAACATTCAAGAGGGTGAGGCACACACTTTAATCCGCAGCGCATCGAGAGCCTGGCGCCATCCCCGGTGACCCGGCCATCCGACCATGCTCTTGACGCCTGCACGCCAACGTCAAGGAGCATTCCATGCAGTTACGGAATATGAAGATAGGCACCCGCGCTACCAGCGTTTTCGCCCTGTTGGGCGCATTGGTCCTGGCCATGGGCCTTATCGCAATCTATGAAACCCGGCAGATGGACTCGGCCACGGACGAAATCCGTGTCACCTGGATACCCGCCGTGGTTGCCCTCAGTGAAATCAGTACCAACCTTGGCCGCGCCCGCGCCGTCACCCTGCGCGCCGCGCTAGAAGATAATGCCGGCGAACAAGCACGCAACATCGAGCTGGCCACAGGCATCAACGAGCAGCTCAAAGGTGGCCTCAAGGACTATGAGGACACCATCATCGCCGCCGATGACCGAGCCCTGTTCAACGCTTTCAACAGTGCCCATCAGCAATACCTCGATCTGCAGTTACGCGTCCTGCAGGACATCGCGGCCGGTCGCATGGATGAGGCCAAGCAGCAGATCAGCGGCCCGCTCACCCAGTACGCCGACAGCATGATGAAGGCCATGGCCGCGCTCATTGCCTACAACGGCAAAGGCGCCGAGGACGCATCGCAGCGCAGCAGCGATGTGGCCGACGAGGCTTTCACCGCCATCATCGCCTCGCTGGTGATCATCATGCTCGCCCTGGCCGCCATCGCCACCGTGCTCACCCGCAGTATCGTGGTGCCGCTGGCCGATGCCGTCGCAGTGGCCGAGCGCGTGGCTACCGGCGACCTGACCCAGGACATCCGTGTCGTCGGCCGCGACGAACCAGCCCTGCTGCTGCGCGCCCTGAGTCGCATGCAGAACAGCCTGCGCGAGACCATCCGCAAGATCGCCGCCTCCTCCGACCAACTGGCCTCGGCTTCGGAAGAGCTGCACACCGTCACCGAAGACACCAGCCGCGGCCTGCACCAGCAGAGCGCGGAAATCGACCAGGCCGCCACCGCCGTCAATCAGATGACCGCGGCGGTTGAAGAAGTGGCGAACAACGCGGTGAGCACGGCCGATGCCTCGAAAGGTGCCGACCAGAATACCCGCGATGGCCGTGATCAGGTTAACCAGGCCCTGGTCTCGATCCAGCATCTGGTCAATGACGTGACGGGTACCTCGACCGAGATCGAACAACTGGCCAGCAACGCCAACGAGATCAGCCGCGTGCTGGACGTGATCGGCGCGATTGCCGGGCAGACCAACCTGCTGGCGCTCAACGCGGCGATCGAAGCGGCTCGCGCCGGTGAGGCTGGTCGCGGCTTTGCGGTAGTGGCCGATGAGGTGCGCGCACTCGCCCACCGTACCCAGCAGTCGACAGCAGAGATCGAGCAGATGATCGCCGGAATCCAGAATGGTACCGAGCGGGCGGTGTCGGCTATGCACAGCAGCCGCGGCCGGGCGAACGGCACGCTGGAAGTGGCACAGGGTGCGGGTCAGGCGCTTGAAGTGATTGCCGAGGCGATCGCGTCGATCAACCAGCGCAACCTGGTGATCGCCAGTGCCTCCGAGGAGCAGGCGCAGGTGGCGCGGGAGGTGGATCGCAACCTGGTGAACATTCGTGACCTGGCGATGCAGACGTCGGCGGGGGCAAACCAGACCAGTGCGGCGGCGCAGGACTTGTCGCGCCTTGCCGTGGACCTGAATGGCATGGTCGCGCAGTTCAAGGTCTGATTTGAAATAGCCGGGGCCGCATTGCGGCCCTTTCGCGACACAAGGCCGCTCCTACAGGTATTGCGCTATTTCCGATGCTGCGAAAAACCTGTAGGAGCGGCCTTGTGTCGCGAAAGGGCTGCAAAGCAGCCCCCCACCTGAGTATCAGTCGTTGACGCTCACAACTCGCCCCGCCCGCTCGGCCGCCTTGCCACGAGTCGCCAGGCAGTAATACAGCGGCACCGTCACCAGCAAGCCAAACAGCCACGACAAGTCAGCCCCTTCGACAATGTTCGAATACGGCCCCACATACAGCGACGTGTTGGCAAACGGCAGCTGCACCAGGATCCCGCAGGCATAGGCAATGATCGCGTGGTGATTGAAGCGGCCATAGATGCCGCCGTCGGCACGGAAGATCGACGCAATGTCGTACTGGCCCTTCTTGATCAGGTAGAAGTCGATCAGGTTGATCGACGCCCACGGCACCAACACCAGCAGCAGCGCCAGGATCAGGCCGATGAACTGGCCGATGAAGCCGGCCGAAGCATTCAGCGCCACCATCCCGCAGCCCGCCAGGATCACCGAGGCGAGGATCACCCGCACCTTGATGCTCGGCGTCCATTCAGCGATGAAGGTCTGGATCGCGGTGACGATCGACAGCACCGCGCCATACAGGTTGAGGGCGTTGTGGCTGATGATGTTGAGCAGGAACAGCACCATCAGGATCGGGCCCAGCCAGCCGGTGGCCTGCTTGACCGCATCCATCGCATCGGTGCCGTCCGGCACGCACAGCACCGCGATCGTGCCGAAGCTGAAGCACAGGATGGTGCCCAGCGTGGCGCCGAAGTAGGTGGCCCAGAACGGCTTGGCGATGCCCACTTCACGCGGCAGGTAGCGCGAGTAGTCGGAGGTGTACGGCGAGAAGCTGATCTGCCAGATGATGCCCAGCGACACCGTGGCGATGAAGCCCGACAGGTTGAACGCGCCACGGGTCAGGAAGTCGGCCGGCAGTTCCTGGACGAACATCATGATGAATCCGGCCAGCAGCGCCGAACCCATCACCCAGGTACCGATGCGGTTGAGGATGTGGATGAAGCGGTAGCCGATCACGCCGATGGCCGTCGCACTCAGGGCGCCGATCACGATCGCGCCCGGCATCGGCACGCTCGGGGCGATGCCGTGGATGGTCTTGCCCGCCAGGACGATGTTGGAAATGAAGAAGCCGACATAGATCAGCGCGGTGAAGAACACGATCAGCAAGGCGCCGTAACGGCCGAACTGGCCCCGGCTCTGAACCATCTGCGGAATGCCCAGCTGCGGTCCCTGCGCAGAGGCCAGGGCAATGAACACGCCCCCGACAAGATGACCCAGCACGATTGCGATCAGCCCCCACAGCAGGTTCAGGTGGAACACCTGGACCACCATGGCGCCGGTGACAATTGGCAGTGGCGCGATGTTGGTACTGAACCAGAGGGTGAACAGGTCGCGCGCCTTCCCATGGCGCTCGGCAGGTGGAACGTAATCGACCGTGTGATTCTCGACAAACTGGTGTTGCGACGACGGTTGGGACATAGGATTTCAGCTCGAAAGGTCGTTTTTATCTTTGTAAGGAAACCGCATCTAGGCGGCCTCTCAGCTGCGGACCATATTATGGTATTCCAAACTTTTGACAACACTGATCCGCAGTAAAAAACACCCGCTGATCTGCTCGCACAACCCCTGCGACAAACCGTCTCAGCGCTCAACGCCACGGTTTACGTGGCCTTGAGCCGTTCATCGCGAAAAACCAGGGCTAAAAATTCCGCTTGCAAAATAGGTATTACGGTATACCATCAGACACATCAACGATAAAAACCGCGGACCACCGCAGCCCTTTAGAGGTACACCAGATGATCGACGCAAGCATCTACAAGAACGTCCTGGGCTCCTTCCCGTCCGGCGTGACCGTCATCACCACCCTGGACGACGACGGCTCGGTCGTCGGCCTGACCGCCAGCGCCTTCTCCTCCCTGTCGATGGACCCACCGCTGGTGCTGTTCTGCCCCAACTACACTTCCGACTCCTACCCGGTCCTGATCAAGAACAAGCGCTTTGCCATTCACCTGCTCTCTGGTGGGCAGCAGGCCGAAGCCTACGCGTTCGCCAAGAAGGGCAAGGACAAGGCCGCCGGCATCGAATGGACCCTGAGCGAACTGGGCAACCCGATCCTGGCCGGCGCCACTGCCGTCATCGAATGCGAGCTGTGGCGCGAATATGAAGGTGGCGACCACGCCATCATGGTCGGCAAGGTGCACAACCTGATCGTCCCCGAGGAAGCCCCCCGGCCGATGGTCTACTGCCGCGGCAAGATGGCCAGCCTGCCGGCCTTTGCCTGAAGCCTATTCTGAATCGAGACACCTGGCGCCTGCGCAGCCTGGCGACAGACACTTTCAAGCGTTGAGGAAAGCCCCATGAAATTTTCGTTGTTCGTGCACATGGAACGTTGGGATGAACAGGTCAGCCACCGCCAGCTGTTCGAAGACCTGACCGAACTGACCCTGATGGCCGAGCACGGCGGTTTCAGCACCGTGTGGATCGGCGAACACCACGCCATGGAATACACCATCTCGCCAAGCCCGATGCCGCTGCTGGCCTACCTGGCCGCGCGCACCGAGAAGATCCGCCTGGGTGCCGGCACCATCATCGCGCCGTTCTGGAACCCGATCCGCGTTGCCGGCGAATGCGCCCTGCTCGACGTGATCAGCAACGGCCGCATGGAAGTGGGCCTGGCCCGCGGTGCCTACCAGTTCGAATTCGACCGCATGGCAGGCGGCATGCCGGCCACCGACGGCGGCAAGGCCCTGCGTGAAATGGTCCCGGTGGTGCGCAAGCTGTGGGAAGGCGACTACGCCCATGACGGCGAAGTCTACAAGTTCCCGACCTCTACCAGCGTACCGAAGCCGTTCAACGCCACCCCGCCAATGTGGATCGCCGCCCGCGACCCGGACTCGCACAACTTTGCCGTGGCCAACGGCTGCAACGTCATGGTCACCCCGCTGATGAAGGGCGACGAGGAAGTGCTGGACCTGAAGAACAAGTTCCAGGCCGCCCTCGACAACAACCCGGACGTGCCACGCCCGCGACTGATGGTGCTGCGCCACACCCACGTGCACAGCCCGTCGGAGCCGGAAGGCTGGAAAATCGGCGCCCAGGCCATCTCGCGCTTCTACCGCACCTTCGATGCCTGGTTCGGCAACAAGACCACCCCGGTCAACGGCTTCCTCGAACCGAGCCCTGAGTCGAAGTTCGCCGAAGTGCCGGCGTTCCAGCTGGAGAACATCCGCAAGAACACCATGATCGGCACCCCGGAAGAGATCATCGCCCGTATCAAGTACTACCAAGAGCTCGGTGTCGACGAGTTCAGCTTCTGGTGCGACAACAGCCTGCCCCACGCCGAGAAGAAGAAATCGCTCGAGCTGTTCATCAAGGAAGTGGTGCCGGCCTTCGCCTGAATTCCCATTGCCTGAGACATTGCGGGACGCGCCCGCTCCCGTGGGCCCCTGTGGCCCGCGTGAGCGGGCTTTTTTTTGAAACCTGCACGGGCCCTGCAGGAGCGGGCTTGTGCCGCGAAGAGGCCAGTACAGACACCCCTGAATTCAAGGGATCAGGCCACCTTTCGTCCCCCCGCAAGAGAAATTTCAAGCCACCTCTTGCACAACAAATATTATGGTATACCATCAGACAACAAGAGCTGATAACCCTCACCAGGAGCCACCCATGAGTTTCGAAATCCGCAAGATCGTCACCTACTCCGAAGAGACCCGCATCGAAGGCGGCAAGTCCACCGACAAGCCGGTGACCATGGTCGGCCTGGCCGTCGTGATCAAGAACCCATGGGCCGGTCGCGGTTTCGTTGAAGATCTGAAGCCGGAAATCCGCGCCAACTGCTCGGAGCTGGGTGCCCTGATGGTCGAGCGCCTGACCGCAGCCATCGGCGGTGCCGACAAGATCGAAGCCTACGGTAAAGCTGCAGTGGTCGGCGCCGACGGCGAGATCGAGCACGCCTCGGCGGTGATCCACACCCTGCGCTTCGGCAACCACTACCGCGAAGCGGTACAGGCCAAGAGCTACCTGAGCTTCACCAACAAGCGCGGCGGCCCAGGCACCTCGATCCAGATCCCGATGATGCAGAAGGACGACGAAGGCCTGCGCTCGCACTACATCACCCTGGAAATGCAGATCGAAGACGCCCCCCGCGCCGATGAAATCGTCGTGGTCCTGGGCGCTGCCGACGGCGGCCGCCTGCACCCGCGCATCGGCAACCGCTACATCGACCTGGAAGAACTGGCTGCCGAAAAAGCCAACGCTCAATAACAACAACCAAGACGGGCCGGGGCGTGGCGTGCTTACCCGCCGCGCCCGACCTTCAAGGAGCGCCCTCCATGATTCAGCCTGTCGCTGAACGTACACCTGCCGGCACCAGCTACCTGTCCGTCGGCCAGGGCCAACCCGTGGTACTGATCCACGGCGTGGGCCTGAACAAGGAAATGTGGGGCGGGCAGATCGTTGGCCTGGCCAACGACTACCGCGTCATCACCTACGACATGCTCGGCCACGGCCAGAGCGCGTTGCCGGCCGCCGACACCGGCCTGGAAGGCTACGCCGCCCAGCTCGCCGAACTGCTCGACCACCTGCAGATTCAGCAAGCCAGCGTGATCGGCTTCTCCATGGGTGGCCTGGTCGCCCGTGCATTCGCCCTCAACTACCCGCAGCGTCTGGCTGCACTGGTAGTGCTCAACAGCGTGTTCAACCGCACCCCCGAGCAGAGTGCCGGCGTCATCGCCCGCGCCGCCCAAGCTGCGGAGCTCGGCCCCGACGCCAACGTCGACGCTGCCCTCGACCGCTGGTTCAGCCGTGAATACAAGGCCGCCAACCCGGCCCAGGTCGCTGCCATTCGCCAGGTGCTGGCGAACAACGACCCACAGGGTTACCACACCACTTACTCGCTGTTCGCCACCCAGGACATGTACCGCGCCAGTGACCTGGGCAACATCCAGGTGCCGACACTGATCGCCACCGGCGAACTCGACTCGGGCTCCACCCCGGCCATGACCCGCCAGCTCGCTGCCAGCATTCCTGGCGCACAAAGCGTGGTCCTCGCCGAGCAACGGCATATGATGCCCGTGGAAGCCCCGCGTGAAGTCAACAAGATGCTGCTGGACTTCCTCGCCCAAGCCCGCACCCTCACCGAATCCGCCAAGGGGATTGTTGCATGACCCTCGTTCGTTTCCAGATGTGCATCGACGGCCAATGGCTCGATGCCCAGAGCGGCAAGACCTTCGACAGCCTCAACCCGGCCACCGCCCAGGCCTGGGCGCAACTGCCCGACGCCGCCGAAGCCGATGTCGAACTGGCCGTGCAGGCCGCCCAGCGTGCCTTCGACAGCAAGGAGTGGCGCAGCATCACCGCCACCGCACGCGGCAAGCTGCTGCGTCGCCTGGGTGACCTGATCGCCGAGAACAAGGAACACCTGGCCCAGCTGGAAAGCCGTGACAACGGCAAGCTGATCCGCGAAACCCGCGGCCAGGTCGGCTACCTGCCGGAGTTCTTCCACTACACCGCGGGCCTGGCCGACAAGCTCGAAGGCGGCACCCTGCCCCTCGACAAGCCAGACCTGTTTGCCTACACCGTGCATGAGCCGATCGGCGTGGTCGCCGCGATCATCCCGTGGAACAGCCCGCTGTACCTGACCGCGATCAAGCTGGCCCCGGCCCTGGCTGCCGGCAACACCATCGTGATCAAGCCTTCCGAGCACGCCTCGGCAACCATTCTCGAGCTGGCCCGCCTGGCCCTCGAAGCCGGCTTCCCACCGGGCGTGGTCAACGTGGTCACCGGCTACGGCCCAAGCACCGGTGCGGCGCTGACCCGCCACCCGCTGGTGCGCAAGATCGCCTTCACCGGCGGCGCCGCCACTGCCCGCCACGTGGTGCGCAGCAGTGCCGAGAACTTCGCCAAGCTGTCGCTGGAGCTGGGCGGTAAATCGCCGAACATCATCTTCGCCGACGCCGACCTGGACAGCGCCATCAACGGCGCCGTGGCCGGCATCTATGCTGCCTCCGGGCAGAGCTGCGTGGCCGGCTCGCGCCTGCTGGTGCAGGACGAGATCTTCGACGAATTCGTCGAGCGCCTGATCGCCCGTGCGAAGCGCATCCGCATCGGCAACCCGCAGGACGACGCCAGCGAAATGGGCCCGATGGCCACCGCACAGCAGCTGGCCGTGGTCGAAGGCCTGGTCGCCGCCGCCAAGGCCGAAGGCGCCAAGCTGCACATGGGCGGCAAGCGTGCCGAGGTCGAGGGTGACGGCTGGTTCTACGAGCCGACCCTGTTCGAGTGCGACAGCAACTCGATGACCATCATGCAGGAAGAGGTATTCGGCCCGGTCGCCGCAGTCATCCGCTTCAAGACCGAGGAAGAGGCCCTGGCCATCGCCAACGACTCGCAGTTCGGCCTCGCCGCCGGCATCTGGACCCGCGACCTGGGCCGTGCCCACCGCCTGGCCCGCGACGTGCGTTCGGGGATCATCTGGGTCAACACCTACCGCGCGGTATCGGCCATGGCACCGATCGGCGGCTTCAAGAACAGCGGCTACGGCCGTGAGAGCGGCATCGATTCGGTGCTGGCCTATACCGAGCTGAAGACCGTGTGGATCAATCTGTCCACCGCGCCGATGCCCGACCCGTTTGTGATGCGCTAAGAGGTAGCACGAGATGATCGAACCTGGCATCTACAAAGACGTGATGGGCTCGTTCCCGTCCGGCGTCACCGTGGTCACCACCCTGGACGCCGACGGCGGCATCGTCGGCATCACCGCCAGCGCGTTCAGCGCGCTGTCGATCGAGCCGGCGCTGGTGCTGTTCTGCCCCAACTACGCATCGGACACCTACCCGATCCTGCGTGACAGCAAGCAGTTCGCCATTCACCTGCTGTCCGCCGACCAGACCGCCGAAGCCTATGCTTTCGCCGGCAAGGGCAAGGACAAGGCCAAGGGCGTCGAATGGCAGCTGAGCGAACTGGGCAACCCGCTGCTGACCAAGGCCACGGCGATCATCGAGTGTGAACTGTGGCGCGAATACGACGGCGGTGACCACGCGATCATCGTTGGCGCGGTGAAGAACCTGGTGCTGCCGGCCGAGCCGGTGACCCCGATGGTCTACCACAAAGGCAAGCTGGGCGCCCTGCCGCCCTTGGGCTGACCTTGAGACCGCCGGGGCTGCTGTGCAGCCCCCGTTTCACCCCTTTTTTCAGGGGCCGCACTAATCGTCTCACCCTCGGTTGCGGCCCCTTTTTATTCCGGAGTACTGCGCATGAGCAACGAAAAGTACGAGAAAGGCCTGCAGATCCGCACCCAGGTGCTGGGCGAGGAATACGTCAACCGCTCGATCCAGAACGCCGACGACTTCACCAAGCCGCTGCAGGAACTGGTCACCGAGTACTGCTGGGGCCACGTCTGGGGCCGCGAAGGCCTCTCGCTCAAAGAGCGCAGCATGATAAACTTGGCCATGATTTCCGCGCTCAACCGGCCCCACGAGCTCAAGCTGCACATTCGCGGTGCATTGCGTAATGGCCTGAGCCGTGAACAGATTCGCGAGATCCTGCTCCAGGTCGGCATTTATTGCGGCGTGCCCGCGGCGGTGGACAGCTTCCGCCTGGCCCGCGAGGCGTTCGCCGAAGCCGATGCGGAGTCAACCCGTTAACAACGGGCTGTTCGAACCACTGCAAGGAGTGCCTCGGTTCAGGGGGCTCCGTGATGTTGGCGCAACAGCCTCATAAAGAGCGCACCTGATGAAACGCCAGCCACTCGACGACAGCTTCAAGGTCAACCGCAACCCCGTTACCCTGCGCGAAATCGTGCTCGACAAGCTGCGCGGCGCGATCATGAACTTCCACCTGCTGCCCGGCGACCGCCTGGTCGAGCGCGACCTCTGCGACCGCCTGGGGGTCAGCCGTACCTCGGTGCGTGAGGCCCTGCGCCACCTTGAGTCCGAAGGGCTGGTGGAGTTCGCCGACGCCAAGGGCCCGCGCGTGGCCATCATCACCCTGGAAGACGCCCGCGATATCTACGAGCTGCGTTGCGTGCTTGAAGGCCTGATCGTGCAGCTGTTCACTCTCAACGCCAAGGCCAAGGACATCCGTGCCCTGGAGCGTGCGCTCGAGGTCAACCGCGAAGCCCTCGAAGAAGGCGAACTGCAGCAGGTGCTGGACTCGGTGCAAGGCTTTTACGACGTGCTCCTGGAAGGCTCCGGCAACCAGGTCGCCGCCCAGCAGCTGCGCCAGCTGCAGGCACGCATCAGCTACCTGCGCGCCACCTCGGTGTCGCAGGAAAACCGCCGCGGCGCCAGCAACCGTGAAATGGAAAAGATCGTCGAGGCGATCAAGGGCGGCGACCCGCTGGTGGCGCACCAGGCGTCGGTCGATCACGTGCGCGCCGCCGCCAAGGTGGCCCTGGACTACCTGCGCCAGAAGCAGGACGACAACAGCAAGGTGCGCGACATGGTCGAGCCCCTGGCCCTGAAAGAGCCACGCATAGAACCCCGCATAGGCCGCTGACATGCCCAACGCCCCGCGCTACTGCCCGCACTGCACCCAGGAACTGGCCCGGGGCGTTCCCACAGGCGACACCCACGAACGCCTGCATTGCACCGGCTGCGGCTATATCCACTACATCAACCCGAAGATCATCGCTGGCTGCATCATCGAGCGCGATGGCAAGTACCTGCTGTGCCAGCGCGCCATTCCGCCGCGCCCCGGCACCTGGACATTGCCGGCCGGGTTCATGGAAGCTGGCGAGACCACCGAACAGGCGGCCTTGCGCGAGGTCTGGGAAGAAAGCGGCGTGCGCGCCGACATCGTCTCGCCCTACTCGATCTTCAGCGTGCCGAAAATCAGCGAGGTGTACATCATCTTCCGCGCCATCGTCACCGAAGAGACCGGGCAGTACGGGCCGGAAACATTGGCATACAAGTTCTTCGAACCAGACGAGATCCCCTGGGACGAGATCTATTACCCGGCGATCCGGCAGATTCTCGAGCGTTACATCCTCGAACGTCAGGCCGGGGTTTATGGCATCTACATGGGCAATGACGACACCGGCAAGGTGCATTTCATGCGCTGAGGCACCGCTGCCCTCGCCAACCGTCTATTCTCGGTGCAATCTAGAGGCCTCGAGCAAACGGACCGGCACTGCACATGGCAAACTGGCTAGACGGCGGCGGGCTGATGGCCGGGCGCATTCGCAACCACGACTGGGCTGCCACCCCCCTGGGGCCGCTCGACCAATGGCCTGAAACACTCAGGACCTGCGTGGCCCTGTGCCTGGATTCGCGTTTTCCCCAGGCCGTGCTCTGGGGCCCGGAGCTGATCACCCTGCACAACGACGCCTTCGCCCGGATCCTCGGCGACAAACCGTTGGCCCTGGGCAGCCCCTTCAGCGTGATATGGCAAGAAGCCTGGCACGAGATCGGTGACATGGCCGAGCGGGCACTCGCTGGCGAGGCGGTGTTCATCGAGGACTTCCCCCTGCTTATCGACCGCTGCGGCAGCCCGGAAAAGGCCTATTTCACCTTCTGCTACAGCCCCATCCGCGGTGAGAATGGCAGTGTGCTGGGGATGCTCGACACGGTCATCGAAACCACCGCCGGCGTGGTCACCAATCAGCGCCTGAACTTTCTCGACAACCTGGGCCGCGCCGTTGCCAATGCCACCGACCCGGACCACATCATGGCGATCACCACGCGCATGCTGGTGGAGCACCTGGAGCTGTCGAGTTGCGCCTATGCCGTGATGGAAGCAGACGAAGACGGCTTCACCATCTGCGGCGACTGGGTGGCACCGGGCTCGCCGCGCCTGCTCGGCCAGTACCGCCTGGCGGATTTCGGCAGACTGGCCGTCAGCCGCCTGCGCGCCGGGCAGCCCTTGGTGATCAACGACAACCTCAAGGAACTGGCCGCCGAAGAGGCGGCCACGTTCCAGGCCATCGGCATCACCGCCACCGTCTGCATGCCGCTGATCAAGAATGGGCGGCTGACGGCGCTGATGGCCATCCATGACCGTCAGCCACGTACCTGGACGCTCTACGAGCAGGCACTGATCAGCGAAGTCACCGAACGCTCCTGGGCGCATATCCAGCGCATCCAGGCCCACGCCGAAGTGCGTGAGGCAATGGCCGCCCTGGAAGCGCTCAACGCCACACTGGAACACCGGGTCGAAGAGCGTACCGCGCAGCTGCTGCACACCGAGGCCGTGTTGCGCCAGACGCAAAAGCTCGAAGCCATCGGCCAGCTGACCGGCGGAGTGGCCCACGACTTCAACAACCTACTGACCATCATCC
Organism: Pseudomonas sp. SMN11; assembly: GCF_052041945.1. Taxonomy (NCBI): domain Bacteria; kingdom Pseudomonadati; phylum Pseudomonadota; class Gammaproteobacteria; order Pseudomonadales; family Pseudomonadaceae; genus Pseudomonas; species Pseudomonas sp. SMN11. Next base: position 48,868 of record NZ_JBKGGW010000031.1, on the reverse strand, counting down.
GCTCGTCGCTGCACTTTCTGCAGCGCCCAAACCTGGACGAACAGCGTCGTGAACGTTACCTCAAGACCATGTCCGACACAGTCGACCGCGGCGCCAAACTGACCGGCCAGTTGCTCGCCTTCGCCCGTCGCCAGGCACTGAGCCCGCAAGTGTTCGAGGCCGGGCCACGGCTGGAAGCGATGGCCGACATGCTCGACACGGCCACCGGCGCACGAATCCACGTCGAGCTGCAGCTGCCGCCATCGCCCTGCCATATCCGCGCCGACCTCAGCCAGCTGGAAACCGCAGTGATCAACCTGATGCTCAATGGCCGCGACGCCATGGCCGGTGAAGGCACCCTGCGCCTGCGCCTGCAGGCCGATCAGCAGATGCCCGGCCACGACGGACTATTCGCGGCGATTTCGGTGAGTGACAGTGGGGTCGGCATTGCCCCCGAGTTGCTGGAGCGCATCTTCGATCCGTTTTTCACCACCAAGGCGCCGGGTGAAGGCACCGGGCTGGGCTTGTCCCAGGTTTTTGGCTTTGCCAAGCAGTCCGATGGCGATGTCAAGGTCGATAGCGTCCAGGGCCAGGGCACCCGTTTCACCTTGTACCTGCCACAAGAGCCGGCACCAGCCAGCGACGCACATGCCAGCGACCCGCACAACGGGCCTCAACCCAGTGGCCAGCGGCGGCGCATCCTGGTGGTCGAGGACAATCCCGATGTGGGCAGCTTTACCGCGCAAATCCTTGAAGACCACGGCTACCAGATCCGTTGGGCCAGCTCGGCCGAAGATGCCTTGGTGCAGCTTGCCAGCGCGCCCGAAGGCTTCGATGCCGTGTTTTCCGATGTCGTCATGCCAGGCATGGGCGGCCTGGCATTGGCCAGGCAACTGCGCCGCCAGCGGCCGCAATTGCCGGTAATCCTCACCTCCGGCTACAGCGAAGCGATTGCCGAAGGCGGGCACCAAGGGTTTGCCTTCCTGGCCAAACCCTATTCGGCCGAACAGGTGTGCCAGCTGCTCGGCAAAGTACTAGGCGTGTGAAGACATAAACACCACATTTTTTGCGCTGAGCTTCAGCTGTCGCTCAACGGCGACCTTCAGCCAGCATGCGCACGGCCAGGCCCGCCAGCACCGTGCCCATCAGCCAACGCTGAACCTGCTGCCACAGGGGCCGACCGGCGAGGAACACGGCGATAGAGCCGGCCATGACCGCAATCAGCGCGTTGACCGTGACACTGATGGCGATCTGCGTCGAGCCCAGTACCAGCGATTGCAACAGCACGCTGCCATGGCCCGGCTCGATGAACTGCGGCATCAGCGACAGGTACATTACGGCAATCTTGGGGTTGAGCAGGCTGGTGGCAAACCCCATGGCGAACAGCCGCCGCGGGCTGTCGGCAGGCAGGTTCCGCACCTGGAAAGGCGAGCGGCCACCGGGGCGCAGTGCCTGCCAGGCCAAGTACAACAGATAAAGTGCGCCACCAATGCGCAGTGCGTCATAGGCAAAGGGCACAGCCATAACCAGCGCGGTGATGCCCAGTGCAGCGCAGGACATGTAGATGACAAAGCCCAGCGCCACACCTCCAAGGGAAATCAACCCGGCCTTGCGGCCCTGGCAGATCGAGCGGGAGATCAGGTAGATCATGTTCGGCCCCGGGGTCAGGACCATGCCCAGGCAGATCAGGGCGAAGGTAAGCAGCTGGAGGGTATCGGGCATGGGGCACATCCTGGGCGCGCGGGCATGCGGCGAGTGTATCCGAAGCTGTTCGTAACCGCTGAAATCAGTGGATCTGCCCGGCTATCAAACCCAAGGCCACGGTAATCATCGCTACCCCCGACACCCGTCCGACCAGCTTTGCCGCCCCTGGCCGGGTACTTAGCACAGCCTTGGCGCCAAAGCCGACCAGCGAATAGATCACCAGCGAGCTGCACAGGTGCACCAGGCCCAGCAGCAAGATCTGCAACGGTACCGGCCAGCTCGACTGGGGGTCAGTGAATTGCGGCAGCAGGGCCAGGAACAGCAGGAACACCTTGGGGTTCAGCCCACTCACGCAAAAGCCTTTCAATGCCCAGCGCGAGCCCGACTCCCCCGCCCCGCCCTGCCCGGCCGAAGGCAATGCCGGGCTCAGCAACAGATTACCCCCCAGCCACAGCAGATAGCTGCACCCCGCCAGGGTCAACAAGGTCAACGCCAGCGGGTGGCCCGCCAGCAGGCTGCCGACCCCGCCCGCCACCACCAGGGTGGCGAGGAAATGCCCCGACAACATCCCGGCCACTGCGGGCATAACCCAACGCCCGCGCATGCCCGCCGAGATGGCATAGGCCCAGTCTGCTCCGGGGGTCATCACAAACAGCATCGACACGGCCCAGAACGCCGTCAGCACACTGATAGCCACTTGAATCTTCCTTATCTACTGCCTTGGGATGAGGAAAGATTACGGATTCCGCCCGGGGATTTTCTTTCGTATATTCCCTAACAGCATTCACTTATTGGAAGATTCTTCCCAATGGACAGAACTGATCGAAAAATCCTTGCCGAGCTGCAAAAAGACGGTCGGCTGTCGGTCACCGAGCTGGCCGACCGCGTTGGGCTCAGCCTGTCGCCCTGCCACCGGCGCCTGAAGGCGCTGGAGGAGGCCGGGGCGATTCTGGGCTACCACGCTCGCCTGGCGCCGAGTGCGTTGGGGCTGAACTTCGCCGCGCTGGTGTCCGTGACCCTGCGCGAAGTGACCCGCCAGCCCGTGGCGGACTTCGAAGCGGCATTGGCCGAGATCCCGCAGATTGTCGAGGCCCAGCGGCTGTTCGGTGATCCGGATTACCTGCTGCATGTGGTGGCCAAGGACTTGCCGGCATTTCAGAAGCTGTATGACGAGCACTTGACCAGCATTCCCAATGTGAAGCGCTTGAGTTCGACCCTGGTGATGAAAGAGGTCATTCAGGATCGACTGCTACCCATGTAGATTTTCTCTCCCGCGAAGAGGTCAGCACAGACAACTGTTTAAATTGCCCTGCCAATGCGCACTGCGCACCAACACAGCCCACCCCATCTGCTCCCGGCAACCGCCAAGCCCCCTACCTCGGTGCCTCCAGCCCACTGGCACCCTCCTTGCTACCGTCCACCGCTTAACCTTTTGTCAGCCTTAGGTTTTTTAAGGTTTATGGGCACATATTTACTAATTTCTCGTTATCCCCGCGCCCCGCATCATCGCTCCAACAAGAACGCGTCGCCCTTCGCCGGCACGCATCCGGGCAGCACCCGATGCCCCACCTTGCCTTGGAGTCAGTCATGACCAGTGCAGCCAATTCGGCACCCCTGATAGAAAAACACACGATCGGCTATGTGCCGCCGGAAGACCGCCATGGAAAGGTGAGGGATCTGTTCACACTGTGGTTCGGCGGCAATATCGCGCCGCTGCCCATCGTCACCGGCGCACTGGGCGTGCAGCTGTTTCACCTGAACCTGATATGGGGCATCGTCGCCATCCTGGTTGGCCACCTGGTCGGCGGCGTGCTGATGGCGCTGCACTCGGCCCAGGGCCCGCAGATGGGCATCCCGCAGATGATCCAGAGCCGCGCCCAGTTCGGCACCCTCGGCGCGTTGCTGGTGGTGGTGATCGCCGGGGTGATGTACATCGGCTTCTTCGCCTCCAACATCGTGCTGGCCGGCAAGTCGCTGCATGGCGTGGTCGAGGCCGTCCCGGTGCCGGTGGGCATCATCATCGGTGCGCTGGGTTCAGGCATCATCGGCATCATCGGCTATCGCTTCATCCACGTGCTCAACCGCATCGGCACCTGGGTGCTGGGCATCGGCATCGTGGTCGGCTTCGGCTACATCTTCAGCCATGTGCAAAGTGACGACTTCCTCACCCGCGGCGGCTTCAACCTGGCCGGCTGGCTGGCCACCGTGTCGCTGGCAGCGCTGTGGCAGATCGCCTTCGCCCCGTACGTGTCGGATTACTCGCGCTACCTGCCGGCCGACGTGAAGGTCAGCTCGACCTTCTGGACCACCTACCTGGGCTCGGCCCTGGGTTCGAGCCTGTCGTTCGTCTTCGGCGCCGTGGCGGTGCTGGCGATCCCGGCCGGCATGGACACCATGGACGCGGTCAAGCTGGCCACCGGCACCCTCGGCCCGATCATGCTGGTGCTGTTCCTGCTCAGCGTGATCAGCCACAACGCCCTCAACCTGTATGGCGCGGTGCTGTCGATCATTACCCTGGTGCAGACCTTCGCCTACCGCTGGATCCCGACCGCCAAGAGCCGTGCAGTGCTGTCGCTGATCGTGCTGTCGGCCTGCTGCGTGGTGGCGGTGTTCGCCTCGGCAGACTTCATCGGCCACTTCGTGGACATGGTCCTGGTATTGCTGGTGGTGCTGGTGCCGTGGACAGCGATCAACCTGATCGACTTCTACGCAATCCACAAGGGCGACTACGACATCCAGTCGATCTTCCAGGTCGATGGCGGCATCTACGGCCGTTACAACCCGCAGGCGCTGATCGCCTATGCGGTGGGTATCGTGGTGCAGATCCCGTTCATGAACACCCCGCTGTACGTTGGGCCGATCTCCGAGCACATCAACGGGGCCGACCTGTCGTGGCTGGTAGGCCTGGCAGTGACCTCGCCGCTGTACTGGTGGCTGGCCAGCCGTGACAGTGCTTACCGTCGTCGCCAGACCAGTGCCAAGTTGGCCATGGGGCACTGATTCAGCAGTGATGGACGGCGAAGCCTATCGATCAAATGATCAGCAGGCTACGCTCGCCGGACGGCTGTAACGGCACACGCTCAACTGGCGTATTTTTGCATGGTTCGTTCTGCACAATACGCACGCTGGGAAATCGGGCTTCCTTCGTAATTTTCAACCAGGCAAGCCCGATACTCGGATTTATAGCCTTCGAACAACACGGCGGCCTGTTCAGGCGACACGGCTGCGAGCTGTTCGACGAAACTGCGCGGTGCAATTTCAAAGTGCTGGTAATCCACTGGGAAGTTCCAGTATCCGCCCCAATTGATGAAGCCGTGCCTGGCGAAAACATCGACAACCGGCTCGGCCAGCCCTGCCCGCTCAGTTTTCCCGGGGCGATAGTCCAAGCGATTGACATAGCTTCTCGCCGCCGCCACAGGATCGATCAACGCGGCACCGTCCGTGCTTATCGAAATGAAAGGGTTCTGCAGCGGGTTCAGGTCTATGGCCACGCCATACGCATGCAATGACAACCGAGATCCACCTGTTACAGCCCTCGCGTTGAACGCGGAAGTGTTGTTATCCGCCATCGAGGCAGCATCGCGACCTTCGTATTGCTCGATGCCGACCGCTTTGTTCAGCGGGAAGCGCTGTTGCCTGAGTTCCTGGAAAATTTGCAGCACCGAGGGTGCCACGACGTCAAGCACCGTCACTTCTCCCTGGCTACTTTCGCCCATGAAACCGACATAGTTGAAGGTCACTGCACGCAAGCGGTCACACCCCACCGGGTTACTTGGACTGATGACGCCTTTTTCTTCCAGCAATGCACATCGCTGTGCATCAATTGGTTTGATCGAATCTGGCTCTGCCGCACAAGCCGAGGACGCAAATAAAGGCAATACAAACAACACACCTGATTTCATTCTGGTCGTTCCTGGCGCTAGGTTGAGGGAGCAAAAATGCCCGCTCGCCAGATACGTTCGAAGTGTGATGGGCTTCCCCCTGACAGATATCACCGCGCTCATTGGGCAGCCGTTGCCGGGGGTGGGATACAGGGCCGCAAAGCGGCCCCGATCCTTGAATCAGTACTGGGCCTGGCCCGGTACCCAGGCGGTGCCGGCCAGCGGCACCCGCGCCATAGCGGCGGCTTCGACGGTCAGTGCCACCAGGTCCTCGGGGTCGAGGTTGTGCAGGTGTGACTTGCCGCAGGCGCGAGCCATGGTCTGCGCTTCCAGCACCAGCACCCGCAGGTAGTTGGCCAGGCGCCGGCCCGCCTCTTCCGGGTTCAGACGCTTGGCCAGCTCCGGATCCTGGGTGGTGATGCCGGCCGGGTCGCGGCCGTTCTGCCAGTCGTCGTAGAAGCCGGCAGACGAGCCGATCTTCTTCAGCTCGCCGTCCAGACGTGGGTGGTTGTCGCCCAGGGCAATCAGCGCCGCCGTGCCGATCGCCACGGCATCGGCGCCAAGGGCCATGGCCTTGGCCACGTCGGCGCCGTTGCGGATGCCACCGGAGACGATCAGCTGCACCTTGCGGTGCATGCCCATCTCCTGCAGTGCCTGCACCGCCTGTGGAATGGCCGGCAGAATCGGGATGCCGACATGCTCGATGAACACTTCCTGGGTGGCCGCGGTGCCGCCCTGCATGCCGTCGAGCACGATCACGTCGGCGCCGGCCTTCACCGCCAGCTTGACGTCGTAGTACGGGCGGCTGGCGCCGATCTTCACGTAGATCGGTTTCTCCCAATCAGTGATCTCGCGGATCTCGGCAATCTTGATCGCCAGGTCGTCCGGGCCGGTCCAGTCCGGGTGGCGGCAGGCGCTGCGCTGGTCGACGCCGATCGGCAAGGTGCGCATGCCGGCGACGCGCTCGGTGACTTTCATGCCCAGCAGCATGCCGCCACCGCCGGGCTTGGCACCCTGCCCGAGGACGATCTCGATGGCATCGGCCTTGCGCAGGTCATCGGGGTTCATGCCGTAGCGCGACGGCAGGTACTGGTACACCAGGTGCTGCGACTGGCCACGCTCTTCCGGGGTCATGCCGCCGTCACCGGTGGTGGTGCTGGTGCCGGCAATGGTCGCACCACGGCCCAGGGCCTCCTTGGCGTTGGCCGACAACGCACCGAAGCTCATGCCGGCAATGGTCACCGGGATCTTCAGGTGGATCGGCTTCTTGGCGAAGCGGTTGCCCAGCACCACGTCGGTGCCGCATTTTTCGCGGTAGCCTTCCAGCGGATAGCGCGACACACTGGCGCCCAGCAGCAGCAGGTCGTCGAAGTGCGGCACGCGGCGCTTGGTGCCGCCGCCGCGGATATCGTAGATGCCGGTTTCGGCGGCACGCTGGATTTCCTGGATGGTCAGGCGATCGAAGGTGGCCGACTCACGCAGTACCGGGGGGAATTGCTCGCTCATGGGAATGCTCCTGGATCAGTACGCGCTGGCGTTGTCGACTTTGAAGTTGTACAGCTGGCGGGCCGAGCCGTAGCGTTTGAAATCGGCGGCCTTGTGCTCCAGCCCCGCCTTGTTCAGCAATTCCTGCAGCTCTTGCAGGTGCTCGGCGCGCATCTCTTTCTCGATGCAGTCCGAACCCAGCGACTGCACCGAACCCTTGACGTAGATGCGCACCTCGTACAGCGAATCGCCCAGCGCATCACCGGCATCGCCACACACCACCAGGCGCCCGGCCTGGCCCATGAAGCAGCTCATGTGGCCGATGCTGCCGCCGACCACGATGTCCACGCCCTTCATCGAGATGCCACAGCGCGCGCCGGCATCGCCCTCGATCACCAGCAACCCGCCATGGGCGGTGGCACCGGCAGCCTGGGAGGCGCTGCCCTTGACCCGCACCGAGCCGGACATCATGTTCTCGGCCACGCCCACACCGACATTGCCGTGCACGGTGACGCTGGCCTGCTGGTTCATCCCGGCGCAGTAGTAGCCGGCATGGCCTTCGATATCCACCGACACGGCGGCGTTGATGCCCACCGCCAGGTTGTGCTTGCCGTCGGGGTGGGTCACCCGCCATTCGCGGTCCTGCACCTCGCCATGCAGGGTCTGGTTGAGCATGCGCACCGAGGCGCTGGAAAGGTCGATCGTCTTCATGAGTGTCTCCAGTGATTCGGTGGGGGGTCAGGCGCTTTCGCGTTCCCAGACGTACAGGGTGGCCGGCGCCGGTTCCCAGACCTTGGCCTTTTCGATGCCCGGCAGGCTGGCCAGGGCCTGGTATTCGGAGGCCATGGCCACGTAGTCGTCGGTCTCGGCCAGCACGGCCGGCTTGCAGGCGATCGGGTCGCGGATCACGGCAAAGCCGTTGCGGGTGCCGATGGCGAAGGTGAAGAAACCGTCCAGGTCTTGCAGCGCGCCATCCAGGGCCTGGGCCAGGGTGTCGCCCTGTTGCAGGCGCCAGGTCAGGTAGCCGGCCGCCACCTCGGTGTCGTTGTCGGTCTCGAAGCTGATGCCTTCACGCTTGAGCGCCTGGCGCAGGCGGAAGTGGTTGGACAGCGAGCCGTTGTGCACCAGGCACAGGTCGGCGCCGGTGGAAAACGGGTGGCTGCCTTCCATGGTGACGGCGCTTTCGGTGGCCATGCGGGTATGCCCGATGATGTGGCTGCCCTTCATGCCGGCCAGGCCGAAGCGGCTGGAGATTTCTGCCGGCAGGCCCATGCCCTTGAGAATCTCGATGCTCTGCCCGGCGCTCATGATGCGCACGCCCGGTGCCAGTTCGGCGAGCGCGGCGCGGGCGCTGGCTTCATCGGTATGCACCTTGAGAACCGCCGCGCTGGCGTTCTGGAACCAGTCCAGCGAGCACCCCAGGCGCCCTTCCAGCTGGCCCATCAGGGTCGCCCAGGGGTAGTTGATGTCCGTTGCCTGCAGGGTCAGCTTGACCCAGCCATCGGCCACCTCGTCACCGTAGATGGCGAAGCCGGCGCTGTCCGGGCCACGGTCCGTCATGGCTTCGAGCATGGGTTCGAAGAGCTTGCCGAGCTGGGCTTCCAGCGCCGGCTTTTTCAGGTACAGACCTACGATTCCACACATGGTGATACTCCTTCTAGGCAGTGGGTAGCCGCTGCTGTTGCCGCTACCCCGGGATAGGGTGGCGATCAGAAGAATTCGGTGTAACGCTGGATTTCCCAGTCGGAGACGTGGCGGCAGTACTCCACCCACTCCATGCGCTTGAGCTTGATGAACTCGTCGACGATCTCGGCGCCGAGCACCTCGCGGAACAGCGGGTCGGCCTCCAGGGCGTCGGCGGCTTCCTTGAGCGACTGCGGCAGGGTCTTGATGCCGCGTGCGGCGATTTCTTCGAGGCTGAGGTTGTAGAGGTTCTCGTTGCACATCTCGCCCGGCTCCAGCTGGCGGTCGATGCCATCGAGGCCGGCAGCGATGATCGCGGCGGTGACCAGGTACGGGTTGCAACCGGCGTCCGGCAGGCGGAACTCCAGGCGGCCATAGGGGATGCGCACCATCGCCGAACGGTTGTTGGCGCCGTAGGCGACAAACGCCGGGGCCCAGGTGGCGCCGGACAGCGAGCGGCCGACCACCAGGCGCTTGTACGAGTTGACCGTGGGTGCGGCGAAGGCACACAGCGCCGGGCCGTGGGCCAACAGGCCGGCGGCGAAGTGGTAGGCCAGTTTCGACAGGCCCATGCCGCTGCTGTCGGAGGGGTCGTGGAACAGGTTCTTGTTGCTGCTACTGGCCAGCGACAGGTGGAAATGCATGCCATTGCCGGCGCGCTTGGGGTCGGGCTTGGGCATGAACGAGCAGATCATGCCCAGGTCGTTGGCGATCTCGCCGGCGGCCATGCGGAAGAAGGTGAAGCGGTCGGCCGACTCCATGGCGTCGCTATAGGTGTAGTTGATCTCAAACTGGCCGTTGGCGTCTTCGTGGTCGATCTGGTAGATGTCGAAGCCGACCGGCTGCAAGGCCTCGGTAAGGCGTTCGAGGAACAACCGCGAGCGCGACAGGCCCTTGTAGTCGTAGCAAGGCTTGTCGAGGTTGTCGGAGGCATCCACCAACTGCAGCTTGCCGCCTTCGTCACGGCGGAACAGGCTGAACTCGGGCTCAAGCCCGGTATTCAAGGTCCAGCCCTTGTCGGCGAGGCGCTGCACCTGCTGCTGCAAGACGTAACGGCTGTCGTAGGGCCACGGCTGGCCGTCGACATGACCCACGCACACCACCCGCCCATAGCCCGGCTGCCAAGGCACCGGGATCAGCGTGGAGAGGTCGCCACGGGCCATGAAATCCGGGCCATGGGGCTCCATGCCCATGCCGCAGATGGCGAACCCGGCGAAGCCGGCGCCCTCTTCAGCCACCATCTTGAGGCCCGATACCGGCACCGACTTGGTCTTCGCCGAACCGTGGATATCGACGAACTGCGCCAGCACATACTTGATGCCGTACTGGTCGAGGGTGCGCTGGGTTTCTGCTGGCAACATGGGTTGATCACTCCTGGGTGAGGGGCACTAATTCCACATGAGAAACTTAATTTCCTCACAGGAATGCAACGTGCTTGCCAACTCTGCTCAGGGTGATGGTCTTGTGTTGCCTGTGCCGGCCTCATCGCCGCTAAAGCCGCTCCTACAGGAAGCGCGCAATCCCTTGTAGGAGCGGCTTTAGCCGCGATGAGGCCGGCACAGTTGGCACAAAACTCAGGCAGATTTTTTCACTGTATTTATGTGAAACTTGTTTTCACCAGAGGAAAACGGCGGCCAACGCAGCCCCATGTCGCACTTTCCCAGTGCGAAAACTTTATTCTTGAACTGAAACCGTGCAGGACATTAGATGCCAACCGAAACCCAACCGCGTCTTCGCCTGGAGCAGTACCTGGGCCTGCAGATCAAGCGCCAGCGCCAGGCCCAGTCGCTCAAGCTCGCCGATGTGGCGCGCATTGCCGGCATCAGCCAGGGCATGCTCAGCAAGATCGAGAACGCCCAAGTATCCACCAGCCTCGATACCCTGAGCCGCCTGTGCGATGTGCTGGGCATGCCGATGGCCAAGCTGTTCAGCCAATACGACCAGCCCGATGGCAATGCCTTGCTGGTCAAGGCCGGTGAAGGGCTGGAGGTTGTGCGCCGCGGCACCGAGAAGGGCCATACCTACCATTTGCTCAATCACGCCAGGGGGCCGAAGAAGCACTTCGAGGCGTACATGGTGACCATGGATGACGCCAGCGAAGAGTTCCCGACCTTCGCCCATCCCGGTACCGAGTTCCTTCACCTGCTGGAGGGGGAACTGGTCTACCGCCACGGCAACCAGCTCTACCACATGCAAGCTGGCGACAGCCTGACCTTCGATGGCGAAACCCCGCATGGCCCTGAGCAGTTGGTACAGGTGCCGATCCGCCTGCTGTCGATCATGAATTACGGAGAGGAATAAGAAGGCGCTGCAAGGCAACAGCCGATGTCGCGATCAGACAAGCACACGTCGCCCGCAATCGGCTTCCAAACCGTGTCTACAAAAATAATACACACATCGACCAGCCCCGCGCCGTGGGCTGATCGGTGCGGTATTCGCGAGTAAAACAGCCTCGCTTCACAATTCCAACGCTGTGGCGCCTTTTTGCACCGGGCAGTTCGTCCGGGCTCATAACGATAAAACTCCCAGTATTAGAGACCCGCGCCGCGCCAATCGGGAGTGTTTGCGCGCGCCACATTGTGAAGACTTGACTGCCATGATCGCGACTTCAATTCCCGTAGCCGGTGCTGCCACCGGCCACCGTAACGCCCTGTGCGTTGCCCACATCGCCGCGGTGCTGTTCGGCCTGACCGGTATCCTCGGTCACCTGATCGACGCCGACGCCAGCATCATCACCTTCGGCCGCGCCACCTTCGCCTTCATCGCCCTGGGCTTCGTCGCCGGGCTCAAGGGCACCCGCCTGCTCGACGCCCTGACCCTGGGCAACCTGCCGGTGTTGGGCCTCACCGGCGCCCTGCTGGCCACACACTGGGTAACCTTCTTCATCGCCGTCAAAGTCGGTGGCGTGGCCGTGGCCACCCTCGGTTTTGCCAGCTTCCCGGCCTTCATCGCCATGATCGAACGCGGCGTGTTCGGCCAGCGCATCGGCGCCGTGCAGGGCTTGCTGCTGCTGATGGTGACGGCGGGCCTGGTGCTGGTGGTGCCGACCTTCGACCTGCTCGACAAAGGCACTGTCGGCCTGCTCTGGGGCCTAGGCTCGGGTCTGGCGTTCGCCCTACTGACCGTGGCCAACCGCCGCAACGGCTCGAACATGAATGCCATGCAGGTGGCGTTCTGGCAGAACGTGGTGGTGGCTGCGCTGGTGGCGCCGTTCGCCTTCAGCCACCTGGGCAACACCAGCCTGGGCAGCAACGACTGGATCAACCTGGCACTGCTGGGGGTGTTCTGCACCGGGCTGTCGCAGTTCCTGTTCGTCAAGAGCCTGGAAGGGCTGGAGGCGCGTACAGCCGGTATGATCATCGCCTTGGAGCCGGTGTACGCGATCCTCGGGGCGTGGTGGCTGTTCGGTGACCAGCCGAGCCTGCGCATGGCGGCGGGGGCTGCACTGATCGTGCTGGCGACCATTCTGGCGGCGGCGCGCAAGGCCCCGGCCGAGCAGGGCGATACCAGTCGCTGCGCGCATTAAATTGAAGTGGCCGCTAGATCTAAGACATCGGTCTTGAGATAAGTGGCCACTTTTTTAATGTGAGCGGGGATCAATGACTATTTTTTGTAGCTTCTTCGTACGATGGTGGTTGATCAGGCTGACGAACTGTCGCAGCGACTGAAGTAATAGAAACAGACGTTGCGCCGCCCTGCCAGGTAAACTTCGCATCACGATAGTGATCCGTCGACACCTTAGGATTCACTTTAACGGAAAGTTTGTCACGCACATACTCATACCTCACACCATGCGCCGTCGACTTCTGCAAAGCATACTCCACACCTTTCTCACCCCGGAATATAAATTTATCAGAAGTAGGATGAACATCATCTTTCACAGGAAAAATTAACTTATACTCCCGCGAATCAAAAGACCCAACTGGCAGACCAGCCCCACTTGTGCGCCTTTGCTTGGAACCAATAAAGCCATATTCCAGCGATGGGTCAGCCTCAATTGTTTTCTTGATGATATTCTTAAATTCCATCGGAACTTTGTGTCTGTTGAGCACTTTTGTAAGGCCAGTACGCGCGCGACCAGAGCGATCTTGGAAATTCACTGGATCACTTTCGCAATAAGCATAGGCGTTGATTGACCCAGCACCAAAGGGACTTAAACCATCAGCGCTTAAAAGCCTTTGAATACCTGAACTGTACCAGCGATTCCCCTGACCTAAAGAATAAAGCCCGGTCAAAGTGTCGCGCCAGCACCCGTTGAACGCGACAATCACAGGTAAATTGCAAACGGGCGAAAAACCGTAAGGTGTATAAGCCTCGCCACGCGTGCGCCCATGTTCCAGCATGCCAATCACGGTGTTTTGATTTGCTGTTTGGAGCAAAGCTGCCCGGTCGTGCATCTGGGCCAGAAGCCGATTGGCACCGAGCAATAAACGCGTTCTCGCCCCACCCAACTGAGCGACTAATTCTCTATTGCCTGCATAAAAAAGATGCCTCATCAAAGCCTTGGAACTGGCGGCGCTCATAAATAACCTCCAGTTGATATAAACGTATCCTAGGTTGGCTATTCATGATGGGAAACTAGCATTTTTACCAGGTTAACTTCAGCTCACCCGCCTTCCGGCAACAGGCTACGATCAAACATGAACACCCGCTCCCCCTGCGGAGTGTGCTGATACAACTGCTGCGGCCGGCCCAACCTGGGCTGGTTCTTCTCCCCGGTATGCCTCACCCACCCCAGCTCGCGTAGGCGCTCCAGGCGCTTGCGCAGCGAGGTGTTGTTCACCGCCTGCCCCAGGCACGCCTGCACCGCCCCCAGCGCATCGAGCACGGTGAATTTCTCCTCCAGCAGGTACAACGGCAAGCTGCTGTACACCGTCTTTGCAGCCAAGCGCTCGCGGGCCCGGTCTACCAGCAGGTTATGGTCGAACGGCAGCAGGACCTTGCGGTCAATCACGCTGTCCAGGTCGAAAAACGCTAGTTGCTCACCTTCGACCTGCTGCTGCGGGTCAAGCAAGGCCAGATAGTAGGTACTCAACGACCACCCACGCGGGTCACGGAAGGCATTGCCTTCGGTACCCACCTGTTCGAGGTAGCGCGGCAGTACCTGGGCTTTCTCGCGCAGGGCGCGTTCGGCAGCGCCCTCCAGGCTGGTGTCCGGGGTGCGACCGTTGACGATCACACCAGGCAAGGCCCACTGGCCGGCATGGGGCTCGCGCTCACGACGGTGCAACAACACTTGCAGATGCTGGGCATCAGGGGCCAGGCGCAGGGCAACGATATCGACACTGGCCAGGACTTCGACTGTACTCACCGGGAACTCCTTGTTCATCAGCATAATAATCCACCAGAGCTTCTAAGTATGGCAACCCGCAAACGCATAGCAGCTCTCACTTGACACACTTAATGCACCAGGTGAATTATATAGCCATTCCAGCGAGGATACGTGCCATGAAGATCGCCAGTTTCGATGTCGACGCGCAGAACGGCTTCACCGCCAACGCCCCTCAGGAGCTGCCGGTACCGGAAGGCAACGAGATCGCCCCGGACCTCAACGCCATGGCCTTGCGCGCCGACCTGCGCCTGGGCAGCAAGGACGCACACCCGGCCAATGCGGCCTGGGTGGTAGCCGAACCCGGCCAGATGCTGCAACCGCTGACCCTGGCCAACGCCGACCTGACCTGGGTCAGCCACTGCGTCCCCGGCACCCTCGGCTTCGAGCTGCTGCCCGGCCTGCCTGCCCCGATCGACTACGACTACTTCGTCTGGAAAGGCGTCGAGCCCGACCTGCACCCCTACGGCGCCTGCTACCACGACCTCGCCGAGCGCCGCTCCACCGGGGTCATCGAATTTCTCAAGGTGCAACAGGTCGGCGCCGTGATCGTCGGCGGCCTGGCCCTGGACTACTGCGTCAAGACCACCGCCCGGCAGTTGCGCCAGGCTGGCTTCCAGGTGCTGCTGTACCTGCCGGCCTGCCGCGCCCTGACCCAGGAAGGTGCCATCAGCGCCTGCGGTGCGCTGGCCGCCGAGGGCGTGATCCTGTGCGGCGATGAAGCCGCGCTCGACTACCAGCTCTCTCTGATCAAGGAAGACCGCCCATGAGCGAAAGTGTTTTCGGCCCACGGATCATCCAGAACCTGCTGGACACCGACTTCTACAAGATCACCATGATGCAGGCGGTGCTGCACAACTACCCCAACGCCGAGGTGGAGTGGGAGTTCCGCTGCCGCAACAATGAAGACCTCTCCCCTTACCTGGCGGAGATCCGCTACCAGATCGAACAGCTGAGCGAGGTCACCGTCACCCATGACCAGCTGGCCTACCTGGAAAAGATCCCGTTCCTCAAGCCGGACTTCATCCGCTTTCTCAGCCTGTTCCGCTTCAACCTGCGCTATGTGCAGGTCGGCCTGGACGCCGCCGGGCAGTTGGCGATCCGCGTGCGCGGGCCATGGCTGCACGTGATCCTCTACGAGATCCCGTTGCTGGCGATCATCAGCGAGGTGCGCAATCGCTATCGCTATCGCGACGTGGTACTCGAACAGGTGGGCGAGCGCCTGTACCAGAAGATGGACTGGCTCAAGGCCGAAGCCAGTGCCGACGAGCTGGCCGGTTTCCAGCTGGCCGACTTCGGTACCCGGCGGCGGTTTTCCTATCGGGTGCAGGAAGAAGTGGTGTACCTGCTCAAGCACGACTTCCCCGGCCGCTTCGTCGGCACCAGCAACGTGCACCTGGCCCGCGAGCTCGAACTCAAGCCGCTCGGCACCATGGCCCACGAATGGTTCATGGCGCACCAGCAACTCGGCCCGCGGCTGGTCGACAGCCAGGCCGCCGCGCTGGAAGCCTGGGTACGCGAGTACCGTGGCTTGCTGGGTATCGCCTTGACCGACTGCATCACCATGGACGCCTTCCTGGGTGATTTCGACCTGTACTTCGCCAAGCTTTTCGACGGCCTGCGCCACGACTCAGGGGACCCACTGGTGTGGGCGGAAAAGGCCATCGCCCACTATGAGCGGCTGGGGATCGACCCGAAGGGCAAGACGCTGATCTTCTCCGACGGCCTGGATTTCGCCAAGGCGCTGGGCCTGTATCGGACATTGCACACGCGGATCAACGTGAGCTTCGGCATCGGCACCCGGCTGACCTGCGACATCCCGGGGGTGGAGCCGATGAACATCGTGATCAAGATGACCGACTGCAATGGCGCGCCCGTGGCGAAGATTTCCGACAGCCCAGGCAAGACCCAGTGCCGAGACGAGAACTTCGTGGCTTACATGAAGCATGTGTTCAAGGTGAACTGACCCGCCTGTGCAGGCACCGGGGCTGCGTCGGAAAAGCACCGTTCTGCATGCCCATTGCCTGCACCGGGCCTAAGGCGCTGTTCTGTCAGCTTGTGCTTTTTCGCTCACTGTTCGAGAGCAAAAAACACACCGGCTAGCGCCTTGCCCTGCCCCTAGGCGCTGCTTAAATGAGTTCGCTATCCAAGCCTCTTCGGGCCTCTGGGTAGTTACTTGCAGGCACGCCCCGCGCCTGCGCAAGGAACCTGCCTCACACACAACGCCCCCGACAATCAGCACCGGTCGATCGGTCACTGTTCAAGGAGAAGTGTCATGGATGCACTGAAGAAACAGTTTTTCCCGTTCACCCTCAACCCCCTGTCAAACGTCGTCAGCATCGCCGCGCTCGGCAGCGTCCCCGCCGCACTGCGGGCGTCCAACGACCTGCCCATCGATCAGCAACTGGCAGATGCCTTCAATGCCAACAACGATGTGATGGCCTACGTGCTCGGCATCACCAACACCCAGCTGCCGACCATCACCCCAGCCCCCTCCTGGTACAGCACGTTCCAGACTGCCTTCAGCAATGCCCAGATCCACGCCAACGCCTGGTACGGGATATCCGCGAACCTGGTGAGCATCCCCAACGCCATTGCCGGCTATGGCATTGCCTTCAACGTCAGCATGTCGACGATCAACTCGCTGATTGCGGTGCTGCAAGTGGACCCGGGCAATACCCAGGCCATCAACTCGCTCAAGCAGCAGTTCACCGGGCTGATTTCGCAGCTTCGTGCGTTCAGCCAAAGCGCCGTGTCGGTGCACCAGTCGATCACCGACTATTCCAACAACCTGATCCAGGACAGCCAGATACTCGCCAAGGCCGTCGCTGACTCCACCCAGCAACAGGACGTCAACCGCGACCAGGTCCGGCAGTATCAAGCCAAGATCGAAGAGATGCGCAAGCAGATCAAGACCTGGCAAGTGGTGGAAACCGCCTCGGCCATCGGTGCTGGCGTCGCCTTCTTCGCCGGTGCCGTGATCGCGATCTTCAGCCTTGGATTTGGCCTGGCCTTCGGCATAATCGGCGCAGCTGCGGGGATTGCGACCATGGTCGCCGCGGAGGTCAAGATCAAGCAGCTGCGCAGCGAGATCGAGGCCGATACAACGCGCATGAACGCAGTTACCCAGCAATCTGCCAGCCTGGCGGCATTGAATGATCAGCTGAACAAGCTGATCCAACTGTCCCAGGCTGCGGGTTCGCTGATCGGCCTGCTATTGAAGGTGTGGGAGGAACTTGAGGGCGAACTGAATACCGTCCTGACCGACCTCGGCAACTGCAAGGGCAATGTCGACAACCTCAACCTGCCCGAGCTGCAGCGCAACCTGAACCTGGCCAACCAGGACTGGCAGACGCTGGTCGGGCTGTGCAACAGCGTAGCGTCGATCAAGTACAACCAAGCCACGCCGGCCAAGGCCAATATCCAATAGCCCCCTGACCCGCCCCTGCTACCGGCAGCAGGGGCGGGTTACCGGGCCCCGGTGCCCTGGCCCACGCACAGTTCCATGAACCGCGCGGCTGCCCGCGACGGCGTGGCGGCATGGGGCAAGAGGATGGAAAAGCGCCGCACCAGCGGTTCAGGTTCAATTCTCAGTTGTCGCAGTACGCCATCCTCGTGACGGATCGACATGGCCGAGACAAAGCCGATACCCATCCCGGCCCGCACCGCCTCCTTTACCCCTTCCACGCCGGCGATCTCCAGCGCCACGCGCATGGCTACACCGTGCCGGGCAAATGCCCGCTCGACGATCTGACGCACCCCCGAACCGCTCTCACGCAGCACCAGCGGGTACTCTCCCAGCGCCTGCAAGCCTTGCTGTTCGCCACCTGCCAAGGGATGGTCGCGCGGTACGATGGCCACGATCTCGTCCTCGCGCCATGCTGTCACTTCGGTGCCCAGCGGCAGCTCCTGCCCTGGCGGGCCTTCGATGAGGGCGATATCAACGCTGTCCAGCGCTGCGACGATTTCCGCCGTATTGCCGTGGGACGTGGTCACCAGCACCTCCGGATAGCGCCCATGGAAGTCGGCAATCAGGTACGGCAACAGGTAGCTGGCCGGCGTGGTGCTGGCGCCGATGCGCAAGGTGCCGCGCTCCAGCCCGCGCATGGCTTCGCACAGGGCCTGGGCCTGGCGAAAGGTGTCGCGCAGGCGCTGGGCATGGGCCAGCAGTTGCTCGCCGGCAGCGGTCAGGCGCACGCCACGGCCGGCACGCTGGTACAGGGGCTCGCCAAAGTCCTCCTGCAGCAACTTGAGCTGGCCGGAGACCGCCGGTTGCGAGAGATGCAGGGCCTGGGCTGCATGGCTGATGTTGCCGTGCTCGGCTACGGTGGCGAAGGTTATCAGCTGTTCTGGGGTCATATCTTCAAAGTATCAGCTAGACAGATATTTGCCATCCTAAATTACGATTTTTTATAAGCTTATAACCAGATTAACGTAGGCCATGTCGAAACACTTTCCCGGAGGACTCACATGGCCACGGCAACTTCCAACCCTGCGTTGGCGCCCACCCTCTCTACCCGAGGGCGGCTCAACGGCATCCTGTTCGTCGCGCTGTTCGCGCTTGCCGTCACCCAGCTGGCGGCCCTGCCCGCCATTGCCAGCCTGGGCATCAGCCCGCTGATCGTCGGTATCGTCGCCGGCGCCCTGTACGGCAACGCCCTGCGCGATGGCGTGCCGGCCAGCTGGGCGGCCGGTATCAACTTCTCGGCCCGCGGCCTGCTGCGCATCGCCGTAGCCTTCTTCGGCCTGCGCGTGAGCCTGCAGGAAATCGCCGAAGTCGGCTGGTCCGGCTTGACCGTATCGCTGCTGGTGGTGACCAGTACCTTGCTGATCGGCCTGTGGTGCGGCACCAAGCTGTTCAAACTCGACCGCGACACCGCCCTGCTCACCGCAGCCGGCAGTGCGATCTGTGGCGCCGCCGCCGTACTGGCCTTCGAATCGGCGCTGCGCAACGCCCCGCACAAGAGCGCGATGGCGGTCGGCAGCGTGGTGCTGTTCGGGACCTTGTCGATGTTCCTCTACCCGCTGGCGATCAATGCCGGCTGGCTGCCCCTGGACACCATGGGCGCAGGCCTGTTCCTCGGCGGTACCATTCATGAAGTGGCCCAGGTGGTAGGCGCGGCCAGCAACGTCAGCCCCGAAGCCACGCACATCGCCACCATCGTCAAGATGACCCGGGTGATGCTGCTGGTGCCGGTGCTGCTGGTGGTCGGCCTGTGGATCAGCCGTTCGCGCCAACCGGGCCAGGCCCAAGGCAATGGCCGCATCGCCATGCCCTGGTTCGCTTTCGGCTTCCTCGCCCTGGTGCTGGTGAACTCGCTGCAGGTACTGCCAGGCAGCGTGACCCAGACCATCAACAGCCTGGACACCTTCGCCCTGACCATGGCCATGACCGCGCTGGGCATGGAAACCCGCTGGGGCCAGATCCGCCAGGCCGGGCCCAAGGCGCTGATCACCGGGGCGATCCTCAACCTGTGGCTGGTGGGTGGCGGCATGGCGATCACCCTGAGTGTCCAACGCCTTTTAGGTTGACGTGCATTGATCGGTATGGTGTTGTCTTGCAAGGATGTTTTTACCTGCACAGGAACGACTTAGATGCCTCAACGCCATGTCATCAATGCATCCGTCAGCCCCAAAGGCAGCCTGGAGACGCTGTCGCAACGTGAAGTCCAGCAACTGAGTGAAGTCGGTACCGGAAGCCTCTACACCTTGTTCCGCCAGTGCGCCCTGGCCATTCTCAATACCGGCGCCCATGTCGACAACGCCAAGACCATTCTCGAGGCGTACAAGGACTTCGAAGTCCGCATTCACCAGCAAGACCGCGGCGTGCGCCTGGAGCTGCTGAACGCTCCAGCCGACGCCTTCGTCGATGGCGAAATGATCGCCAGCACCCGCGAGATGCTGTTCAGCGCCCTGCGCGACATCGTCTACACCGAAAGCGAGCTGGCCAGCCAGCGCATTGACCTGGAAAGCTCCCAGGGCATCACCGACTACGTCTTCCACCTGCTGCGCAACGCCCGCACCCTGCGCCCTGGCGTGGAACCGAAGATGGTGGTGTGCTGGGGCGGCCACTCGATCAGCAGCGAGGAGTATCAGTACACCAAGAAAGTCGGCCACGAACTGGGCCTGCGCAAGCTGGACATCTGCACCGGCTGCGGCCCGGGCGTGATGAAGGGCCCGATGAAGGGCGCGACCATCGCCCATGCCAAGCAGCGCATGCACGGCAGCCGCTACCTGGGCCTGACCGAACCGGGCATCATCGCCGCCGAGGCGCCGAACCCGATCGTTAACGAACTGGTGATCCTGCCGGACATCGAGAAGCGCCTTGAAGCCTTCGTCCGTGTCGGCCACGGCATCATCATCTTCCCCGGCGGCGCCGGTACTGCCGAGGAATTCCTCTACCTGCTCGGCATCCTCATGCACCCGGACAACCAGGCCCTGCCCTTCCCGGTGGTGCTCACCGGGCCGCGCAGCGCCGAACCGTTCCTGCAGCAGCTGCATGCGTTCGTCGGCGCCACCCTCGGCGAGGCGGCGCAGCGTCACTACCAGATCATCATCGATGACCCGGCCGAAGTGGCCCGGCACATGGTCGAGGGGCTCAAGGAGGTCAAGCAGTTCCGCCGCGAGCGCAACGACGCCTTCCACTTCAACTGGCTGCTGAAGATCGACGGCGGCTTCCAGCACCCGTTCGACCCGACCCACGCCAACATGGCCGAACTGGCCCTGCGCCGGGATTTGCCAGCACATGAACTGGCAGCCAATTTGCGCCGGGCGTTTTCCGGGATCGTGGCGGGTAACGTGAAGGACAAGGGGATCCGGCTGATTGAAGAACACGGGCCGTATCAGATCCGCGGTGATGCGGCGGTGCTGGAGCCGCTGGGGCGCCTGTTGCAGGCGTTTGTCGACCAGCACCGGATGAAATTGCCGGGTGGCGCGGCGTATGTGCCTTGCTATCAGGTCGTGACCTGAGATTGCCGGGGCTGCGTTGCAGCCCTTTCCGACCGGTCCGGCGCCCCGGCAAGGCCGCTCCTACAGGAGACCGCGATCCCTTGTAGGAGCGGCCTTGCCGGGGCGCCGGACCGGTCGGAAAGGGCCGCAAAGCGGCCCCCTGCTATTTCACAGGACTGACCATGGTCCGGTCCACCAGGCGAATGCTGTCACGCCCACCCCGCTTGGACTGGTACAACGCCACATCCCCCTGCTCGATCAACGCTGCCAGGCTGGCCGGCGGCTGGTCGAAAAGGTTGGCGCCGATACTCAAGGTCACCGCCTGCGGGGTCGGCATCGCCTCCCGGGCAAACTGTTGGAACTGGTCGCGCAGCTGGCTGCCCAGCGCCACCACCTGCTCGGTGCTGGCACCGCTGAGCAGGATGACGAACTCATCGCCGCCCAGCCGGGCAGCCAACGACCGCTCCGGCAGTACGGCACGAATCATCTCGCTCAATGCGATAAGCAGGCGGTCACCCGCCGCATGGCCATGCAGGTCGTTGACCAGCTTGAAGTTGTCGATGTCGATCAGCAGCAGCGCCCCAGGCTGGGCCGGGCTGACCGCCTTGAACAGGTGCGTGGCCCGCACTTCCAGGGCACGGCGGTTGTACAGCGCGGTCAGGGGGTCGCGAGCGGCGAGCCGGGCGATCCGTTCCTCACGGCGATAGCGCACGGTGCCGGTCATCGACAGCGCGATCAACATGATCGCCATCGCCCCTTCGACCAGGGAAATCTGGATGATCAAGCCGCCAAAGGTCGCCAGGTCGATCAGCGCACCCGGCGTCACCGCCACGATCGCCTTGGCCACATAGAACAGGCCATGGATCAGCAGCACGTAACGCAACTGTGCTGCGCCTACGCTCAACGAATTGCCATGGGGGCGCAGCAGGAAGCTGGCCTTGAGCGTAAGCAATGCCACCAGCAGCGAATTGACCATCAGCATCACTTTCGACCACTGCGGCCCCACCGGCAGCAGCAACAAGCCGAACCATACCAGCACGATCAGCAGCCATGCCCGCGACAACCGGGCCTGGGTGAAGCGCACCACGCCCAGCAGAAAGAACGCGTGAGCGACCACCAACAAGCCGTTGGCGAACCAGATACCTATCAGCAGCAGGCCGATACCGCGAAGCAACGCCAGGGTCGAACCGACAGTGATGGTGGCGAAACCGGCGCTCCAGAACAGCAGCGAGGGTTCGCGGACACTGCGCCACTCGATCGCCAGGTAAAGCGCAGCCGCGGCTGCAAGGGCGATGGTGATTGTCAGCATCGTGGGTGGATCAAGCGCCATATAAGGATTGGCCTATCTGGTTAACATGGAAAAGGCGTGATTGTATGCGCTTGAGATGACTTTTCAGAGGGGCGAACCGTCGCGTTGGATGCAAATGAATGTAACCGTTCAAGGCACGACACGATCCGTGGTCTTCGCCGCCTCCATCAAACGCACCAACGCCTGGTTTTCCACCGGTTTGCTGAGCAGGAAGCCTTGTACCTCGTGGCACTGGTCATCGCTGAGCAGCGCCAGCTGTTCCTGGGTCTCGACGCCCTCGGCAGTGACCGTCATGCCCATGGCGTTACCCAGGTTGATGATAGCCTGAACCACGCTGCGGTCACTGTCGCTTTTGCCCAGCGACTGCACGAAGCGCTTGTCGATCTTGATGCTGTCGAACGGGTAGGTACGCAGGTAGCCGAGCGACGAATAACCGGTGCCGAAATCGTCCATGTTCAGGCGAACCCCAAGCTCCTTGAGCGCATTCATGGTATGCAACGCGCCTTCGACATCATTGAGCATCACATTTTCGGTAATTTCCAGCTCCAGGCGGTGGGCCGGCAGTCCGGTAGACTTCAGCGCCTCGGCGACGTCGCGCACCACATCGCTGCGGCGGAACTGCGACGGCGACATGTTCACCGAGACCATCACCGCCAGCGGCCAGGTGCGGGCACGGCTGCAGGCTTCGCGCAGTACCCAGTTGCCTAGCTGCACAATCAGGTCCGACTCTTCTGCCAGCGGGATGAAACGGTCCGGGCGCAGCAGCCCGAGCGTCGGGTGGCGCCAGCGTACCAGCGCTTCGGCGGACGCTACCGTGGTGCCATCGACCTTGAAACGTGGCTGGAAATGCAGCACCAGTTCGCCGCGCGCAATACCCTCGCGCAATTCACCCTCGAGCGTGCGTTTTTCCAGCAGCGCCGCGTTCATCTGCGTCGAAAAGTAGCGCCAGGTGTTCTTGCCAGCCTGTTTGGCACTGTACAGGGCGACGTCGGCATAGCGGATCAGCTCGCCTGCCGTACCGGGGTAGTCGGCCGAAAGCACCACGCCCAGGCTCGCGCCCACATGCACGCTATGGCCATCGAGCCGGATCGGTTGGCGCAGCGTCTCGATCAGCCGTGCGCAGAAGCGGTCCATGTCCTCGCGCTGGCCGGGCCGGGTCAATACCACGATGAACTCGTCCCCCCCCAGGCGCGCCACCAGGTCGCTGTCACGGGTCACCTGGCCCAGGCGCAGGGCCACTTCGATCAGTACCGTGTCACCGGCGGGGTGGCCGAGGCTGTCGTTGATCGGCTTGAAATTGTCCAGATCGAGCATCATCAACGCCAGCGGCATGGGCTGGTCCTGTTCGAGAAACCGGAACAGCTTGTTGCGATTGGGCAGCCCGGTCAGCGCATCGTGCTGCGACAGATGCTGGATCTGCGCGTGGGCGGCCACTTCGTCAGTGATATCGCTGCAGGTGCCGCGAAAGCCTTTGCAGATGCCCTGCTCGATGATCGCCCGCGCCGCGATGCGACATTCACGCAGCTGCCCCAGGCGGTCACGGTACTGGCAGCGCAGGCTGCCGGTCGATTCGGTGGCGGCCAGGCCATGCAGCCAGGTTTCGATGTGGCTGGTATCGCATTCGAGTAATTGCTTGAGGGAACGCTGCAACCAATGTTCCACAGGGTGCCCGGTCAGCTCGGCGAAGCGCGCCGACAGGTAGGTGAGGTGCTGTCGGGCATCGGTTTCCCAGATCCAGTCCGACGCCGCCTCGGCCACTGCCTTGAACCGTGCCTCGCTGGTTTCCAGCGCGTTCTTGGAGGCCGCCAGCTGGCGGTGGCTGCGGTCGATACCGGCACTGCTGCGCATCGCGTGGCGGGCAAACCCCGCCATGAACAGGGCGATGACCAGCAAGGCCAAGGCCAGCGGCAGAACCACTTGGCGGATCAGTTCAATGCCGGGCTGCTCGATGTGCCACGTCAAAGTGTAGCCACTGCCTTCGAGCGGCAGATAACCGCGGTTACCTGTGAAGCTCGCTGCGGTGGAAACGGCAAAATCCGACAGGCCCACCGTCTTGCCCAGGGCGTCGAGCATGGCCGGGTCGAGTTCGCGC
This sequence comes from Pseudomonas sp. SMN11, assembly GCF_052041945.1. NCBI lineage: Bacteria > Pseudomonadati > Pseudomonadota > Gammaproteobacteria > Pseudomonadales > Pseudomonadaceae > Pseudomonas > Pseudomonas sp. SMN11. The sequence goes on along the minus strand of NZ_JBKGGW010000031.1, from coordinate 24,458 downwards.
ACGAACAGCAGCACCGCAGTGGGCGCAGGCAGATGATGTGGCATGGACGGTGGCCGAATCACCGCCGCCGTGAACAATGCCGGCTGACCACGGAACAGCAAGTAACCGGAAGCGGCGTGCTCCTGCTCGCCCGCCTTGCGCGCCTGCTGCAACACCCTGCCGCTGCTGGCGCTGTGGCGCTCGAAACCCTGCGCGCTCAGTTGCCCGTCGAGCACGGCGTAATGGGTGCCATTGTCATCCAGCACGAACACGCCTTCGTAGCCATCTTCGCTATAGAGCGTCTGGCCGACGTTGTCTTCATCGTAGGCCCAGTGGCTGTTCACCGGGCCGGCCAGGTGGTCGTAGGCTGCCTGCCAGAAAGCATGGGTCAGCAAATAGCTGCGCTCGTTTTTCTGCAGTTGGACCAGCGCCGACTCGGCCAGGAAGCGGCTTTGCGCCTGCTCCCGGTCATCCAGGGTCTGGGCTATCCGATACAACGAGACCAGGCCGAGGACCAGGGTCAGGATCAGCAAACCAGAAAATGCCAGGATAAGCTGGCGCACTACATGGCTGCGCGGCGAGCCATTGCCAAGGATTGCATCCATTCAGGGCGAGCCTTTTGCCAGGGGTTCATCGAAGTTGACTGGCAAAGGCTGGCGATGATCGCAACAACTGACGACTGGTGCGCTGCGGATGTCGGTTTCACAGCACCCGTTTGATCAGGGGCTCCAGCCGACTGTAGCGCAGGCGCCGCAAGAACTTGCGCACTTCCTTGGGATGCTCGGCCTTCTCGCCCAGCTCAGCCGCTGTGCCGATCTGCGGCGCATGCCGGCGAATGCCCTCAAGCTCCACCGCCCGCGGCACCAACCATTGCCCATGGGGGTCATCGATCAGCAACCCGTTTTCCAGGTCCAGGTTGAAGCCGCGCGGGTTGAGGTTGTTGCCGGTCAGCAGCGAATAGCGCTGGTCCACCCACACCCCCTTGGCGTGAAAGGTATGCCCCGGGTCGTTCCAGATACGTATCTGCAACTGGCCACTGGCAATCGCGGCGTGGCGACGCCGGGCGAAGGCGCGCAGGTTGTCTTCGTACAGGTACGGCAATGCGCCGCTTGCGCTGAACGGCTCGCCCGGCGCGATGTAGAAGTCGTTGGCGGTGCGGTGGCCGACGATCAGCTCGATGCGCACGCCACGGTCCAGGGCATGGTCGATCTCGCGCATCACCACCCGTGGCGGGTTGAAGTACGGCGTGCTGATGATGATCTGCGCGCGCGCCGCCGCCAACAGCGCGCACAACGTGCGGTTGAGCGGGTTGCCACGGCCGACGCCGAGCAGCGGGATCACCCGCAGCCCCTGCCCCGCCACGGCGATGGGTGCGTCATAGGCCATGCGCCGCAGGCGCGCGCGCAGGCGCCGGATATCGCCACGCAGGCTGCGGGTGGCCGGTGGCGCGGGCAGGTCCAGGCGCGGCGTGGCGGTGTGGTGCAACAGGCGCCGGACCATGTCGACCATGGCGTCGGCCAGGGCCGGTGACTGGAACAGGTGGTAACGGTCCAGCCGATACCGCTCGAAGCGGTGCAGGTAGACGTTGTTCAGGCTGGCGCCGGTATAGATCACGCAATCGTCGATCACGCTGCCCTTCAGGTGCAGCACGCCAAACAGCTCGCGGGTCTGCACCGGCACGCCATGGATCACCACGTCGAGCCCACGCAACTGGCGCTGGGCCTGGTACCAGGCCGCGTTGCCCGGCTGGCGCCCGGCCCCGAGCAGGCCACGGCGGGCACGGAACCAGTCGACCACGACGACAATCTCCAGGCCCGGCCGCTCGGCCTTGGCCTGGTACAGGGCATCGAGCACTTCCTGGCCGGCCTCGTCCTCCTGCAGGTACAAGGCGACGATAACGATACGCCGGGTCGCGCTGGCGATGCGTTCGAGCAGGCAGGTACGGTAGGCCGCGGCATCGGGCAGTACCTGGATCGCCTCAGGGGCGATGGCGAAACCTGGCAGCGCCGCCAGCATGGATTCGGGGTTCACGTACGATCACCTTCTTATTCTGCAATCAGGTCCATTCCTGGCCGTTGTGCCCGGGGTGTAAGATCAACCCGCAACGACCCATAACAACAAGAAACACGCGAGGCCTGTTTAGCCACTGCCCCTGACGAACGACGCCTCAGCTTGCACAGGAAGATCGCAATGGTCCACCCCGCTTCCATCAGCGTAACGCCTTGCCCAACCAGAACCTTCGGTTTTCTGGTGTTGCCCAACTTCACCACTATCGGCCTGGCGTCGGCGGTGGAAACCCTGCGCATGGCCAACCTGGCAGCGCGCCACCCCTTGTACCGTACCGTGCTGATTGCCGCCAGCCCGGAGCCGGTGATAGCCAGCAATGGCATGCGCGTGCTGCCTGACCACAGTATCGCCGACGCCCCGGCGCTGGATGCCCTGTTCGTAGTCGGCGCCAACCCGATCGACCGCAGCCGTGGCAACACCCGGCCACTGATCGACTGGCTGCGCCAACTGGCACGCCAGCACCTACCGTTGGGCGGGATCTGCACCGGCAGCTACCTGCTGGCCAAGGCCGAGCTGCTCAATGGCTACCGCTGCACCATTCACTGGGAAGACCTGCAGACCCTGCAGGAACACTTCCCCGACATTGTCATCTCCAGCCAGCTGTTCGAGCTGGACCGCGACCGTTTCACCTGCTCCGGTGGCGTGGCGGCCATGGACATGATGTTGCAACTGGTCGCCCGCCAGGCCGGCGGCCAGGCCATCGCCGCCAAGGCCGCCGAGTTGTTGCTGTGTGACCGCGTGCGGGGTGAGCGCGAGCGCCAGCGTGTGCCGTTGCGCACGTTGCTCGGCAGTGGCCAGCCCAAGCTGAGCCAGGTGGTAGCGATCATGGAAGCGAACCTGGAGGAGCCGCTGGGGCTGGAGGAGCTGGCCAGCCTCAACGAAGTGACCGTCCGCCAGCTGGAGCGCCTGTTCCACAAGTACCTGCAACGTACCCCCAGCCAGTATTACCTGGAGTTGCGACTGTCACGGGCACGGGAACTGCTGTTGCGCAGTGATGTGCAGGTGCGCGAAGTGGCGCTGGCCTGCGGGTTCAGCTCACCGGCGCACTTTTCCAAGAGTTACAGCCGCTTCTTCGGCCTGTCACCGTTGGGCGAACGGCGCCAGGCCTCATTGCACTGAAGGCAGCGGCTCAGTCCTGCAGGGCTGAATGCGCCGTTTCCCGGCACATCAACATGGCCAACAACGCGACCAGCGCTGCCGCCAGCAGGTAGCCTGCCGGGGCCAGCTTGCTACCTGTGGCCTGGATCAACCAGGTGGCGATAAACGGCGCGGTCCCGCCAAACAGCGCATTGGCCAGATTGAAGCTCAAGGCGAAGCCGCTGAAACGCACCTGGGTCGGGAAGATTTCCGCCAGCAGGCACGGCAAGGTGCCGTCGTTCATCGCCAGCATTGCGCCGAAGAGAATCTGGATGGTCAGAATCACCAGCAACGGCTGCCCGTCGAGCAATTTGAACAAGGGTACGGTCAGGCCGAGAAACAGCAGCGAAGCCACCACCAGCATGGTCTTGCGGCCGAACTGGTCGGACAGCCTCCCCATCAGAAAGATCAGCCCAATGTAGGTTGCCAGCGATACCGTGGAGGCAATGAACGAATCGCGCTCGCTCATGCCCATTTCGTTGGACAGGTAGGTCGGCATGTAGCTGAGCAGCAGGTAGAAGGCCACGGCGTTGAGGCAGGTGACACCGAGGCCGATGGCCAGGCTGCGACGATGCCGCGCCAACAGCTCGCGGATCGGTGCCGGGGTCATGCAGGCCTTGTGTTCCAGGCGCTGCTCCATCTCCAGAAACTTCGGTGTGTCCTGCAGGCTCATGCGGATGTAACGGCCAACCAGGCCGAACGGTGCGGCCAGCAGGAAAGGCAGGCGCCAGCCCCAACTGTGCAAGTCCTCGCTGCTCAGCAGTTCATGCAGCACCGCGACAAATGCCGCACCAAACAGCAGCCCGGCCGCCGTGCTGGCCGGGACGATGCTGGTGTACAGGCCCCGCCGGCCGGGTGGTGCATACTCGGCAAGAAACGCCGCAGCTCCGGCGTATTCACCCGAGGCGGAGAAGCCCTGGACCAGGCGGATCAGCAACAGCAGGCCGGGCGCCCACAGGCCGATCTGCGCATAACCTGGCAGCAGCCCGATACAGAAGGTTGAAATCGACATGATCAGGATCGACCAGGACAGGGCGTTGCGCCGGCCATGACGATCGCCGAAATGCCCCCAGACCACGCCGCCCAGCGGGCGGACCAGAAATGACAGGGCAAAGACGGCGAAGGTCGCCAGCAGGCCGCTGGTCTTGTCGGTCTGTGGGAAGAAGGTGGCGGCAATGATGGTGGCGAGGTAGCCGTAGGCGGCGTAGTCGAACCATTCGACGAAATTGCCCATGAAACTGGCGCGCGCGGCCTTGCGCAGGGCCTGACGTTCGGCGTCGGGTGCGGCGCCGTCGAGGGAGGGAGCGTTGAAGGTGGTGCTGGACATGACGGGTACCCTCTGATTCTTCTAATTGGCGGCAGGGTCTGGTGGTCATACAGTTGTTTTTTTGTTGTCGGGGCCGGCCTCTTCGCGGCTGAAGCCGCTTCCACAGGTATTTCACCGGCCTTCAGGGTGGCGGTAACTCTGTGGGAGCGGCTTCGGCCGCGAAGCAGGCGACGCCGGTGCTTATTTGCGAATGATGTTGTGCTCCGGCCCATAGGGGAATTTGGTGATGTTCTCGGCCCCGTGCTCATTGACGATCAGGATGTCATGCTCGCGGTAACCGCCCGCCCCTGGCCGCCCTTCGGGCAGCATGATCATCGGCTCGATCGACACCACCATGCCCGGTTCCAGCACGGTGTCGATGTCTTCGCGCAGTTCCAGCCCGGCTTCCCGGCCGTAGTAGTGGCTGAGCGTACCGAACGAGTGGCCATAGCCAAACGTGCGGTACTGCAGCAGGTCGTGACGCAGGAAGATCTCGTTGAGTTCACGGGCGATGTCGCAGCAGCGCATGCCCGGTCGCACCAGCCTGAGGCCCGCTTCATGCACTTCGACGTTGGCCTGCCACAAGCGCAGGTGGTCGTCCGGGCAATGGTCGAGGAACAAGGTGCGCTCCAGCGCGGTGTAATAGCCGGCGATCATCGGGAAGCAGTTGAGGCTAAGGATGTCGCCCTTGTTGACCTGGCGGCTGGTGACCGGGTTGTGCGCGCCGTCGGTGTTGAGCCCGGACTGGAACCAGGTCCAGGTGTCCATCAGCTCGCCGTCCGGGAAGCTTCGGGCGATCTCGCGGACCATCGCCTGGGTGGCATGCAGCGCCACTTCATATTCCGGCACCTGGTCGCGCAGGGCCTCGACCACCGCCGCCCCACCGATGTCGGCAACCCGTGCGCCATGGCGGATCAGCGCCTGCTCCTCGGCCGACTTGATCATGCGCATGCGCATGCACGGGGCACCGATGTCCAGCAGGTCGGCCTTGGGGTAGCAGGCCGCGAGCTTGGCGTGGTTCTGCAGGTTGAGGTGGTCGTATTCGACGCCGATGCGCGAGGCCAGGGGCAAGGCCTGCTGGATGGCGACGAAGTAGTTGTCGCGCTGCCAGTCGGTATAGACGATGTTGTCGGTGCCCACCGTGCGCCGCCAGGGCTGGCCGCCGTCGATGTTGGCGCTGATCGACACCACCTTGTCCTGGGTGATCACCAATGCGTAGGGGCGGCCGAACGAGCAGTAGAGGAAGTCGCTGTAGTAGTTGACGTTGTGGTACGAGGTGAAGATGGCTGCCTCGATATCCTGCTCGGCCATGTAGGCTCGCAGGCGGGCATGACGGGCGGCGTACTCCTGTGCGGAGAAGGTCGGCTTGACCTTGTCGCCATTGCGGATTTTCAGGGTCTGGGGCATTTGCATGGTCGGTGTTCCTTGTCGTTGTGAGCACGCTGTTCAGGCCGGCCGCCTGAGAAGCATTGCAACAGAACGAACGAGGACGCTTTTGTATCTATCCGACCTGGAATTGGCGCTATGGCCACTGGCCGTGGGGCTGCTTTGCAGCCCATTCGCGGCACAAGGCCGCTCCTACAGGTATCGCGCCGTCTGCAAAGGTGGCGCTGTCCTGTAGGAGCGGCCTTGTGTCGCGAAAAGGGCGCAAAGCGCCCTCGATTCATTTCAGGTCAAAGCGATCCAGCTCCATGACTTTTTCCCAAGCGGCGACGAAGTCTTTGACGAACTTGTCCTTGCCATCGCTGCTGCCATACACCTCGCTCAACGCCCGCAATTGCGCATGCGAGCCAAACACCAGGTCGACCCGGCTACCCGTCCACTTCACCTGCCCGGTCTTGCGATCGCGGCCTTCAAAGCTTTCGTTGTCCGCCGACGTCGGCTTCCATTCCACGCCCATGTCCAGCAGGTTACGGAAGAAGTCGTTGCTCAGGGTGCCGGGCTTGTCGGTAAACACACCGTCCTTGCTGCCACCATGGTTGGCGCCGAGCACGCGCAGGCCGCCAATCAGCACGGTCAGTTCGGGCGCGGTGAGGGTCAGCAACTGGGCCTTGTCCAGCAGCAGCTTCTCGGCCTTGACGCTGTAGCGGGCCTTGCTGAAGTTGCGGAAGCCATCGGCCAGCGGTTCCAGCACGGCAAACGACTCGACGTCGGTCTGCGCCTGAGAGGCATCGACCCGGCCCGGGCGGAAGCCCACGCTGACGTTGTGCCCGGCGTCCTTGGCGGCCTTTTCCACGGCGGCTGAGCCGGCCAGGACAATCAGGTCGGCCAGGGAGACCTTCTTGCCACCGGCGTTGAATTCGCCCTGGATCTTCTCCAGCGCCGCCAGCACCTTGCCGGTGCCCTGGTTCGCCGCCCAGTCCTTCTGCGGTGCCAGGCGCAGCCGGCCACCGTTGGCGCCACCGCGCTTGTCCGAGCCACGGAAGGTCGAGGCCGCCGCCCAAGCGGTGGAAACCAGTTCGGCGACGCTCAGACCCGAAGCGAGAATCTTGGCCTTGAGCCCGGCAATATCCTGCTCACCCAGCACGGGCTGGTCGGCTTTTGGCAGCGGGTCTTGCCACAGCAGTTCTTCGTTGGGCATTTCCGGGCCCAGGTAACGCGCCAGCGGGCCCATATCACGGTGGATCAGCTTGTACCAGGCACGGGCGAAGGCATCTGCCAGCTGGTCGGGGTTGTCCTTGAAACGCTTGGCGATCGGCCCGTAGATCGGGTCGAAGCGCAGGGCCAGGTCGGAGGTGAGCATCGAAGGCGCATGGCGTTTGCCCGCGTCATGGGCATCCGGCACGGTACCCGCACCCTTGCCATCCTTCGGTCGCCACTGGTGGGCGCCGGCCGGGCTCTTGGTCAGTTCCCACTCGAAGTTGAACAAGTTGTTGAGGTACTCGTTGCTCCACTGCGTCGGCGTTGACGTCCACGTCACTTCCAGGCCGCTGGTGATGGTATCGCCGCCCGTGCCGCTGCCGAACTTGTTCGGCCAGCCCAGGCCCTGCAGTTCCAGGCCTGCCGCTTCGGGCTCTGGGCCCACGTTGTCGGCCGGGCCGGCACCGTGGGTCTTGCCAAAAGCGTGGCCGCCCGCGATAAGCGCCACGGTTTCTTCGTCGTTCATGGCCATGCGGCCGAAGGTGTCGCGGATGTCCTTGCCCGACGCCACCGGGTCAGGGTTTCCTTCCGGGCCTTCCGGGTTGACATAGATCAGGCCCATCTGCACGGCAGCCAGCGGGTTTTCCAGGTTGCGCTCGCCACTGAGATCGCGGCTTTCTTCTTCCGGATGCTTGGCCGGCTCCGCGACCAGGTCACCTTGGCCCGGCGGCTGGGCCTTGAGCTGTTCCTTGCCGTAGCGGGTGTCGCCACCCAGCCAGACCTTTTCCGAGCCCCAGTACACGTCTTCGTCCGGTTCCCACACGTCGGCGCGCCCGCCCGAGAAGCCAAAGGTCTTGAAGCCCATGGATTCCAGTGCGACGTTCCCGGTAAGCACGATCAGGTCGGCCCAGGAGATCTTGTTGCCATACTTCTGCTTGATCGGCCACAGGAGGCGCCGGGCCTTGTCCAGGCTGACGTTGTCCGGCCAGCTGTTGAGCGGCGCGAAACGCTGCTGGCCAGAGCCGGCACCGCCACGGCCATCACCGATGCGGTAGGTACCGGCGCTGTGCCAGGCCATGCGGATGAACAACGGGCCGTAGTGGCCGAAGTCGGCTGGCCACCAGTCCTGGGAGTCGGTCATCAAGGCGGTCAGGTCTTTTTTCAGGGCCTGGAAATCGAGGCTCTTGAACGCCTTGGCATAGTCGAAGTCCGGGTCGGGGCTGGACTTGGACGAGTGTTGATGGAGAATCCTGAGGTTGAGCTGGTCAGGCCACCAGTCACGGTTGGTGGTGCCGCCACCTGCGGTTTGATGGAACGGGCATTTCGATTCGTTCGACATCTGCTGTTACCTTTGGGTCGGTTATCCAGATTTCCGGTCTATGCCAGGTGTTCTTTCAGCCGAGCACTTGGGCTCATGCCTACCCCTTCATCAGGTCTGGTCGGTCACGTGCCGACACGGGGCTTGCGAAGCTCTCACGCCACCCGCGGCGCGGTCTTGCACACAGGTGCTGACGCGCCGCCCGCAGCTGGATTTCGGTGGGCCAGAGGAAAGACTAGTCGAGCTTGGGCAGAGGTCTAATAGAGTGGCTCTTGCGGGTTGATAGCCCCGGCACATCCATACAAGGCACAACCGCCAGCGTCGTGCTTCAATACACCGCCAACCCCTCCAGCCCCCGTGAGCCAAGCCCCATGAACCGCAACGACCTGCGCCGCGTCGACATGAACCTGCTGGTGCTTTTCGAAGCCCTGATGATCGAACGCAACCTGACCCGCGTCGGCGAAAAGCTGTTCATCACCCAGTCCACCGTCAGCGCCGCCCTCGCCCGCCTGCGCGAGCTGTTCGACGACCCACTGCTGATCCGCAGCGGCCGGGCCATGGAACCGACGCCGCGGGCCATGCAGATCTTCGCCGAGCTGGGCCCGGCCATGGACGTGATTTCGTCGGCCATCAGCCGCGCCCGCGACTTCGACCCGGCCAACAGTTGCAACCAGTTCCGCCTGGGTCTGTCGGACGATGCCGAGTTCGGCCTGTTCCCCGCATTGCTGCAGGCGCTGCGCGAGGAGGCGCCGGACATCAGCGTGGTGGTGCGCCGCGCCAACTTCCTGCTGATGCCGGGCCTGCTGGCCAGTGGCGAGATCTCGGTAGGCGTGAGCTACACCACTGACCTGCCGGCCACCGCCAAGCGCCGCAAGCTGCGTGATATCGGCGTGCGGGTGCTGCGCGCCGACGACCGCCCGGGCCCGCTGACCCTCGACGAGTACTGCGCCCGGCCCCATGTGATGGTGTCGTTCTCCGGTGACATGAGCGGTAACATCGACCTCGACCTCGCGCGCATCGGCCGCTGCCGCAAGGTGGTGCTGGCCGTGCCGCAGTTCGGCAGCCTGCGCGCGCTGCTGCGCAACACCGAAATGATCGCCACCGTGCCAGACTACGCCGCCTGCGCCCTGGCCGACGATGGCAGCCTGCGCGCCGACCCCGCCCCCTTCGAGATCACCGAGGCCGAGCTGTCGATGGTCTGGAGCGGCGCCCATGACAACGACCCCGCCGAGCGCTGGCTGCGCGAGCGCATCCTGCAGTTCATGGCCCGCCCGAGCTGATCCATCGACCTCATCGATAGCCACCATGAATGCCATCAAGTTCCGCCGCAGCCACGGCAGGCGGAATATGGCTGCATTCACTGATCGATGAGGCTCTCCCCATGAAAACCGGCATGCTCGCTGCTTTGCTCGCCCTGTTCGCTGCCCTTGGCGGTTGTGCCGCGCCGGCTAGCCAGCAGGCTGCCCAGCCCTACGGGCATTTCTACTCAGCCACCGCCATTTCCAGCGTCGCGCTGGCCCCGGGGCAGCACGTGGCCGTGCTGCTCGGGCGCAATGCCGACAGCACCCTCAGCTACCTGCAGCAGCACCGTGGCAAGGCCGTGACCAAAGCACAGCCGCGCAGCATTCCAGTGGCCACCCTGCGCGGTGGCAGCCAGGCCTACGACTGGCTGGCGCACTCACTGGCCCAGCAGTTCGCCGAGGTGACCTTCTATGAAGACCTGGACAGCCTGCTGGCCGACCATCCGGACGTGATCGTGCTGCTGGACAGCGAAAGCCGCCTGGCCACGGCAGACGTTGAAAGCCGGGTGGTGGCGCGCTTCTTCGACAGCCAGCTGACTTACATCGGTCGCGCCGAAGGGCGTGCGCGCAAGGATGTCAGCAATGTGGCGCGGATGCTCGAAGACGAAAAGGCCGCCAAGGCCGATGCCCTGCGCGATTTCGACGCTTCGCTGCAGCGCTTGCTGGGCAGCGAGGTGTAAGGCACAACGACGGTGCGGCAGAAATCAGGGAACTACCGCCACTCACCCGCTTTCTTAATCACTGAGTGGTTTATTTCCTTGTGCTTCACGTTACTGGAGAACACGACATGCGCCACCTACTCCTCGCCCCTGCGCTGCTGCTCCTGCTGCCTGCCGGTGCGGCCCTGGCCCGCGTAGATGCGGGCGACGTCGCCACCTCGGCCGGTGTTTCCGCCTCGCTGTATTCGACCTTCAAGGATGACAAACGAATTATTCCTGCCCGTGACGAGCTTTCTGCGTTCGTCGCCAGTGGCGGGACCATCCGTGGCGCCTATGTGGAGTCGGCGCTGGAACAGGCCCGCAAGGACAATCCTGGGCTGCAGGCCAGTGACGAAGAGCTGGCCCGGGCAATTCTGTCCCAGGATGACCCGGTTGCCCATCATTGATGCACTGGCTTAGGTGGCACTTGGTTATTAATCAGGTGCCACCTAACCATGTGTTTGCGAAAGCGACGTGACCTGCATATCTCATATTGTCACTTCTGCTATTGCGCGATGCTCCTGCCCGGACTGCTCGCGACGCCGAGCTCAGGAACTACGCTAAAGGGTTTACGATAACAAGGAAGACCCCATGCCATTGCCTCGCCCTCCCCACGCCATCGCCCTGGCGCTGCTGATCGCCTGTACCCAGACACCTGCCGCTGAACCCACCCCCAAGGACCTGCTCAAGCAAGCCGAAAACGAACAGCCGGCGTACCTGCAAACCCTCAAGAGCCTGGTTTCGGTAGACACCGGCACCGGTACCGAAGCGGGCCTGACGCAAGTCAGTGCCGAACTGGTGAAGCGTCTCAGGGCCTTGGGCGCCGAGGTGCAGACGCACCCCGCCAAGCCTTCGGTCGGCGACAATATTGTCGGTACTTTCAAAGGCAGCGGCAGCAAGGACTTCCTGCTGATGGTGCATTACGACACCGTGTTCGTCCCCGGCACCGTCGCCAAACGCCCGTTCCGGGTCGATGGCCCACGCGCCTATGGCCCGGGGGTCGCCGATGCCAAGGGCGGCGTGGCGATGATCCTGCACGCGCTGAAGTTGCTGAACGATCAGCAGTTCAAGGGCTACCGTACGCTCACCGTGCTGTTCAACCCGGACGAAGAAATGGGCTCTGCCGGGTCCAGGCAGATCATTGCCGAACTGGCTCGCAAGCATGATTACGTGTTCTCTTACGAACCGCCGGACAAAGATGCAGTCACCGTCGCCACCAATGGCATCAACCGCCTCAAACTTGAAGTAAAAGGCCGTGCATCCCACGCCGGCTCCGCACCCGAGGAAGGCCGCAACGCGCTGACCGAGCTCGCGCACCAGCTGCTCCAGCTCAACGACCTCGGCGACGCCAGCAAGGGCACCACGGTGAACTGGACGTTGGCCAAGGCAGGCGAAAAGGCCAATATCATCCCGGCACTGGCCACCGCAGAAGCGGACATGCGCTATTCGGATCTGGGCGAGACTGACCGGGTGCAGGGCGACGCCCAGCGTATCGTGAAAAAGCAACTGGTGGCCGACACCCAGGCCAGTGTGGTGGTCGAGAAAGGTCGACCGCCGCTGGCACGTAACCAGGCCTCGAGCAAGCTGGCAGAGACAGCACAGCAGCTGTATGGGGAGGCTGGATACAAGATCGAGCCAATAGCCATGCGCTTCGGCACCGATGCCGGGTATGCCTATGTGCCGGGCAGCGACAAACCGGCGGTGCTGGAAACGCTGGGAGTGGTCGGGGCCGGGTTGCATGGGGACGATGAGTACATCGAACTGGGCAGCATTGCTCCGCGGCTTTATCTCACCGTAGCGATGATCAGGCACTTGGCCAACTGATGTATTGCCAGCACCGGCCTCTTCGCGGGCAAGCCCGCTCCCACAGGTACTGCACAGTATTCAAAGGCTGTGGCGTACCTGTGGGAGCCGGTTTACCCGCGAAAGGGCCGGCACAGGATGACCTCAACCCCAACCATCCATGCGCATGGTCGCCCTGACCAGCCGCTGCTCTTCCTGCTCGATCTCCCGCAAACTGTCGCGTATCCCGTTGATATGTTCACGCGCCGCCCGCTGGGCCTGCTCGGGCAACTGTTCCATCACCGCGTGATACAACCGCGCATGCTGACGATCGATCTGGCGCTTTTGCGCCGGGCGGCAATAGAGGTTGTTGACCGAGGCGAACACCGTGCTCAGGGTCAGGTCACTCAGCGACTGCAGGGTATGCACCAGTACCGGGTTGTGTGACGCCTCGCTGATCGCGCGGTGGAAGGCATGGTCACGCCGGGCGTGCTCGCGTGGGTCGAGCGCTTCGGCAGAGGCATGGGCGTCAAGCATGTCTTCGTAGCGCCTGCGGATCAGCAGGCGGTCAATGTCGGTGGCGCGCAAGGCCGCCAGGCGTGCTGACTCGGCCTCCAGCAAGGCGCGCACCTCCAGCAGGTCGAACAATGTGCGCGGCTGAGAGCTGAACAGGTGCATCAACGGCGTGGCACTGGCCTGCCCGGCAAGGTCGGCGACGAACGAGCCGCGACCCTGCTCGGTGTCGATGATGCCGCGTCCACGCAGAATGCGCAGGCCTTCACGCAGTGCCGAGCGCGAACAGCCAAGTTTCTCCACCAGGCGCCGCTCCGATGGCAAGGCCTGGCCGACCTTGAGCACGCCTTCGACGATCAGCCGCTCGACCCGCTCGGCCACCTGGTCTGCAACCTTGGCCTTGCCTTCAATGCCCATGCACGGACTCCAACTGGTAGGACCACTGCTGTCGATGGCTCCAATCTAGCCGCTTGAACCCAGAGATAACCAGTGCTTCGTGGAAAAACTGGTAGGACCAGTTCCCCGCACCCTCGACCACCCCCACTCAAGCGCGCAGGCTGCAGGGGTGATCGGTTTGCCAACAACAACAAAAACTGCCGCTGAGTGAGCCAGATGAACATCCTCTACGACGAACGTGTCGACGGAACGCTGCCCGCCGTGGACCTGCCCGCGCTGCTGCAAGCGTTGCGTGATGCCCTCCCCGACCTTGAGATCCTGCACCGCGCGGAAGACCTCAAGCCTTATGAATGCGACGGCCTCTCGGCCTACCGCACCGTGCCGCTGCTGGTGGTACTGCCCGATCGCCTGGAACAGGTGCAGACTTTGCTCAAGCTCTGCCACCTGCGTGGCGTGCCGGTGGTGGCACGCGGCGCCGGTACTGGCCTGTCGGGCGGCGCGCTGCCGCTGGCCAAGGGCATCCTGCTGGTGATGGCGCGCTTCAACCGCATTCTCGAAGTCAATCCGCAGGGCCGCTTCGCCCGGGTGCAGCCCGGTGTGCGCAACTTGGCCATTTCCCAGGCCGCCGCACCCCATGGCCTGTACTACGCACCCGACCCTTCTTCGCAGATCGCCTGCTCGATCGGCGGCAACGTCGCCGAAAATGCCGGCGGCGTGCACTGCCTGAAATATGGCCTGACCGTGCACAACCTGCTCAAGGTCGAGATCCTCACCGTCGAGGGTGAACGCCTGACCCTGGGCAGTGACGCCCTCGACACCCCGGGCTTCGACCTGCTGGCACTGTTCACCGGCTCCGAGGGCATGCTCGGCATCGTCACCGAAGTGACCGTCAAACTGCTGCCCAAGCCCCAGGTGGCGCGGGTACTGCTGGCCAGCTTCGACCGCGTCGAGGATGCCGGCCGTGCGGTGGCCGAAATCATCGCCGCCGGCATCATTCCCGGCGGCCTGGAGATGATGGACAACCTGGCGATCCGCGCCGCCGAGGACTTCATCCACGCCGGCTACCCGGTAGATGCGGCCGCCATCCTGCTGTGCGAGCTGGATGGCGTCGAAGCCGATGTGCAGGATGACTGCGAACGGGTCGCCGAGGTGCTGAAGCAAGCCGGCGCCAGCGAAGTGCGCCTGGCCTGCGACGAAGCCGAGCGCGTGCGCTTTTGGGCCGGGCGCAAGAACGCCTTCCCGGCGGTGGGGCGGATTTCACCGGACTACTACTGCATGGACGGCACCATTCCGCGCCGCGAATTGCCACGGGTGCTCAAGGGCATCAGCGAACTGAGCGAGGAATACGGCCTGCGCGTGGCCAACGTGTTCCACGCCGGCGACGGCAACATGCACCCATTGATCCTGTTCGATGCCAACCTGCCCGGCGAGCTTGAGCGCGCCGAGGCCATCGGCGGGCGCATCCTCGAGCTGTGCGTGGCGGTGGGTGGCAGCATCACCGGCGAACACGGCGTGGGGCGCGAGAAGATCAACCAGATGTGCGCGCAGTTCAACAGCGACGAAATCACCCTGTTCCATGCCGTGAAGGCGGCGTTCGACCCGCGTGGGCTGCTCAACCCGGGCAAGAACATCCCCACCCTGCACCGCTGCGCCGAGTTCGGCGCCCTGCACGTGCATCACGGGCAACTGCCCTTCCCCGAGCTGGAGCGCTTCTGATGAGCATGGACCGCGACATGAGCCAGGACCTGCTCGAACAGGTCAACCAGGCCCTGAACCTGGGCACGCCGCTGCGCATCCAGGGCGGCAACAGCAAGGCCATGCTCGGCCGCCCGGTGGCCGGCGAGATCCTCGATACCCGCAAGCACCGGGGCATCGTCAGCTACGACCCCACCGAGCTGGTGCTCACCGCCCGCGCTGGCACGCCGCTACTGGAGATCGAGGCGGCGCTGCACGAGGCCGGACAGATGCTGCCCTGCGAACCGCCGCACCTGGGCGCCGAGGCGACCCTGGGCGGCATGGTCGCGGCCGGGCTGTCCGGGCCGCGCCGGCCCTGGGCCGGGTCGGTGCGCGACTATGTGCTCGGCACGCGGGTCATCACCGGGCACGGCAAGCTGCTGCGTTTTGGTGGTGAGGTGATGAAAAACGTCGCAGGCTTCGACGTCTCGCGGCTGATGGCCGGCAGCTTTGGCTGCCTGGGGCTGCTGACCGAGGTGTCGCTGAAGGTGCTGCCACGCCCACGCGAATGCCTCAGCCTGCGCCTGCCGATGGACCGCCACCAGGCCCTGGCCGAACTGGCCGAATGGGGCCAGCAACCGCTGCCGATCAGCGCCGCCTGCCACGATGGCGAAACCTTGTACCTGCGCCTGGAAGGTGGTGAAGGCTCGGTGCAATCGGCCCGCCAGCGCCTGGGCGGAGACGTGCTCGACAGCTGCTTCTGGAGCGACCTGCGCGAACAGCGCCTGGCCTTCTTCAACGACCCGGCGCCGCTGTGGCGGCTGTCGGTGCCGACGGCCAGCGGTGAACTCGACCTGCCGGGGCTGCAGCTCATCGACTGGGGTGGCGCGCAGCGCTGGCTGAAATCGACGGCACCGGCGCAGCTGATCCGCGAACGGGTGGCCAAGGTCGGCGGCCACGCCACCTGCTATGCCCCCGGCGACGACAGCAGCGCGCCGCTCCCGGCGGCGCTGATGCGCTATCACCTCGCCCTCAAGCAGCAACTCGACCCGCAGGGCGTGTTCAACCCTGGCCGCCTGTACCCGGACCTGTGAGGCCACGCCCATGCAAACCAACCTGAGCGAGACCGCCAAGCGCCTGCCCCGTGGCGAAGAAGCCGAAAGTATTCTGCGTTCCTGCGTGCACTGCGGTTTCTGCACGGCCACCTGCCCGACCTACCAACTGCTCGGCGATGAACTGGACGGGCCCCGTGGGCGCATCTACCTGATCAAGCAAGTGCTCGAAGGCGCGCCGGTCACCGCCAGTACGCAACTGCACCTGGACCGCTGCCTGACCTGCCGCAACTGCGAGACCACCTGCCCGTCGGGGGTGAAGTACCACGACCTTCTGGACATCGGCCGCGCCGTGGTCGAGCAGCAGGTACCGCGCCCGCTCGGCCAGCGCCTCCTGCGCCAGAGCCTGCGCGCCGTGGTGCCACGCCCGGCGCTGTTCAAGGCCCTGACCCGCACCGGCCAGGCCTTGCGGCCGGTGCTGCCGGCCAACCTCAAGAGCAAGCTGCCGGCCCAGGTGACGCCGGCCGGCGAACGGCCCGCGCCTCGCCATGCCCGGCGCATCCTGCTGCTCGAAGGCTGCGTGCAGGCCGCCTTGTCGCCCAACACCAACGCCGCCACCGCGCGCCTGCTGGACCGCCTTGGGATCAGCGTGGAGCCAGCGTACGAAGCTGGCTGCTGCGGCGCGGTGGACTATCACCTCAATGCCCAGGAGCAAGGCCTGGATCGTGCCCGGCGCAATATCGACGCCTGGTGGCCGGCCATCGAAGCCGGCGCCGAGGCCATTGTGCAGACCGCCAGTGGCTGTGGTGCCTTTGTGCGTGACTACGGCCACCTGCTGGAAAAAGACCCACACTACGCCGCCAAGGCTGCACGGGTCAGTGCCCTGTCGCGGGACCTGGTCGAAGTGCTGCGCGACGAGCCGGTTGAACAGCTCGGCCTGTGCGCCGAACAGCGCCTGGCCTTCCATTGCCCATGCACCCTGCAGCATGCGCTCAAGCTCGGCGGCCAGGTGGAAAGCCTGCTGACGCGCCTGGGCTTCACCCTCACCCCAGTGCCAGACGGCCACCTCTGTTGCGGCTCGGCCGGCACCTATTCGCTGACCCAGCCCGCACTGTCGCGGCAATTGCGCGACAACCGCCTGAATGCGCTGGAAAGCGGCAAGCCGCAAGTCATCGCCACCGCCAACATCGGCTGCCAGACCCACCTCGACGGGGCCGGGCGCACGCCGGTGCGGCACTGGATCGAAATCGTCGAAGCAGCCTTGAACCAGGAGAACAGCCATGCATAGCAAGCCCGTGATCGGCCAGGCGGAAGTGACCCGCCTGCTCGCTGCTGCCCGCCAGGAAGCCCAGGCGCAACAGTGGAACGTGACCATCGCCGTGGTCGACGACGGCGGCCATCCGCTGGCCCTGGAGCGCATGGACGGCTGTGCGCCGTCCAGTGCCTACATCGCCGTGGAAAAGGCACGCAGTGCTGCCTTGGGGCGCAAGGAGACCCGCGACTTCGAACAGATGGTCAATGGCGGGCGTACCGCCTTCGTCACCGCGCCGTTGCTGACCAGCCTGGAAGGCGGCGTGCCGGTGCTGGTCGATGGCCAGGTAGTGGGCGCCGTGGGCGTGTCCGGGGTCAAGCCTGAGCAGGATGCCCAGGTGGCCAAGGCGGGCGTGGCCGCCCTTTAAAAATCTGCACGGTCCCCGTAGGAGCCGCGCTTGCCGGCGATGGGCCGCAAAGCGGCCCCGGCAATTTATGCAACAAACTTGAAATCGTGGGGCCGCTTTGCGGCCCATCGCCGGCAAGCGCGGCTTCCACAAGTACAGCGCACCCCTTGACGCGGCATATTTTCTGAAACCTGAACACCGAGCGAGAAGACAATGACTCATCCACTCAAGGTCGCCCCGATCCTGCAACGCTTCATCGAAGATGAAGTACTGCCCGGCACCGGAATCGACGCCGCCAGCTTCTGGCAAGGCTTCAGCACCCTGGTCCACGACCTCGCCCCGCGCAACCGCGAACTGCTCGCCGAACGCGACCGCCTGCAGCAAGAACTGGACATCTGGCACCGCCAGCACCCTGGCCCGATCAGCGACATGGCCGCCTACCAGGCTTTCCTGCGCAGCATCGGCTACATCGTTGAACACCCGCAGCAAGTGCGCATCAACACCACACAGGTCGACCGCGAAATTGCCGAGCAGGCCGGCCCGCAACTGGTTGTGCCACTGAGCAATGCCCGCTACGCGCTGAACGCCGCCAACGCACGCTGGGGCTCGCTGTATGACGCGCTGTACGGCACCGATGCCATCCCCGAAAGCGACGGCGCCGAGCGCGGCCAGGGCTACAACCCGGTGCGCGGCGGCCGTGTGATCGCTCTCGGCCGGGACTTTCTCGACCGCTCGGCGCCGCTTGCAGGCGCATCCCACACGGACGCCCAGGCCTACGCGATCAATCAGGGCAAACTGCAGGTGACCTTGAGCGATGGCCGCCAGGTCGGCCTCACAGCGCCTGCGCAACTGCGCGGCTACCAAGGCGAACCCCGCCAGCCAACAGCCATCCTGCTGCAACACCATCGCCTGCATTTCGAAATCCAGATCGACCCGGCCAGCACCATCGGCAAGGCCGACCGCGCCGGGGTCAAGGACATACTCGTCGAAGCTGCGCTGACCACCATCATCGACTGCGAGGACTCGGTGGCGGCGGTGGATGCCGTGGACAAGGTCAACGTCTACCGCAACTGGCTGGGCCTGATGAAAGGCGACCTCAGCGAACAGGTAAGCAAAGGCGGCAAGACCTTCACCCGTGCACTGGCCAGGGACCGCCAATACCACGGCGCGGACGGCCAGCCACTGACCCTGCCCGGCCGCTCGCTACTGTTCATTCGCAACGTCGGCCACCTGATGACCAACCCGGCGATCCACGACCGCGATGGCCGGGAGATCCCCGAAGGCATCCTCGACGCCGTGGTCACCAGCCTGATCGGCCTGCACGATCTCAAGCGTCGCGGCAACTCCCGCGAAGGCAGCCTGTACATCGTTAAACCGAAGATGCATGGCCCGGCCGAAGTGGCCTTCGCCGACCAGCTGTTCGGCCATGTAGAGGACCTGCTGGGCCTGCCCCGGCACACTTTGAAGATGGGCATCATGGACGAAGAGCGGCGCACCAGCGTCAACCTCGCGGCCTGCATCGCCAGCGCGGCAGCACGGGTGGTGTTCATCAACACCGGTTTCCTCGACCGCACCGGCGACGAGATGCACAGCGCCATGGAAGCCGGCGCCATGCTGCGCAAGGGCGACATGAAAGGCAGCGCCTGGATCCAGGCCTACGAGCGCAGCAACGTACTGGTGGGCCTGGCCTGCGGCCTGCGCGGCAAGGCGCAGATCGGCAAGGGCATGTGGGCCATGCCCGACCTGATGGCGGCCATGCTCGAACAGAAGATCGCCCAGCCCCGCGCCGGCGCCAACACCGCCTGGGTGCCCTCGCCCACCGCCGCGACCTTGCATGCGCTGCATTATCACCAGGTGGACGTGCCGGCGGTGCAGGCGCAACTGGAAAGCGTCGACCTGGGCGCCGAGCGCGAGCAATTGTTGCATGACCTGCTGAGCATCCCGGTAAGCCCGGACCGGCCCTGGAGTACCGATGCTATCCAGGCCGAACTGGACAACAACTGCCAGGGCATCCTGGGTTACGTGGTGCGCTGGGTGGAGCAAGGGGTGGGTTGCTCGAAGGTGCCGGACATCCATGACGTGGGGCTGATGGAAGACCGCGCCACGTTGCGCATCTCGGCCCAGCACATCGCCAACTGGCTGCACCATGGGGTGGTCGGCAATGACCAGGTCGAGGCGACCTTGCAGCGCATGGCCACAGTGGTGGACCAGCAGAATGCCGGGGATCCGGCGTACCGGCCGATGGCCGGGAATTTCGCGGGTTCGCATGCGTTCCGAGCGGCGCAGGCACTGGTGTTCAAGGGGCGTGAACAGCCAAGCGGGTATACCGAGCCGTTGCTGCATGGGTGGCGCTTGAAATTCAAACAGGAGGTTGAACAGTAACACCGGCCTTGTAGGAGCGGCCTTGCCGGGGCGCCGGACCGGTCGGAAAGGGCCGCAAAGCGGCCCTAGGCTTCTGGGCTAACGCAGATATCGCCGGGGCTGCTATGCAGCCCTTCCGACCGGTCCCGCGCCCCGGCAAGGCCGCTCCTACAGGAATGAGGCCAGCACGGGCAACCTCATTCGACCACCACCGCCTCGCCAATCGCATAGAAATGCCCACCGGCCACATAGTGCAGGCTGCGCCACTGCGGGTCGGCATTCTCGTACGCCCAATGCCCCTCTCGGAACACCCGGTCATCTGCCCACGCCGCCGCCACTTCACCAATGAACAGGTCATAGGTGCTCTGGTTGTGCGGCTCTTCGATCACCCGACACATCAACCAGGCCGAGCAGCCCTGGACCAGCGGCGCCACGTGCCCCTCCACCCGCGCCAGCTCGACGCCGATGCTGGCCAGCTTGTCCGGCTGGTCGAAAAGGCTGCGAGTCCCCACCTGATGGGTCAGCTGCGCCTGGGCAGCAGTCGGCACCTGGATGACGAACCAACCGCTGCCCTCGACCAGTTGCCGGGTGCGAGTACTTTTGTCCAGCACCACGGTGACCTTGGGTGGGTCGAAGTCCAGCGCACAGGCCCAGGCAGCGGCCATGACGTTATCCACCCCCCCATGGCTGGCCGACACCAGTACGGTCGGCCCGTGGTTGAGCAGGCGGTAGGCCTTTTGCAGGTCGACGGTTTGGAAGTGGCTGTTCATCGGGGTCCTCGCTCAGTGCAGAAATCAGGCGAAGATTGTGCCGCATCCATGTAGCGCAAGCACCCTCCTCGCAGAATTAGAAAGTTCCTACAGCACATAGAGAAGCGTCTTACTTGTCGCCTTAGGTCGGTGAAAACAAGATCGAGAGCTCGACCCAGAGGAGGCAGCGCATGCACCCAGATTCACGCACCAACGCCGAACTGCGCAGCACCCTGCGCGAACTGCTGGCCCACGACATCAACAACCCGGACGACGACCCGCACCTGTCAGGCGTGATGTTCTTCTGCGCCACCGACGAGCACACCCGGCAACTGGTCGAGCGCATCGAACTGCTGGCCAGCGAAATCTTCTTCGACCCTTGCGGGCGAGCCATCCCCCACCGTATGCGCGCCATCGGCGTCAAAGGTGTGTGCATCAAGCAAAAGCGCAAGGCGTCGGCGGATGAAACGGTGATACACATCGACCTGAACGACAAGGGCTATATCACGGTGAGCACCGCCCGGCTCTGATCCGCTATCCTCAGCACTCTCATGCTTCGGACAGTGATCATGGAACTGCATATCCGCCTGGACGGCCGCAAAGGCCTGGCCGACCAGCTCTACCAGCAACTGCGCGCCGGCATCGACAGCGGCCACCTGGCCGCCGGCACGCAACTGCCGCCGACCCGGCTGCTGGCCGAGCAACTGGGCGTGTCACGCAAGACCGTGGCCGAAGCCTACTCGCGGCTGACCTACGACAACCTGCTCAGCGGCGTGGTCGGCCGTGGCACGTTCATCACCCCGCGCCAACCGCTGCACAGTGGTGAAACGCAAACCGTGCCCCTGGCCGCTGCCGCATCACTGCAGCGCTGGCAACAGCGCGCCACGGTACTTGCCCGGCGCAGCCAGGAAGCCCCCTCGCGCTACGACTTCGTCGGTGGTGCCTCGAGCAAGGCGCAGTTCCCCTTCGACCAGTGGCGCAGCTGCCTGAATTACGCCCTGCGCCGTAGCCAGCGGCACCCCGAGCGGCAGTTTTCCGCACAGGGCCTGCCCGAACTGCGCGAGGCCATCGCCCACCACATCGCCTACGCCCGCGGCGTGCATTGCAGTGCGGCGGACGTGCTGGTGTGCAACGGTGCCCAGCAGGCGTTGGACCTGATCGCCCGGGTGCTGGTCGAGCCCGGCTGCCAAGTGGCCATGGAAGACCCCGGCTACCCGCCGGCACGCCAGCTGTTCCTGGCCCTGGGGGCAAAGCTGCAGTCGGTACCGGTGGACGATGAGGGGATGTGCGTGGCGCACATTGCCGAGGGCACCCGGCTGATCTACGTGACCCCTTCGCACCAGTTTCCGCTCGGCATGCCGATGAGCGAAGCCCGCCGCCATGCCCTGCTGGCACGGGCTGCCGAGCTCGGTGCATTGATCATCGAGGACGACTACGACTGCGAATTCCGCTACCAGGGCCCGGCCGCCGATGCCCTGCAGCGCCTCGACCAGCAAGGGCTGGTGGCGTATGTCGGGACGTTCTCCAAGACCCTGCTGCCGGAGCTGCGCCTGGGTTACGCAGTGCTGCCACCGGCGGTACTCAGCGCCGCCTGCGTGGCCAAGCACCTGAGCGACTGGCACAGCCCGACCTTGCTGCAGTGGGCGCTGGCGCGGTTCATTGGCGAGGGCCACCTGAACAAGCACATCCGCCGCTGCCATGACATCTACAGCGGCCGTCGCGAGCGCATCCTGGCGCGGCTGGGCGACGACCTGGCGCCCTGGTTCAGCGCCGTGCCCGCCAGTGCCGGGTTCCACCTGAGCGCGCTGGCGCGGCCGGGGGTGGATGTCGAGTTGCTGGCCAACCTCGCCCGCAAGGTGGAAGTCGGCCTGTACTCGCTGGCGCCGTTCTTCAGCGAAGCCCCGGTTCGCCAGGGGTTGCTGCTGGGCTTCGGCGCCATCGAGCTGCTGGATATCGACCCGGCACTGGACCGGGTCCGCGATACCCTGCAACGCCTCAGTTGACCAGCGCCGCCTGGCCACCCTGCTTGGGCCGGGCGATGGCCGCTGCATAGCCGCGCGGGGCGAAACAGGCCGTCACCAACAGCATCGCCAGCACCGTGACGGTCAGCAATGTCCAGGATGCCTGGAAGTCACCGCTGACATCGCGCAACCAACCGGTGATGTACGGGATGATGCCGGTGATGATGAAGCCGATACCCTGCACGAACGCCGCCAGGCTGCCAGCTTCAGCGGGCGTCCTGAGATGCTCCAGGGTCAAGGTCAGACTCAGGCTGAAGCAGGCGCCCAGGCCAAAGCCTATCATCGCTACCCACAGGCCCATGGCCAGTGTCGGAGCCAGCAGCAAGCCGAGGAAGCCAACGAGCTGGATCGACAGCGCCAACCACAAGCCCGGGCGACGGTCGGCCAGGCCGCGTAGCAACAGCGGCAGGCCCAGGGCACCGCAGACCTGGAAAATGGTCATCAGGCCGACCAGGTCGCCCCCGCCCTGCGCGGTGCCACCGTGTTCCAGGTGGTAGGCCGGCAGCCACGCGACCATGCTGGTATAGCCACCATTGATCAGGCCGAAGTACAGCGCCAGCAGCCAGGCCCGGCGCGTGCCGAACCAGTGCCCGCCCGTGGCACCTGCCAGCTTTGGCGCGCTGTCCCGAGGACGTAACACGGCCCAGGCCAGCACCGCCAGTACCGCCGGGATCGCCCACACGCCAAGCCCGACTTGCCAGTGGCCGAAGTGCCCGCTGATATGCGGGCCGAGCACCGCCGCCAGGCCACCGCCACTCATCAGCGCCGCCGAGTACAGGCCCATGGTCCCGGCCAGGCGGCTGGGGAACCAGCGATTGACCAGGCCCGGCATCATGCCCTGCACCACCGCCACGCCCAACCCGGCCAGCACTGCGCTGGCGATCAGCGCCCAGGCGCTGTCCAGTTGCAGCCGCCACAGGCAAGCCAGGGCAATGGCGCCGAGGCCACCAAGCATGCCACCGTGTTCGCTGATCCAGCGCCGCAGCCAAGGCTGCAGCAACGGCACAAGCCCCATGCACAGCACCGGCAACGCGGTCAGCAGCGCCGCCTGCTGGTAACCCAGCCCGGTGCTCGCGCGCATCGGCTCGAGCAACGGGCCGATGCTGGTCAGGATCGGTCTCAGGTTCAATGCCAGCAAGATCACCAGCAACAGGTTCAACGCCCCTCTCATCACGAATCGATACTCCCAAGCAAGACCCGGCCATTATCCTGTCCAGGCAGTCAGGGTAGAAATGAAGAGATTGGATGCAGGTCAGTGGCCACCTTAATGGCCCGATTGGCCTCCCGGGAAAGCGCTCGATTGGCTATCGGGCCAATGGGCGGTGGGCGCTATGGTAGCGCCATATCCACCACACATTCCCTGGAGCACAGCATGCACAACCGTATCGAATGGGCCAAACACTCGCCGGAAGCCTACAAGGCCATGGTCGGCCTGGAGCAGACCCTGGCCAAGAGTGGCCTGGAAAACTCACTGCTGGAGCTGGTGCGCCTGCGGGCTTCGCAGATCAACGGCTGCGCCTATTGCGTGAACATGCATGCCAATGATGCACGCAAGGCTGGTGAGACCGAGGCGCGCTTGCAGACCCTGTGCGTCTGGCAGGAAACGACTTACTTCACCCCGCGTGAGCGTGCTGCACTGGCCTGGGTGGAATGCCTGACCCGGCTGCCCGAGCGAGGTGCCCCGCAACCGGAATACGAAGCGCTGCAGCAGCATTTCGAGCCGGCCGAGGTGGCCAACCTGACCTTGGCCATTGCCACCATCAATGCCTGGAACCGCTTCGGCGTGGGGTTTGCCATGGTTCCGGCGTGATCGGTGGGGTGAGCCAGATCTGAGAGTTTTGGCGGCTGTTGGGGTGAGAGGAGGAC
>NZ_JBKGGW010000030.1:0-78351 GCF_052041945.1 Pseudomonas sp. SMN11 | reverse complement strand
AGAAGAAACAGGTTTAGTGGTTGTTGCATAAATAGCTGGGGGCCGCTTCGCGGCCCATCGCCGGCAAGCGCGGCTCCCACAAGGGATTGCGCCAGCTTTAAGACCATCACGCAGCGACCTCTGTGCCGGTTTTCTGGTGAGATCTGTATATTGAGTCATCAATATACGCCTCGATAATCAGGTCCTCTTTGACCACATGTCGAGGCCTGGTACTGATGAGCACACATATCCGCAACAGACGACTGACGGTTCCACAGCTGGTCGCCATGAAAGGCCGGCAAAAAATCGTTTCGCTGACGGCATACAGCAGCGCGATCGCCAGGGTGATCGACCCCCTGGTCGATTTCATCCTGGTCGGTGACTCCACCGCCATGGTCGGCTACGGCCGCCCCTCTACCCTGGGCATGCGCTTGGACGAAACCATCGCCCACACCCGGGCGGTGGTCGACAGCACGCGGCTGGCCTGCGTGATTGCCGACATGCCATTCGGCAGCTACCAGGAATCCCATGAACAGGCGTTTCGCAATTGCGCCCAGGTACTCGCCAGCACAGGCTGTGACGCTGTCAAGCTGGAGGCCAATCAGGCCTTGGCCAGTACAGTGGAATTTCTCGTCGCGCGCGGCATACCGGTCATGGCACACATCGGCCTGATGCCCCAGTTCATCAATGTCATGGGCGGCTACAAGGCCCAGGGGCTGTGCCCGGACAGCGGCGCGGCATTGCGCGCCGATGCCCAGGCCAACCTGCAGGCCGGAGCCTTCAGCCTGTTGCTGGAGGGGGTCGCGGAACCGGTGGCCAGGGCAATCACCGACGCCACCGACAAACCCACCATCGGCATTGGTGCATCACCGGCTTGCGATGGCCAGGTACTGGTGACCGAGGACCTGCTGGGGTTGGGTGGCGATCATGTCCCCCGCTTCGTCAAGCCTTATGCCGACGTTGCCCAGGTGATCCGCGAGGCGTGTACCCGTTTCGGTGACGAAGTACGCGACGGCACCTTCCCTGAAATGCGCCACTGCTATGGCGTCTGAGCCCTGTCCTGGCTGGCCTCGTCCTGGATCGCCCTGACCAGGCACTGCAGCGCCTGGGGAATGTCTTTGCTCCAGTCCAGCGTGTAGCACAGGCGCAAGTGACTGCGCCAAAGGCCACGTTGGCTGAAGATCTCCCCAGGCGCGATGACGATACGCTGCGCCAACAGCCGCTCGAAGACCCGGCGCATGTCCACCGAGCGGGTCGCTTCCAGCCAGAAACTCGCCCCGCCCTGCGGCTCATGGATGCGCAGGCAACCTTGGCCATAGGTTTCCAGCAGGGCCTTCATGTGCATCATGCGCTCACGCATCAGGGTGCGCAGCCGCTGCACATGCTGCTCGAACCGACGCGAAGTGAAAAGTTTGGCGATGGCCTTCTGGCGGATCGGCGACAAGCGGAAAGCACGCTCCAGAAACAGCTGCTGCAACTGCTCGGTATGGCGTCGGCAGAGCAGGTAGCCGTAGGGTGCCTCCGAACCGATCACCTTGTCGAAGGTGGAGAATACCAGCAACCGGTCCGGGTCGGCGAAATCGCGGTAACGTGGCGCCTCGGCCTGGAAGCAGAACTCGCCGTAGCCATCGTTTTCGAACAGCCACACATCATGCTCGGCCAGCCAGCGGCAGATCTGTTGCTTGTCTGCGGCCGGCATCAGGCCGCCTTGCGGCACGCTGGTGGCCGACGACAACACCACCAGGCGCACCGGTTCGCTGTCCAGTATTAGGCGCAGCTGCTGCAGGTCGAAGCGCCCATCCTCAGCCAACGGCACTTCGATGATGGTCATGCGTGCGGCCAGCAGTTGCCTGAGCACCGCCCAGTTGCATGGCGATTCGACCAACGCCACCTTGCCTTCGAGATCCAGGGCACGCAGCGACAGTTCGAGGATGCTGCGCAGATCAGAGCCGACGAACACATGCTCGGCCTGCCAGCAACGGTGTGCCGAGCGGGTGTAGAACTCCGCCAGCACGCTGCGTAACGCCATCTCGCCGAAGGGTTGGTAGAGCGGCGCATGGGAAGACGGGTACTGACGCGTGAGTTCGCGCTCGATCATCAACAACGGTTTTTCCAGCGACAGCAGCATGGCCGGGGCATCGCTGCCAAGGGCCAGCATGCCGGGCTGACGGGCATTGGCGAACACAGTGTCCAGCAGGCTCGGCGAGCGCTCGGCGCGCAAGGGCGTGCTGCTGGCCCGGGTGAAGTAGCCGAGTTTGGGGCGTGCATGCACCCGCCCCTCGTCCTCAAGCAGTGAATAGGCATACTGGGTACTGGAGACTGAAACGTTCAATCGCTGGGCCAGTTGGCGCAAAGATGGCAGGCGCTGCTCGATATCCGAGGGTGCCGCTTCGATCCAGTCGAGCAGATAGCGGTAGACCGCCTGGTAGGTGTAGCCGGATTTGTTGGTTTTCTTCGCATCCATACTCAAGCATCACGTGGCAAATGCTGCCACAGGTTACACGTAGATACCCATCGGCCTGCTAGCGGTGGAGCAGCCACCGCCATGCAAGCCTTTGAGTTGAGCTGCATCACCCCGCTCTGCTTTCGCTGCTGAACCCTTCCACGGCCTTCACCAGCCCCTGGGCCGCCAGCCTGACCAGCGCTTCGCCCTTCTCCGGCGAAGCCTGGGCCGGGTCCGAGCCCATCCGCCCGTCCGGGTGGCGCGCACGGAAATCCACGGCCTCGCGGATGGGGCCCCAGTTGGCGATCTGCGGCGCATAGTCGGCGGTCTTGATGCAGTCCGGATAGGCCCACTGGGTCACGGCAATCTCCGAAGGCGTGGCATGGATGCCGTGGCCGGTCGGGAACTGCTCCTTGGCCAGGGCCTCGACACCTTCCAGGTCCCACCAGTTGATCAGTTTCAAGGCAAACCCGGCCGGGCGGCGGGCAAAGCTGGCCTCGGCATAGATCTCGGAGAAGGCTGCCTCGATCGAGGCCACGTTACCGCCGTGGCCATTGAGGAAGAGGATCTTCTCGAAGCCATGCACTGCCAGTGAGCGAACCCAGTCGGTGATCGCGGCAATGAAAGTCGATGGCCTGAGCGAGATCGTGCCGGGGAAGCCAAGGTGGTGCTGGGCCATGCCGATGTTGAAGGTAGGCGCGACCAGGATATCCGCCGCCTTCTGCGCTTCGAAGGCGATGATTTCCGGGCACATCCAGTCGGTGCCGAGCAGCCCTGTCGGCCCGTGCTGCTCGTTGGAGCCGATGGGAATGACGATGGTCCGGCTGCGCTGGAGGAATCGTTCCGTTTCAACCCAGGTCGATCGATGTAGGAGCATCTTGCTTCTCTCATGGGAAATTTGGCTGGGAGCGCCAGGCGCGGTGGTTTCCGCTTCAACAGTAAAGACCGTTTCGCGCCTGCCGGGCATGCATTCGGGCTGTCGTGCTTACCAGTTCATGGCAGGACTCCTCTGTCGGGGCCAGGGCAGTGCCCGCTTCAGTTCTCACCGATGCAGTGGTCGCCGAAGGTGCGGTAGTTCAGCACCTGGGTCTGGTCGTGGGAGTCGAGGTAGGTGAGTTTGGCATTGACCACCCCGCAAGTCGGCGTAGCGTCCTGGCTGGTCGACAACACTTTCTTGATGTCCAGCTGGGTGCCATAGGTGTAAGTGCGGACATTGTCGGCAGCTTCGGCGCGGGCGGCCAGGGTGCAGACGTTGAGTGCGGCGAACAGGCAGGCGGCGTAGACGGCTTTGCGGTTCATGGTGGGGCTCTCCGGGCTTCAATGGGGTGTTTGAACCGAGGCGTTACTGCATCGCTTCGATGGAGCCCATTAAAAGGCTGGAAAGTACCTGGCTTGTGTCACGATCCCTGGCGGATCAACTCAAAGCGTATCTGTATCCCCCCTGGATACGCTGTGATACAAACCGGCGCAGTGCTCTAGCCAGCGCGTCCCATCGATCACGTTGATGAATACTATCGAGCGGCTCGCCTGCCAGCTTGGCGAAACCGGCCTTTATAATCGCCTTCAATTTTCCCTCCCCTTCGCCTGCAACAGGCGACCTCACCTTGGAATCAGGAACATGCCAAGCGTCAGTCAGGCCTCACACGGCCGTCCCGAACATGATCAACAAAGCGTCAGGCAGCAGTGGCTGGCGATTCTCTCGGTCGCCGTGGGCGCCTTCGCCCTGGTTACCAGCGAGTTTCTCCCGGTGGGCGTGCTCAACGATGTGGCCAGCGACCTGGGCATCAGCGCCGGCCATGCCGGACTGATGGTGACCCTGCCCGGCATCATGGCGGCCCTCGCCGCGCCGCTGCTGTCGGTGGGCATTGGCGCCATGGACCGGCGCTACCTGCTGATCGGCCTGACGCTGATCATGATCATCGCCAACGCGGTGGTGGCCTATGCCAGCGACTTCAGCCTGCTGCTGTTCGGTCGTGTCCTGCTGGGCATCAGCATCGGCGGCTTCTGGGCCACCGCCATTGCCCTCAGCGGCCGCCTGGCGCCCAAGGGCGTGAGCGTGGCCCGGGCCACCTCGATCATCATGGCCGGCGTGACCCTGGCCACCGTGCTGGGCGTGCCCGTGGGCACCTGGCTGAGCGGCCTGATGGGCTGGCGCATGACCTTCCTGGCCACCGCGCTGGTCGGCGTGCCGGTACTGCTCGCGCAGCTGTTCTTGCTGCCGCGGCTCAACCCGGACAAGGCCATTCGCGTCAGTGACCTGCCAGCGCTGTTCATCAACCCGCAAGCCCGGGTTGGCTTGATCGCCGTGCTGCTGATTGGCCTGGCGCACTTTGCCGCGTACACCTACGTTGCGCCGTTCTTCAAACAAAGTTCGGGCTTCGACGGGCCCACCATCGGCTCGCTGTTGCTGCTCTATGGCGTGGCCGGGGTGATTGGCAACCTGTTCGCCGGCTACGCCGCCAACCAGAGCGTACGCCACACGTTGATGCTGGTAGCGGTGATGATCGGCCTCAGCACTGCGCTGTTCCCCTACTTCGCCACCGGCCTGACCGGCGCGGCGATGCTGATCGCACTGTGGGGCTTCGCCTTCGGCGCATTCCCGGCCTGCTCCAGCATCTGGATGTTCGTCGTGGCACCCAAGGACGTCGAGCGCGGCATGCCGCTGTTCGTGGCCATGTTCCAGGTGATCATCGCCCTGGGCTCGTTCTTCGGTGGGCGTATCGTCGACCAGATGGGCAGCTCGGTGCTGTTGAGCCTGGCCACGGCGCTGGTGGGCTGCGGCTTTGTCACGGTGCTGGTGCTGGGGCGTAATGTCAGTAACAGCCTGGCGGCACAGGCTGGCTGACGGCAGGCGGTCGTTGGCGATGGGTCACAGCCAAGGCTGCGACCCCGCCGTATCACTTGCCACTTGTCACTCGGGTCCATAGCCGGGTGCTCAGGCGCATCCCCGCTGGCGACAAGGTCTTGATCGGGAACAGCGTGTCGAGTACCGATTCCGGCGGGTAGATTGCCGGGTTGTCGCGCAGTTCAGGCGTGATGTATTCCAGCGCTGCGGCATTCCCGTTCGGGTACTTCACCGCATTGCTGATGTTGGCGATCACCTTCGGCTCCAGCAGATAGTTCAGGTACGCGTACCCATTCTGCCGGTGCGGAGCCCCCTTGGGCATCACCACCATGTCAACCGCCACGGTCGAGCCTTCACGCGGAATGCTGTAACCCACATCCACCCCGTTCCCAGCCTGCCTGGCACTGCTCATGGCCTGCAACACGTCCCCGCTGAAACCGATGGCCACGCAAATATTGCCGTTGGCCAAGTCACTCACGTACTTGGACTGATGGAAGTAACTGATGTATGGCCGCACCGCAAGCAACGCCGCTTCGGCCTTCTTCAGGTCCTGAGGGTTCTCGCTATGCGGGTCCAGGCCCAGTGTCTTCAGGGTGATGGAAACGATCTGCGTCGGGTTGTCGAGGAATGCCACGCCGCACTGGCTGAGCTTCTGGATGCTTTCCGGCTTGAACAACAGGTCCCAGGACTGGGTCACCTCGGTGCTGCCGAAGATCGCCTTGATCTTCTCCACGTTGTAGCCAATGCCTGTGGTCACCCACATGTACGGGATCGCGTAGCGGTTGCCAGGGTCGCTGGCCTCCAGGATCTTCATCAGCTTGGGATCGAGGTTATGCCAGTTGGGCAGCTGGCTGCGGTCCAATTCCTCGATGGCCCCCGCCTTGATCAGGCGCGGCAGGAAGTGGTTCGACGGGCTCGCCAGGTCGTAACCGCTGTTGCCGGTCATCAGCTTGGCTTCTGTGGTTTCGTTGCTGTCGATCAGGTCATAGGTGGTCTGGATGCCGGCGCGCCGGGTGAACTCGGCCAGCGTGTCATCGGCGATGTAGCCGCTCCAGTTGGCGATATTGACCCGTTCTTCGGCATGCGCTGCCGTCGCCAGCAACGCCGAGGACAACAGGGCCACGCAGATGTGCTTGCTCATGGATTCGCTCTCTTGTTCTTGTTTGAAAGGTAGGTCAGCGCTCGCCCTGGGCGCGGCGCACTTCCCAGGCCATGCGAACGCTGGCGCCCAGGTCGAAGAACGGCCGTGGCGGCAGGTAGCCCGGGCGGGCCTGGCCAAGCACATCGCTCAGCAAGGCCGAATCGGCGCCCATGGCCATCTCCACCAGCAAGCGGCCCCACAAGGTGCCGCGGGCGACACCGGAGCCATTGCACCCGGCCACGGCATACAAGCCGTCCTCGACCCGGGCGAAGTACGGCTCGCCGGAGCGGGTGCCGCTGAGGTGGCCGGTCCAGGTGTATTCGAGGTCCTGGCCGGTGATGCCCGGGAAGCGCTTTTCCAGGCCCCCCAGGTGCTCGCGCTGGCGTACCGCCAGGCCAGCGGCATCGATGTCGCGCTGGCGATACTCAACGGTGTTGCGGATCAGCAGGCGGCGCCCCGGCAGCAGGCGCAAGGTGCAGCCACCCGGCAAGGTGGACAGCACACCCCAGCCCTGGTCGTCGAACAATTGCTGCCAGGGCCCTTCGGTGAGCGGACGGGTGATGCTGGCGCTCAGCTCCAGCGGGAACGTGCCACTGCGCTTGAGGCCGACCCGTGGCAGGAACGCGCCCACACAGACCAGGACCTGCCGGGCCTGCACTTCGCCTGCTTCGGTATGCGCAGTCCAGCCTTTGCCTGGGCGACGGCGCAGCGCGGTGACGCCGCTGTGCTCGAAGACTTTCACCTGCTCCGGCAGGCTGTCGGCCAGGCCTTTGACGTAGCGGGCCGGCTGCATCAGCCCGTTGCCACCCGCGCAGTGAATGGCGCGGGCATAGAACGACGAGCACAGGCGCTGTTGCAAAGCCGTGCCTTCGAGGAACTGCGCCTGGGCACCCACGGCTGCAAGTGTTTCCAGGGTCTGCTCGACCTGCTGCAGATGCGCCGGTTCATGCACCGCAAAGTGGTAGCCGCCATCATTGAGCTCGCAGTCCAGCGCCAGTTCGGCGATCCGCCGACGCACCTCATTCCCGGCCGCCACGCCAATACGCGACGCGACCTGGTAGCCGGCAAACCCCGCCGTGCCGATGAGTTCGTCAGCCCCTGGCAACTCATGGCTGACCACAAACCCGGAATTGCGCGCCGACGCACCTTGGGCGACGCGCTGGCGGTCGAGCAACACCACCCGTTGCGAGGGCAATTGCCGCGCCAAGGTGTGGGCTGCCGAGAGGCCGGTGATGCCGCCGCCGATAATCAGCCAGTCGGCCTGGTGCGTGCCCAAAAGGCGCGGCTTTACCGGCGACTCTCCAGCCAGGGCGATCCAGCCGCAGTGGTTGTTCATTGTCTGTCACTCCTTCACAATCGATGCGCAGGCGTGATCGACCAAAGATCCCCGAAAGCCCGCTGCATGCCCTTAATCTAAGGAGATGGCACGGAGACTTCTAACGCTAATAATTCATCCATCCATTCGGAATTTGCATGGATACAAACCTTCGTGTGCCCTCGCTGCAAGCACTGTTGGCGCTGGTCCGGGTTGCGGATACCCGCAACTTCACCGAAGCCGCCCGCCAGTTGCACCTGACCCAGAGCGCGATCAGCCGGCAGATTCAGCAACTGGAAGAGCACTACCAGACCGTGCTGTTCGACCGCACCAGCCGCAAGGTCGCCCTTACCGGGCACGGTCGCGAGGTCTACGAGGTGGCGCGGGACCTG
Organism: Pseudomonas sp. SMN11; assembly: GCF_052041945.1. Taxonomy (NCBI): domain Bacteria; kingdom Pseudomonadati; phylum Pseudomonadota; class Gammaproteobacteria; order Pseudomonadales; family Pseudomonadaceae; genus Pseudomonas; species Pseudomonas sp. SMN11. The sequence goes on along the minus strand of NZ_JBKGGW010000030.1, from coordinate 70,236 downwards.
CTCAAGGCCCTGCGCACGTTGGAACAGCGCTTGGCGCCAGCGCCCCTGGACCGCCCTTTCCGCATCCGCATATTCGTATCCCTGGCAGTGCGCTGGCTGTTGCCACGGTTGAGTTCGTTCTATGCGGTAAACCCGGGACTGACCCTGTCCATCGAGACCGTCAGCGGGGAACGGGTGGACGAAGGCGGTGACTGCGATGCCTATGTGCTGTACCTGCCTGACGGCCTGGACGACCGCCGGCTGACGCCACTGTTCGACGAATACCTGATCCCGGTGTGCGCCGCGCAGCTGAACGACGGCCGCGCCCTGCCCCGTTCGGCCGAAGCACTGGCCGGGCATTCGCTGATCCACGGCTCCACCTCGCGCTACGAATGGAACCTGTGGCTCAAGGCGCAGAAAAACCTGCCCGTGCACAACTACCAGCACCTGCTGTTCAACCTCGACGACCTGGCGCTGGACGCCGCCGCCCGCGGCTTGGGCATCGCCATGACCGACCGCATGCTGGCCCACGACGCGCTGGTACGCGGCGACCTGGTGGTGCCGTTCGGCGAAGCCCTGAAGACTGGCGGTGTGTATGCCCTGTGGCTACGGGACAGCGGCGTTGCTCATCCCGCGTGCCAGGCAGTGTTGAGCTGGTTCGAAGAACAGGTGGAGCAGACCATGCAGCCGGGAAAATCGCTTCGGGCAGAATGAGGAGGACCGAAGGCGCGCTCAAACCGCGGCGAGTTCAGCGAGGTTGCAGTATTGTCCCTTGAAGTACAGCAATGGCTGCGAATCAGCAGCCTTCTGCAGGTTGAACGCCTTCACCTCACCGATCACGATCAGATGGTCGCCCGCTTCGTGCTCTGCGTGGATTTCACAATCGAGCCAGTACAGGCTGCCAGCAATGATTGGATTGCCCAAAGGCGATCGGTGCCACTCGACCCCGTGCCACTTGTCCGTGCCTCGCCGAGCGAACTGGTTGGAGATATTGACCTGTTCACCGGACAGAATGTTGACCGCGAAGCGGCCTGCCAGGCGGATTCTGGGATAGCTGGCCGAGTTGGACATGACACTGAATGACACCAGCGGCGGGCTCATCGACACGCTGTAGAACGATTGGCAGGTGAAGCCAATCGGCTCGTCATCGACATGCGTCGTGATCACCGTGATGCCGGACGCGTAGTGCCCAAGCGCTTCGCGAAAGCTCGTCGGCTCGATAGCAGTATCAGGGAATGACATGGTAGTTCCTGGGTATTGATTACCGCTCGAAGGTGCAATGAAGGGCGAATCAGCCCGAGCATTCGGGCTGAACGCCACCTGCGCCTTCGCTTGCCACCTTCGACTCAGGCTCAGCGCTGGCTCAAGAGCTCTTGGCGGACAATCTCCGCGCCGGCACTCAACGCATTGAGCTTGCCTCTTGCCACGTGACGGGGCAGCGGCGCCATACCGCAGTTGGTGCATGGGTAGAGCTTGTCGGCGTCTACGAACTGAAGGGCCTTGCGCAGCGTGTTGGCGACTTCCTCTGGGGTTTCGATAGCGTGGTTGGCCACATCGATGGCGCCTACCATCACTTTCTTGCCACGGATCAGTTCGATCAGGTCCATAGGCACGTGGGAGTTGTGGCACTCCAGCGAGATGATATCGATGCTGGACTTCTGCAGCTTGGGGAAGGCCTCTTCGTATTGACGCCATTCAGCGCCCAAGGTCTTTTTCCAGTCGGTGTTGGCCTTGATGCCGTAGCCGTAGCAGATGTGCACGGCAGTTTCGCACTTGAGGCCTTCGATGGCTCGCTCCAGCGTTGCGACGCCCCAATCGTTCACCTCGTCGAAGAACACGTTGAAAGCGGGTTCATCGAACTGAATGATATCGACGCCGGCCGCTTCAAGCTCGCGGGCTTCCTGGTTGAGGATCTTGGCGAATTCCCAAGCCAGCTTTTCGCGGCTCTTGTAGTGCGCGTCATACAGCGTGTCGATCATGGTCATCGGGCCTGGCAGCGCCCATTTGATCGGTTGCGAGGTTTGCTGACGCAGGAACTTGGCATCCTCGACGAATACGGGCTTGCGACGAGCAACGGCACCTACCACCGTTGGCACGCTGGCATCGTAACGATCACGAATCCTGACGGTTTCACGCTTTTCAAAATCCACGCCATCGAGGTGCTCGATGAAGGTCGTGACGAAGTGCTGACGTGTTTGCTCGCCATCACTGACGATATCGATAGCGGCGTGTTGCTGCTCTTGCAAAGCCAAGCGCAGGGCGTCTTGCTGGCCTTCGATCAGTGCATCACCTTCCAGTTTCCACGGCGACCAAAGTTTTTCAGGTTCTGCAAGCCAGGAAGGTTTAGGCAAGCTGCCAGCCGTTGATGTGGGGAGCAATTTTTTCACAATAAAAGACCTTGTACGTTGGACGATTCAAGCGGCGTGACGCGCAGACCATTGTTCAAGAATGGCGTGGAACGGTTTGATGAAGTGCTCTTCGGCAAATTTCCCCTGCTCAATTGCGAGCCGGCCCCGCTCTTCTCGGTCATAGACAATACGCGTCAGCGAATAGTCCTGATGTTGCAAGCTGGGCTGATAAGACTTTCCAGCTGCGGAGTTCGCATTGTAGATTTCAGGACGGTAAATTTTCTGGAACGTATCCATGGTGCTGATGGTGCTGATCAATTCCAGGTTGGTGTAGTCACCCAGCAAGTCACCGGCAAAATAGAAGGCCAGGGGTGCAACACTGTTCGGCGGCATGAAGTAACGAACTTTCAGGCCCATCTTCTTGAAATACTCATCGGTCAGGGAGTATTCATCCTGCTGGTATTCAACACCGAGTACCGGATGCTGATTCTCCGTGCGCTGGTAAGTCTTGGCACTGGAGACACTCAGGCAGATGACAGGCGGCTTGTTGAAGTGCGCCTTGTAAGCGTGCGAGCTGACAAACGACTTGAACAGCTTGCCGTGGAGATCGCCAAAGTTATCGGGTGTACTGAACGCCGCCCGGTCCTTGTTATGCCCCAGCAACAGCACGCTGAAGTCATAATCCCGCACGTACGATGAGAAGTTGTTCCCCACCATGCCGGCTATGCGTGCATTGGTCTGACGGTCAACGACCGTCGTTTTCAGGATTTCAATCAAGGGCAGCGCATGATCGCTGTGCTCGGCCGCAATATTCATTTCGACAGAAATGATCTCAAGTTCGACCGAGTACCGATCCGCCTTGGGGTTATCCCAGTGCGCTAGCGCATTGAAGCGATTATCAATCATCTTCAAGGTATTGCGCAGGTTCTCCTGGCGACTGGCCCCTCTCGCCAAGTTGGCGAAATTGGTAGTGATGCGCGTTTTGTTTGATGGCTGATAATTCTCATCGAAACAAATACTCTTGATGGCAAATGCAAAGTCATTGCTCATTTTGGCCTGACACCCTGATCTCGTAATGGTTTCAATGCACTGTATCGCTCTGCTACTCAGCTAACGCGTTATGCATTGTTTCTGATTGAGGGGCATTTTAAAGGACGGTTTTGAGCGAAGACCACTGAATTGATTTCAAAAAAACTTTAGCGCTGCTCATGTCTAATCAACATTCAGATGAAGAGCCACCGAGGGCTGCACTCGAATCCGCGAGTGGGTAACAGCCTGCGTGCTGCTTCGCCGTTGAGTCGATAACCGCTCAAGTGTTCGCAAGGCAGCTTGCGTGAAAGGCTGCTTTGGTGTCATAACCTGTGCGCTGCACAGTGCCTCACCTCGCCAGCCTTCACACGACTGACCCGCTCGAATGGGAGAAGAAAATGAAGCTCTTTTACACGCCAGGTGCCTGTTCGCTCTCGCCGCACATTGTCCTGAACGAATTGGACCTGCCCTACACCGTCGAAAAAGTAGACCTCAAGCAGCACACGACCGCCAGCGGCGCGGATTTCTACACGATCAATAGCAAAGGTTACGTTCCCGCCCTGCAACTGGATAACGGCGAAGTCCTCACCGAAGGCCCGGCCATCATCCAGTACCTTGCCGACCAGAAACCCCAGGCCAACCTGCTGCCCCCTGCAGGCTCGCTGGAACGCGCGCGGGTACAGGAATGGCTGAATTTCATTGGCACCGAGGTGCACAAGACCCTCGCCGCCTTGTTCAACCCAAGCATCAGCCCAGAAGCCAAGAGCAAGACCATAGAGACCTTCGGCAAACGCCTGGGCTTCGTGGACAAGGCCCTGCAAGGCAACGACTTCCTGACCGGCAAGCACTTCAGCGTGGCCGATGCCTACCTGTTTACCATCGTGAACTGGGCGCCGATGCTGGGCATTGACCTTTCACCCTGGCCATCGGTGGCGGCGTTCCAGAAACGCATCGCCAGCCGCCCGGCCGTGCAGAAAACCCTCCAGGCCGAAGGCTTGATCTGACTCTGAAGGGCAAAAAAGGGGCCGCATAGCGGCCCCTGGCTCCGTATCGGCGGCCCAACCTACTACCGCACCAGATCAAGCTCTACAAGCGCCTGGCGCAGTTGCTGCGCATCGACAAAGCGCACGGCGTGCATCCCCTGCTCTTTCGCCGCATCCACGTTCTTCTGCACATCGTCGATGAACAGCGTGCGCGACGGGGCGAGCCCATATCGGCGAAGCAGCAACTGGAAAATCTCCGGTTCAGGCTTCATCAGGTTTTCCCTTCCCGACACCAGCACCCCTTCGAATTTCTCGAGGAACGCAAAACGCTGCTCGGCATAGTGGAAGGTCTCTGCCGACCAGTTGGTCAAGGCAATCAGCCGCACGCCGGCACTGTGCAGTTCGTCCAGCACCTGGACCGTGCCGTCCAGGGCGCCGGCCAGCATTTCCTCCCAACGCTCGCGGTATGCCCTGATGTGCGCCTGATGCGCCGGGTGCTCGGCAATGGCCTCCTCGATCGCCGCCGCCCATGATCGGCCACGGTCCTGGCGCTCGTTCCAGGCCGCGTTGCAGACGTTGGCCAAAAACGCCTCCATCGCCACTTCGTCATCCACGAAGATCTTGCGAAACAGATAGCGTGGGTTTCAGTCGACCAGCACGCCGCCAAGATCGAACACCACCGCCTCGATACCGTTGATAGGTTCATGCATGGAACTTGTCCCCCGCATGTGAAACTGATCCTGATCGCCCGAGCCTACCGAAGCTAGAGACCGATGACGTAGCGCTGCACCTGATCATGCAATGCAAAGGCAATCAACAGTGCGACCAGCATGGCGCCGATATCCAATGCCCGGCATCCCCCCCACTGCGGGGTCCGCTGGCGCAGCTTGAAGTACCCGGCGCCATTGCTGCAGAAGGCCCCGAAACCCAGCACGAAAACGGCAGTCACGAAGTCCCACTTGCCTGCCACTTCGACCGCGTGCCCTGCCCTGGCGCTATTCACGGGGGCGACCACCAGAAAGTACAGCCACGTCAGCGCGACTACGACCAGCAGCAGCCCGACAGGCCGCAGCGAGAAGCCTTTGGCCTCAACCGGCTCAGGCTCATCGGCCACATCACCTTGCAGCAACCGCGCGATGCGTGGCCAGCCGGCTTCATGCGCCAGCGCCTGCGACGTCTGGCCATTGCTGTTGGTCGCCAGCGGATTGGCCCCGTGACGCAACAGTGCCTGTACCACCGGGTAGTTACCCGCCAGGACTTCCCGATGCAGGAGCAACCAGCCACCGTCGTCGAGATCAGTGATCATGCCGGGGTATTGCTGCAACGCCTCTTCGATTTTCTCGCGCATGTTCACGGCCATGGGATGGTCGCCTTGGTCCAGCTGCGCCAGCAGCTGCTGGTCCGCCACGCTGCTCAATGCCCGCGACAGCAGCCAGGGTGCGTGGCCCTCGGCGGCGGGGGCCACTTCGATGGTACCCGGCTCGCCGAAGTCCAGGCCCCAGGCTGCGTCATGCCCGGCTCGCTCGTCGTCGCTCATGCTGCTGCGCAACGCATCGACGGTAAAACCGCCATACACGTGGCCACCACGGACGTACATCCAGTCATTGAGCGCCGCAAAAGGTAGCGACACCGAGTCGCCAGACTTGAATTCGGTCGCCCAGCGGGGTTCGTTCATCAGCACACCGGTGACTGTTTCACCGTCGAAGTCGACATCGCTGACCCACATGTTTTCGACCACGGGGATATCCGGGTCATCCGGATCAAGCATGAAGGACAACTTGACGGCCGCCATGTCGAGGCACTTGACGATGCGACGTGCCTCCCATGACATTTCCCGCCAGTAGAACTTGAACGTCGCCTGGGCGCTGGCCACGGCTTCCTTCAATGCCTGGCTCTCGCCTTCGACGCTATAGATCATCTGCTCCGTCATGAGCGGCTCGTCCTTGTGCTTGATTCGGAAAGGTTGTTGCCAGGTGCCCACTGAAAACCGTCAGGCAAAATGCCGCAGTGCGCTGTCATCCCACTCATGGCCCGCGTGCGACCAGCCGTTGTCCATCGGCAACGGGAACCCAGTACGGCAATGGCCCTGTTTGGCTTCGAAATCGAAGACCGCATGGGGGTAATCGTTGATCAGCAGCAGCGCCTTGCGGTGGTCCTCGGACCAGGCAATCTTGACCGTCGAGGGCTTGTCCCGGTCGGCGACGCTCTCCACGTCGTAGATGTGCAACGCATTCTGGATCGGGTTGCCGCCGCCCGAGGAATCCAGGGCGTAGAAATAGCCGGTTTCCTCGTCGTCCTCGAACACCACGGCGTAAGGCCCTTCCCCGGCCGGCGCCTCGACCACCAGGCCGTCCCCTACAAGCAATTCGTTCTGCGCAACAAGATAGGCAGGCATGTCGGCATTCCTTGGCGTGGTTGAGAGAGGTTGATGATGCCCAGCGAATGATGCCGGCTGCAACCACCTGCAAAGAAATTGATTTGATAATCGTTATCATCTAAGGTGCGCTCCTCAACCCGGAGGGATACCCGTGATCAACGACGATCTCAGTCAGGTCTACGCCGAGCACAACGGATGGCTCAAGCAATGGCTGTATCGCCGGCTGGGCTGTTCGGCCCAGGCCGCCGACCTGGCGCAAGACACCTTCCTACGTATCCTTCAGGCCCAGCAAAAGGCGGGCGCCAGCCTCAGCCTGCAGCGGCCCCGGGCCTACCTGGCAACGATTAGCCGGCGTCTGGTCTACGACCATTTTCGCCGCCAGTCGCTGGAACGTGCCTACCTCGAAATGCTCGCGCAATTACCTGAGCTGTTCGCGCTGTCTGCCGAAGAGCAATGGGCCATGCGTGAGACCTTGCAGCAACTGGACGCCCTGCTCGATACCTTCAAGCCGATCGTGCGGTCGGTGTTCCTGCTGGTGCAACTGGAAGGCCTGAGCTACATCGAAGTGGCGCGCCGCCTGGGCATTGGCGAGCGTACGGTCAAGCGGCATATGGCCAATGCGCTTGAAGCCTGCATCCTGTTCGACGAAGACACCTGATGGCTGCCAGCATGCCGCAGATAAACCCCGAAGTGGCACGCCAGGCCGCCCATTGGCAAATGCTGATGCTCGACGAAGGCGTCAGCCCTGATCAACGCGATGCCTGCACGCGCTGGCGTGCCGCCGCGCCCGAGCACGAGCGGGCCTGGCAGAAGGCAGAGCGCGTGCGCGCGCAGTTGGGCCTGCTGCCCTCCCGCCTGGCAATGGGCACGCTGGACCGCGAACGACGGCAGGCGATGAAGCAGCTGTTGGCCCTTGCCATTGTCGCGCCGCTTGGCTATCTGGGTTACCGCCAACTGTCGCCGCAGCCAGCCTATGCCACCGTCGTCGGCCAGCACAGGCAGTTCACATTGATGGACGGCAGCGTGCTCGACCTGAATACCGATAGCGCCGTGAGCGTGCATTTCGAGGCGCAGCAACGCCTGATCACACTGCATCGCGGCGAGATCCTGATCGACAGCGGGCCCGATGCCGCCAGCCCCCAGCACCGGCCATTGCGCATAGCCAGCGATCAAGGCCTGATGGAGGCCCTGGGCACCCGCTTCGTGGTCCGCCAATGCGAGCGCAGTACGCAACTCAGCGTGCTGCAGGGCGCAGTACGGGCGATGCCCCTTGAGGGACCGTGGCGAACCGTCGCCGCAGGCCAGCAGCTGGCCTTCGATGCCCAAGGCGAGGGCCGTGAGGGCCTTGCCCGCGAGCAGGACAGCCTGTGGGCTCAAGGCCAGCTGATGGTCGAAGAAATGCCCCTGGGGCAATTCCTGAGTGAACTTGATCGCTATCGCTCAGGCTGGCTGCGCTGCCAGCCCGAAGTTGCCGAGCTGCGCATCAGCGGCACGTTCCAGCTGGGCAACACCGACGCGATCCTGGCCGCGCTACCCGCCACGCTGCCGGTCAGTGTGGATTACCGCACCCGCTATTGGGTGACCGTGAAGGCGCGTTGAGAAGAATTGGCCCGTTTTTTCAGCTCATCAGTCCTTACCTGTGGAACTGCCACACATAAGGACAATTTCTCGATGATCCGCTCTACTACGAAGGTTTCCAAAACCGCCCTCGCCCTCGCCGTTGCGCTGCAGAGCGCCAGCCTCTCGGCCTTTGCGGCACCCGCCCAGGCACCGCATGCCTACAGCATCGCTTCCGGAAGCCTGGCCCAGGTACTGGCGCGATTTGCCAGTGAAAGCGGAATCACCCTGCAGTACACCTCCGAACTGACCCGCGGCCTCTCCAGCCCCGGCCTGCAGGGCAACTACGGCATCGAGGACGGCTTCCAACGCCTGCTGACCAGCAGCGGACTGCGCGCCGTGCGGCGCGGCGACAACGTCTACGGCCTGGAGCTGCAACCGCTGGGCGGCGGCGACGCTGTAAACCTTGAACCCCTGAACATCAACGGCCGTCAGGATTCAGCTACCACCGAGAACTCCGGCAGCTACACGTCCAGCGCGGTTACCATCGGCAAGGGCAGCCACCGCCTCAAGGACATCCCGCAATCGGTCAGCGTGGTCACGCGCAAGGCGATGGACGACCAGCGCCTCGATACCCTTGACCAAGTGCTCGAACACACGACGGGCATCACCACCTACCAGAGCCCGTCCGGCGGCAAGTACATCTACTCGCGCGGCTTCGAGGTGGAGACCATCCAGTATGACGGCGTACCCCTGGACCGTCGCTACTACGGCATTGGCAGCAGCTTCACGTCCGACACGCTACTGTACGACCGCGTCGAAATCCTGCGCGGCGCCAATGGCCTGCTGCAAGGCAGCGGCAACCCTGGCGCGGCCATCAATCTGGTGCGCAAACGTCCCAAGGCTGAACCGTCACTGTCCATCACTGCCAGTGCCGGCTCCTGGGATACCTACCGGCAGACCGTCGACGCCAGCGGCCCATTGACCGCAGACGGCAAGCTGCGCGGTCGCCTGGTTGCCGGCCATGAAGACCGCGACTATTTCTACGACACGGCAGAAAGCCGCAAGAACGTGCTGTACGGCATTGTTGAATACGACCTTACCGACGCCACCGTGATCGCCGCCGGTGCCAGCGTGGAAGACCTGCATTCGACCCCGTTCTTTGGCGGCCTGCCGCGCAACAAGGACGGCAGTGCAGTGAACGTCGGCCGCTCCACCTTCACCGGTGCCGACTGGAACAAGTGGAACAACAAGCAGACGACCTATTTCGCCGATATCACCCACGATTTCAACGATGACTGGCGCCTGAAAGCATCCGGCAGCTACATCCGCGAAACCAACGATATCCTCTACAGCTTCGGCCGTGGCGCCGTCGACCCGGCAACCGGTAATGGCATGCAGTCGCGCGCCTACCTGTATGACTTCGAGAACATCAACAAAGGCGCCGACATCAACCTCACCGGCAAATGGCGCGCCTTCGGCCTGGAGCACGAGGTAGTGGTGGGTGCCAACGCCAGCGACCTGCGCTCCGACGACCTGCAAGGCGGTCTGCTCAACCTCGGCCCGATGAACATCTACGACCCGGTTTCCCCGCGCGAACCGACCCTGGATGAAATGCTCAACACCACCTATGCCGGAGTGTCCAAGGCCAAGATTCGGCAGAATGGCGTGTACAGCGTGGTGCGCTACAAGCTGGCGGAGCCACTGACCCTGGTGCTGGGCGCACGGGTCAGCAACTACCAGTACGACTACGAACTGCAACGCTTCACCACCACATCGCCAGACCCTGCACACGCGAAGGAAACCGGCGAAGTCACCCCATACGGTGGGTTCATCTACGCGTTGAACGATCAGTGGTCGGCCTATGTCAGCTACGCCGACATCTTCAAGCCACAGACCGAACTGAGCGAGGACCTCGCGCCACTAAAGCCGATCGAAGGTTCCAACTACGAAATCGGCCTGAAGGGCGAACTGATGGATGGCCGCGTCAACACCAGTTTCGCGGTGTTCCGCGTCGACCAGGAAAACCGTGCCCAGTACGATTACGCCTCGCAGTGCGGAGAGGACGGCGGAAACAACTGCTATGTGGCAGGCGGCAAGGTGCGCGCCGAGGGCTTCGATGCGGAAATCAGCGGCGAAGTGCTGGCCGGCCTGCAGCTGTTTGCCGGCTATACCTACACCTCTACCAAATTTCTCAACGACCCGGGTGATGGCAGCTCGGCTTCCGGCTCCGCCTTCAACAGCTATACACCACGCCATCTGCTGCGCTTCTGGGGCGACTACAACCTGCCTGGCGAGCTGAACCAATGGACCGTCGGTGCCGGCGCCAACATTCAGAGCAAGAACCACAACACCAACCAGGGGGGCACCAACGGCATCGACAAGATCGAACAGGCTGGCTATGCCATCTGGAACGCCCGCGTGGCCTATCAGATCAACCAGAACTTCAGCGTCGCCCTCAACGGCAACAACCTGTTCGACAAGAAGTACTACTCCTCGATCGGTTGGCTGAACGCCAGCAACGTCTACGGCGAGCCGCGCAATTACACGGTTACACTGAGAGCTGACTTCTGAGGCAGCCGGCGTACCCGTTCAATCCAGCACTGGCTTGAGCAGCGCCTGCGCCTCATACAGCGTAGCCAGGTAGCGCAGGCGCATCTCGTCGATGCTCAACCGTGAAGCATGGGTAGTGATCGTCAACGTCGCCTTCAGTTGGCCGCTGCGGTCGAGCAGCGGCACACCCAGCACGCGCATGCCGATTTCGTACTCCTGATCGACGATGCTGTAGCCCTGCGCCCTCACCCGCTGCAACTCAGCCTCTAATTGCGCCCTGTCGGTCTGGGTGTAGGGCGTCAACGCACTCAACGGGTTGCGCGTGAAGTACTCCTCCCGCAGCCCCTCCTCCAGCCACGCCAGCCAGACCCGGCCGCTTGCCGTGCAATACATCGGCACTCGCGACCCGGGGCGGATCGACAACGACGCAATGTGGCTGTAGCGGCTGCGCACCAGGTGAATGATCTCGTCGCCATCACGGCTGCCCACCGACACGTGCTCCTGGGTCTGGCGCGCCACCTGCTCGACGATCGGCCGCAGCATGCGCGGCAACTGCGCCGAATCGACATAGGCCTGGCCGATGCGCAGGGCCTTGGGCGTCAGCCAGTAATGGCGGTTGTCGGTCTCGGCAAAGCCTTCGTGCACCAGCGTCAGCAGAAAGCGCCGTGCGGCACTGGGGGTCAGGCCAGACAGCCTGGCCGCCTGGGGCACGCTCAGGCGTGGTTGCTCGGCACTGAACAGTTGCATCAGCGCCAGGCCTTTCTGCAGGCCGGCGATCAGGTCGCGGGGGTGGATCTCGGGCTGGGGCATGAACTCGGCTCTTGGAAAATGGCATTCAATGCGATTACCGCTTGATGGCTGCGATTATCGCACTGAACGCCCGATAAGCGCATTGTTGATGACACCGCCCCCCAGCCAAGCTGGCCTCCACAACAACAGCCATAACGGAGGTCAGCATGATCCGAGGTTCGACAGAACTGGTCGCCATCGTCGGTTCGCCTATCGCCCAGGTGAAGTCGCCGGATAACTTCAACACCTGGTTCGCCAACAACGCCCGCGATCTGGCGATGCTTCCCATCGACCTGCAGGAAACGGCGCTGGGCGCCTTTGTCGACAACCTGCGTGGTTGGCGCAATCTGCGCGGCTGCGTGGTTACGGTGCCCTACAAGCAGGCCCTGGCCACACAACTGGACGGGCTCAGCGAACGCGCCAAGGCACTGGGCTCAGTCAACGTGATCCGCCGCGAGCGCGATGGCCGCCTGCTGGGCGACAACGTCGATGGCGCGGGCTTTCTCAGCGCCTCCCGCCAGCATGGCTTCGAGGCCTGCGGCAAGCGCGCGCTGGTGGTGGGCTGCGGCGGAGTCGGCAGTGCGATCGCATATGCGCTGGGTGAAGCGGGCATCGCCAGCATCACCCTCGGCGACCCCAGCGCCGAACGCGTCGGGGCGCTGGTTGAAGTGCTCGGCACTGCCTTTCCGAAACTGGAAATCGCCACACAGTACCGCTCGCTGGAAGACTTCGACCTGGTCGTCAACGCCTCCCCCGTCGGCATGGGCGACAGCGGCGAGCTGCCGTTGCCGGATGCACTGCTGCAGACCCTGAACGCCGCCACGCTGGTAGCCGACGTGGTCACCTCGCCGGAAATCACCCCGCTGCTGCACAAGGCGCGGGAACGCGGCTGCCCGGTCCAGACCGGTGCGCAAATGGCCTTCGCCCAGCTGGGCCACCTTGGCGCCTTCATGGGCGTCACCCCGCTGGAGATCTGAAGCCATGAGCGCTAGCGAACAAGCAGGGTTCGACCTGGTGGTCCTCGGCAGCGGTGCCGGGGGCTTCGCCACCGCCGCCACGGCAGCCCGCCGCGGGCTGAAGGTGCTGGTGGTAGAAAAGGCCGAACGCTTTGGCGGCACCTCGGCGATCTCCGGCGGCGCGGCGTGGATCTACGGCAGCGATCAGGCCCAGGCTGCCGGTGCCAAGGACTCCCCCGAAGCCATACGCACCTACCTGAGGACCATCATCGGCGCAGGCTACAATCCGGCGCTGGTGGATGCCTTCATCGAGCAGGGTCACCAGGCCCTGCGCTGGCTGGAGCACAACACAGAACTGCGCTACGGCCTGCGCCCGCACTCGCCGGACTACTACCCCGACGAACCCGGCGCCACCGAATCCGGCCGCGCCCTGGAGATGGTGGAGTACGACGGTCGCCACCTCGGCTCGCGCTTCAAGGACCTGAAGATGCCACCGCCCGGCATGCTGCTGTTCGGCGGCATGATGGTCAACCGCGTGGACATCCAGCACTTCCTCAACCTGCGCCGCTCACCCGCCTCGCTGTGGCACTGCCTGAAGCTGATGGCGCGTTATGCGCGCGATCGACTGCGCCACCCGCGAGGGACTCGCCTGACCACCGGCAACGCACTGATCGCGCGCCTGGCCAGCAGCGCCTTTGCCCACGGCACTGAACTGTGGTTGCGCAGCGAGGCCGAGGAACTGATCGTCGAACGCGACAAGGTGACCGGCGTGGTGGTGATGCGCGAAGGCCGACGGGTACGGGTGCAGGCTCGCGCAGGCGTGGTCTGCGCCATGGGCGGTTTTGCCGCCGGGCTGCTGGCCGCCCGCTATCGCCCGGATGCCGCAGCGTCACACTTGAGCATGTCGCCTCCCACCAATGACGGCGCCGCCCTGCGCCTTGGCGAGACGGTGGCAGCGGCCCAGGGCGACGGCCTGGCGGCCAATTTCTTCTGGGCGCCGGTGTCCGAGCTGCGCCATGCCAATGGCGTGCGCGAGCGCTTTCCGCACCTGGTCACCGACCGCGCCAAGCCTGGAGTGATCGCGATCGACCCGGCCGGGCGGCGCTTCGTCAACGAGTCCAACTCGTACCACCACTTCGTACAGACCATGTTCGCCAAAGGTATCGGCCATTGCTGGCTGATCTGCGACGCCGAGGCGATGAACCGCTATGGCCTTGGCCTGGCCCGACCCAAGCCGGTGGACAACACAGCGCTGGTCACCGCTGGCTACCTGCACCGCGCCGCTAGCGTGGCGGCGTTGGCCGAGGCCATCGGCGTCGATCCCCAGGCCTTGCAGCAGACACTGGAGTACTTCAATGCCGACGCCCGCAACGGCATCGACCGCGCATTCGACAAGGGCGGCAACAGCTACAACCGCTACATGGGCGACCCTCAACACCAGCCCAACCCTTGCCTGGCGCCACTGACCAAGGCGCCGTACTACGCCATCCGCCTCCATACCGGCGACCTCGGCTCGGCACGCGGCCTAGTGACCGACGCCAATGCCAATGTACTGAACCGCAGCGGCGCGCCCATAGCCGGGCTGTATGCGGTGGGCAACGACATGAATTCAATGATGAACGGCACCTACCCCGGCCCCGGGATCACCCTCGGCCCCGCCCTCACCTTCGGCTGGATCGCAGCCAGCCATATCGCCGAGCGCCTGCAGGCGCCCGCCACCCAACAGGAGCAACCCGCATGTACTACGAACTGAGAACCTACACCCTCGACCCGCTGAAGATGGCCGACTGGCTGGCCCTGTACCAGAGCCATGCACTGGAGGTGCAAAGCGAGCACCTGGGCAACCTGGTGGGCTTCTTCACCAGCGAATTCGGCGAGGTCAACCAGGTGGTGCATATATGGGCCTACACCAGCCTCGACGAGCGCATGGCACGCCGTGCCGCGATGGCAGCCGACCCACGCTGGGCAGAGTTCTCGCGGCGCAATCGGGAGCTAGGCGCAGTGCTGCAGCTGCACTCGCGACTGCTGCGGCCCACGGGCTTTTCGCCGCTGCAATAACCCTCATCTCTGAGAAGCGCCGACGCGCGAAAGGGCTGCACAGCAGCCCCAGCAATCTTGGCGAAAACGCTGCAACCTTGGGGCTGCTGCGCAGCCCTTTCGCGACACAAGGCCGCTTCCACAATGACCGTGCCTGACTGCATAAGGATCTATTCATGCAACCCCTTGCGTGCGACGTACTTGTCATCGGTTCCGGTGCCTCTGGCCTGTCGGCCGCCGTTACCGCCGCGCATCACGGTCTCAAGGTGATCGTCGCGGAAAAGGCCAGCCAGCTTGGCGGCACCAGTGCCTGGTCGGGGGGCTGGCTGTGGATTCCGCGCAACCCGCTGGCCGTTGCCGAAGGCATCGTCGAGACTGACGACGCAGCAGAACGTTACCTGCGCGCCCAGACCCAGGTCGCCGAACTGGACCCTCGCCAGCGCGCCTTCCTGCGCCATGGCCCGGAAATGGTGGCGTTCTTCCAGCAGCACACCGCCGTGCAGTTCCAGTCCGGCAGCAAAATGCCCGACATGCGTGAAGGCGACGGCAGCGCACGCGGCGGGCGCTCGCTGTGCGCGCTGCCGTTCGACGGTCGGCTGCTTGGCCCGTGGCTGCACATGCTTCGCCCGCCACTGGACATCGTAAGCCTGGCGGGCATGGGCATCGCCGGTGGCGCGGACATGGCTGCGTTCTTCAATGCCCACCGCTCGCCGAAGGCCGCCCTGCACGTCGGCAAGCGCCTGCTGCGCCATGGTCGCGACTTATTGCTGCATCGGCGCGGCCTGCACCTGGTCAACGGCAACGCCCTGGTCGCCCGCCTGTTGCGCAGCGCGCTGGACCTCGGCGTGACACTGGTCACCGACAAACCGGCCACTCGCTTGCTCGGCAATGGGCGCATCGACGGCGCCCAGTTCGCCGATGGCCAGGTGATCCACGCGCGCCGTGGCGTGGTGCTGGCGTGTGGTGGCTTTGCCCACGATCCCCAGCGCATTGCCCAGCTGATGCCCCATGCGCCCGACGGCACTCAGCATCACTCGGCCGCACCGCCGCAGAACAGCGGTGACGGCCTGCGCCTGGGTGAACAGGTCGGCGCCCGGCTTGGCCCCTCGCTTACCCATGCCGGCGCCTGGGCACCGGTCTCGCGTGTGCCGCGTCGTGACGGCAGCGTTGGCCACTTTCCGCACCTGATCGACCGCGCCAAGCCAGGCTTCATCGCCGTGCGCCGTGATGGCCGACGTTTCGTCAACGAAGCCGACTGCTACCACGACTTCATGAATGCGCTATTCGCCGCCACGCCACAGGGCGCCCCCCACGAGGCCTGGCTGATCTGCGACCACGCCGCGCAACGGCGCTATGGCATCGGCTGGGCCAAGCCGTTCCCATTCCCGACCGGCTTCTATCAGCGCCGCGGCTACCTGTTCAGCGGCCAGTCCCTGGCAGAACTGGCGCAGCGCTGCGGGATCGATGCCACGCAACTGCAACACACCGTGGCCGACTTCAATCGCCATGCCGCGCTGGGCGAAGACCCGGTCTTCCAGCGCGGCGCCTCGGCCTACAACAAGGCCCAGGGCGAACCGCTGCAGGGGCCGAACCCCTCGTTGCGCCCCTTGCTGCACGGCCCTTTCCATGCGGTGAAACTGCTGCCTGGCAGCCTCGGCACCTTCGCCGGCCTGTACACGGATGCCTCGGCTCGCGTGCTCGATCACGCCCAGCAACCGATACCCGGCCTGTTCGCGGTCGGCAACGACATGCACAGCGTGATGGCCGGGCATTATCCTAGCGGTGGTATCACCCTGGGGCCGGGCATGACCTTCGGCTATCTGGCGGGCAAGACGCTGGCCAGCGTGTGAGCGGGGTTCGCTATTGTTCGGTTATCGAACAATAGCCCCCTCCTGCGAATTGACGGTCGCCGATTCACTGCTCACCATGCAACGGCCTTGCGTGTACCCCCTGCCTGGGGCCAGGTCACGTTCGAGAAAAAGCCGTTCATTACAATTTCAAGAAACGACCAGGATATGAACCACTCCAAGCTCACCACCGCCAGCCCACGGCTGCCATCCGCCGGCATCGGCGACAAGATCCGTGGCGCCTTCGCCGTCGGCAAGACCCGTTGGGGCATGCTCGCCCTGGTGTTCTTCGCCACCACCTTGAACTACATCGACCGCGCCGCGCTCGGCATCATGCAGCCGGAACTGGCCAAGGCCATGAGCTGGACGGCGATGGACTACGCCAACATCAACTTCTGGTTCCAGGTCGGCTATGCGGTCGGCTTCGTGCTGCAGGGCCGGCTGATCGACAAGGTCGGCGTCAAGCGCGCCTTCTTCGCCGCCGTGCTGCTGTGGAGCCTGGCCACCGGTGCCCACGGCCTGGCCACCTCGGCGGCGGGTTTCATGGTCTGCCGCTTCATCCTCGGCCTGACCGAAGCGGCCAACTATCCGGCCTGCGTGAAGACCGTACGCCTGTGGTTCCCTGCCGGCGAGCGCGCCATCGCCACCGGCCTGTTCAACGCCGGCACCAACGTCGGCGCCATGGTCACCCCGGCCCTGCTACCCCTGATTCTGACCGTCTGGGGCTGGCAGGCCGCGTTCATCGCCATGGGCTGCCTGGGCCTGGTCTGGCTGGTGTTCTGGGGCCTGAAGTACTTCAACCCGGAAGAGCACCCAAGCGTGCGCCAGAGCGAGCTCGACTACATCCAGCAGGACGTCGAGCCGGAGGTGGCGCGCCTGCCCTTCAGCCGCATCCTCGGCATGCGTGGCACCTGGGCCTTCGCCGTCGCCTACGCGATCACCGCGCCGGTGTTCTGGTTCTACCTTTACTGGCTGCCGCCGTTCCTCAACCAGCAGTACAACCTGGGGATCAGCGTGACCCAGATGGGCATCCCGCTGATGCTGATCTGGCTGACCGCCGACTTCGGCAGCATCGGCGGCGGCATCCTGTCCTCGTGGCTGATCGGCCGCGGCGTGCGCGCCACCACCGCGCGCCTGGTGTCGATGCTGATCTTCGCCTGCACCATGGTCAGCGTAACCTTCGCCGCCCATGCCAGCGGCCTGTGGATCGCGGTGCTGGCCATTGCCCTGGCAGTCGGCGCACACCAGGCCTGGACCGCGAACATCTGGAGCCTGGTGATGGACTACACGCCCAAGCACCTGATCAGCACGGTGTTCGGCTTTGCCAGCATGTGTGCGGCGATTGGCGGGATGTTCATGACGCAGATCGTCGGCAGTGTGCTGATGGCGACGAACAACAACTATGCCGTGCTGTTCACCATGATCCCGGCGATGTACTTCCTGGCGCTGATCTGGATGTACTTCATGGCGCCGCGCAAGATCGAAGCCCAATAAGCGCGAACTCTAGTTACCTCGGTGGGGCCCTGATGGGCCCTTTTTTATGCGTGCCTGGGTTCCACAGGTAAACCACCGGCCCCGAGACCTGTGCAGTACTTGCGGGAACAACTGCCCTGCTCAACTTCTTAAAGCTGGCGCGATTCCTGGGAAAGCGGTCTGTCGCGACCGGCTGCTTTCGACCCGTTGCTGCCGGTGAGCCGAACAGCAATCTTTGGGGAGAGACTGTCTTACTCAACGTCCGAAAGCAGGCTCGATCCGTGTAGGAGCGGGGTTCACCCGCGAAGCAGGCAACGCGGAGGATGGCACAGGCTTCGCCCGTGTTCGCGGTTAAAGGGGCTGATTACATAATGACGTTCAACCCACCTTTGATCACGCATTCGCTTCGGTCGCCACCCATGCTGTCAGGTAGAAAGGCCGTAAGGTCGTAGGGCAGCAAGAGGGTGTCCAGCGCAAAAGAAAACGGCGTATCGATCAGAAATGGCCAACTGCTCAACGTGTCTGGGTGATTTGCCCAGGCCCAGGATGCGCGTGTGCCGTGATAAACGCAGCGTTCCCCACTCATGTGGCCAATAGTGCTGAAGCAGCCGCCTAGAGATAACACGATTGCAAGCAGCAGCATTTTTGCAAGCATACATTCCCTTGTAGTTTTGGTTGTCGTCTGTGGCGCTGAAGCTCAATCGGGGCGCCCTGGCAGCATACATCCGACTTCCAGAGCCGGGCGTGGTGCATCAGTGTGAGCTGGTTTATTCTGCGCGGTCTGCATCAGGACTTACAAGGACGTCCATGATTCCTGTCGATATGCCGCTCATGTTGCTCGGCTACATGATCTACATCTTTTCCGAAGTTTTTCTCTGGCTTTTCATCGCCGGCCTGATCGCCCTGCTGATTCCGCGAAGCCGTCGTTATATGGTGGCGCGGCGCTGGAGGTTCGGTTTGTTGCTGATGTTGCTGGCAGGCGGCAGTGTGCCTTACATCGAGTCCACCAACAGACTCTGGCAGGATTGGCGTTCGCACAATCCCCGCCTCAAACACGAGGAAGTGCTCGGTGACCTGGTGCTTCCGGCTGGTACGCAGGTCCACCTGCAATACCTGGAACCTTTCAACGACCTGTCCGGCGATCCCGTGCCCTATGGCATGCAGAGCCTGGATCATGCTGATTTCGACCGCACGCCAGGCAACATCATGGGCATGCCCGTGCGTCGTCTGAAACTGGCGCAGGGCCACGGTTTCGCGACGGTCGAGACGCTGTCGGCCCATGACCTGGCAGGATGGAAATGTGCCCCAGGGGAGGTAGAGTTCCGCTTTCCATTCGGTGCTCATTTCACGTTTTCCGAGTGGAAAATGCACCAATGCACGCTGGCGCCAGGTACCGAGCTGGGCGGTATTGTCTGGCCTGGCCCGGTAGAGGTGTTCTCAAATACCACGGGTTGGGAGGCTAGGTCCGAGGAACGCCCGGTCAAGCTACTGGGGATCGAACTGCGCTCACTGAGCATGATGCTGGATCGCCCATATGGGGATGGGCACTGGTGGCGAGGCTCCGCAAACCAGCCCTTCAACTTCGGCGCTATTCACTATCCGGCCGATATCCAGGTCAGCTTTGATCAGGGCCAGATGCTGTTCAGCCTGCCACCGGACGCACAAGCTCAGGATCGACGCACTGGAACGCTCATCGAGGGCGGGCAGCGGTGGTGCAGAGCATGGCCGGTGAGGTGCTAGGAATACGTACCAACGGCTCTATGGGCGTTTATTTTCCTGACGAACTCATCGTGCGCTGAGGCTGAATGAACTCAGGCGGGTCGCTGAGAGTGCCTCCGTTTTATGCAGCACTCACCTGAGTTATCAGCAGCGCCGCCATAGGTAGGCGCCGCTCAAGGCAAAGCAGCCGGCCACCAGAAACGTCCATAGATTCAGCCAGCCAAGAACTACAAGCGTATCGGACACGCCCGATGCGTTGCTGCCGCTTATCCCGGCGCCACTAATGCCCAAGATGACCAATCCTGCCAGCGGTGCAGCGATCAGGTAGAGCCCGCCAAGAAAGAGAAGTCGCCGCCGCGTCAGAAAGGCCCGAATGTCCTGGGATCGCCGCTTCATGCCGAAGATCTTGCACGGCAATGTGATAAGTGACCAGATGGCGTAAAGCCACATGCCAAGAAGCACGATTGCTACACAGTCCATAGTGTTTATTTCTCCTGGGGCTACCGTAAGGGGCTGGCAGTGGAATTCGTTTACCACGAGTGGCAGCTATGGGGCGATAGCTGCCGGTCGCGAATTGCCGCTATCGACCCATTGCGGACCGTCCATGCCTTGGGGTCGAAGGCGGTGTTTGGATGTATCCGCCGTGAAACTTACATCGCCTATGAGATCGAGCGCCGCCCGCGCGGCGCATCGCGGATAAATCCGCTCCTACATCTGTTTCGGGCGAATCTCTCCTGTGCCGTCAACAGGATTCGCCTTAGTGCATGACTGGAGACAGGTGAAGCGGCATCAGCACCCACCGAAATGCATCGCCATGCAAACAAGGCGGTCCCTGTTGGCTTCACAGGAGTGACTGGCCCGAAACAGATGTAGGAGCGGATTTATCCGCGATGCGCCGCGCGGGCGGCGCTCGGTCTCATAGGCGCAGACGAGTCACGGTGAACGGCCGCAACGGGTCGTGAGCGGCCTATCGCGTACGGCAGCTTTCGACCCAGGGCTGCCGTTCAAAAAGAAACGATATCGTGAGCGCTACGCGCACCCTGTGGGAGCGGGTTACCCGCGAAGCAAGCGCCGCGGCGGATGGCACCGGCTGTGCCGGTGTTCGCGGGTAAACCCGCTCCCACAAGGTAGCTGACAGGCGCAACGGAACATTCGAGCGCCGCCAGCGGGTAAGCATGCAAACTGTCCTTGCATTGCGCTGGATGAAACGCGACACCGTCTCTAGCTCGCAGGCAAGAGGATCACGAAGTTCTTCTTCATGTCTTCCAGCACGGTCCATTTGCCTTTGGCGCCCGGTTCGATGATGAACGTGTCGCCAGCGGCCAGTGTGACGGGGGCACAACCCTCAAGCTCGATGACGCAGCATCCACTCAGAACATGGCAGAACTCCCAGACTTTGTAGTCGATGCGCCACGCGCCGGTGCTGGCTTCCCATTCCCCGGAAATGCGACCTTGCTGTTCATCGTGATAGTACTTGGACGTCAGCGTATGAGGGTCGCCTTCCACGACCTCTTCAAAAAAGGGAAGGTCGCGCACCGGTTGGATATCCAGTTCGCGGAACACGGTCAGTTGCTTGTTCATGGTTTTTTCTCGAGTACGTTGTGGCTAGGGCGATACATCAAATAGGCTTCACCGGTTACGCCCAGCATCGGGTGCGCAACGATCTGGCAGGTTTTAACGATCTGAAAACCATGACGTTCGTAAAAGCGGCGTGCGCCGTGGTTCTCGGCATAATCGATCAGGCATAGCCCATCCAGGCCAGCGTCCTCGGCGCGCTGTTGGGCATGGCGAAGAAACTGCACGCCCAGCCCCTGGCTGCGCCAGGCCTCATCCAGAGCCAGGCTGGATATGTACAAGGTGTCGGGTATTTCCATGTCGGAATAAGGCGCGAGGACCGGGTCTGTCTCGACAGGCCTGTCAGGAGTCTCGCGCAAGACATAGCTATGCATCATGCCGATGACGCGCCCTTCGAAAGTGGCCATCAGGCAGTTCTTGTATGAAAAGTCGCCCTGTTCCCTGGCATAGCGGGACGCACCGACACTCAGCAATGTTTCGCCAGGTGAGGCAAGCTTGCTCCAGATGTAATCGGCCATGCCCTCCGAGGTCAGTTGAAAGAAGCGCGCAATATCGTGCGCGTCCGAAGCTTGAGCGGGTCTGAACTCGACAGGCATGTACAGGGCTTCCATGGGATCGGGTGGTAGGTGTTCGAGGATTACTCCTTTGACAGGGTGGCAGGGTAGCCGGGTTGAATGGTTGCCATCATGCTCTGGGCGACACCATCAGCACGGGGTGCGACGTTGTCTTGTGCTCGAGATAGTCTTGTGAGAGATCACCCAGCCCTTCCGGTCTGCGCTGTCGCGCAGAGAACAGTGGCTGTTGTGGGAGCGGGCTTGTCCCGCGAAGCAGGCGGCGCGTTGGATGGCACCGGCTTCGCCGGTGTTCGCGGGACAAGCCCGCTCCCACAGGAATGGCGCCAGCTTTTAACATTTGGGCAAGACAGTTGCTCCCACAGCCCCGCAAAATCAATGACTCCTGTGCAGTTCTATGAGAGCCGGCTCTCACAGGTGCAGCCCGTGCTGAGATCAGACGCTGGCCAGTACGGCCTTGGCCTTCTCCAGTGCCATGCGTGCACGCTGCTCACCGCTGATGCCCTGCTCCATCAGCTGCCGGGTGGGAATCTCCAGGCTCAATGGCACGCTCGCCGGCAAGCCACGCAACAGCCCCACCAGGTCGGCATCGCCCTCCCCCGGGAAGCGCCGTTCGTTGCGCGCCTGGCGCAGGATCTCGTCCATGTCGGCGGGCACGGTGCCTGCGACGTCGCACAGCTGGGCATAACGCATGCAGTGCGCCGGCAGCTTCGCCAGGTCGTCCAGCGAGGAGCGCGAGCGGTTGAAGTGGAAGGCATCCACCAGCACGCAGCCATTGGCCCGGTCGGCGTTGGCCACTACACGCATGGCCTGGCGCAGGTCGCGCACGTCGGTCCAGGGCATGAACTCCAGGTGCGGGTGAATGCCATAGCCGGCGGCCAGGTCGCACAGTTCGGCAAAATGGGCAGTCAGGCGCGCTTCATCCGGGTCGTTGCCAGCCACCAGCAGCTCGGTGCCGCCCAGCTCGGCGCCGACTGCCAGGATCGGTTCGAAATCGGCCACGCAAGTGTCGGCCTTGAGCCGGAGGATCTCCAGGTCGAGCACCTGGATGCCGGTATCGCGCAGGCGGGCCTGGGTCTGCCGACGCAGATCGGCGTCTGCCACCAGCGGGAAGTGCTGCTCCTGCTCGGTGGCCGGCACCAGGCGCAGGCCCACATGGCTGTAACCGGCGCGGGCGGCGGCTTCCACCATGTCTGGCGGGGACAGTTCGAGCACCGTCAGGGCGGCGAGGGAAAAGATTCGGTCGGTCATGTCATTTACCTAAGAACGAGAAATCAGGCGATCAGTTCTGGCGCACAGGCCCGGCCCGTTTCGGCAGCCTGGCGGATCGCTTCGACCAGGGCCAGGGTGCGGCCACCGTCGGCGGCATCGATCAGCGGCGCCTCAGTGCCCTGGACCACTCGGATGAAGTGCTGCAACTGCAAGGTCAGCGCCTCGCCTGCAGGGATGGCTTCCTCGCTCTGCAGCAACGGCGTGTGCCAGCCGGAACCGGCCTCGGCGTAATGCCAGCGCTTGAGCTGCGGAATGCTCAGCGCCCCTTGGGTACCGGCCAGCAGGTAGCAGGGCTGACCGTCCTGGCGTGGGTAGATCGGGCTTTCACCGGAATCCAGCTCCCAGCTCCACGGTGCGGCGACCGCGTCGGAACCGGTCAGGCTGCCCAGCGCGCCGTTGGCGAACTGCAGCAGCACTGCGGCACTGTCTTCGTTGGCGAAGCCGCGCACGTCGTTGCGGGTGAAGGCCTGCACCTGCACCACCTCGCCACACAGGTGGCGCAGCAGGTCGAGGTCGTGGATCAGGTTGGTGAGCAGAAAGCCTGCCCCCGGCTCACGGCGCCAGGGCGTCTCGAAATAGCTGTCGGGCTTTTGCAGCTGCCACAGCGCAGTGACATTGATCAGCCGGCCCAGCTTGCCTTGGCTGATGACCTGATGAGCCTTGGCGATCAGCGGGTTGTGCCGGCGATGATGGCCGACCAGCACCGGCACGCCACGGCGGCGTGAGGCCTCGACCAGCGCACGCACGTCATCCAGGTGCACGCCCACCGGCTTTTCCACCAGCACCGGCACACCAGCCTCGACGCAATCCAGGGCGGTGGCCACGTGCAGGTTATTGGGGTTGGCGACGATCACCGCATCGGGCCGCGCCTGTTCGAGCATCTGCCGGTGATCGGCGAAACAGGCAACCCCGCATTCGGCGGCAAACGCCTCGGCCTGTGGGCCTGGGTCTGCCACGGCGCACAGCTGGGCTTGCGGCAGCCGGCGCAGGTGCTGGTAATGCTGGCGGCCCATGATGCCGGCGCCGATCAGGGCGATTCGTAGGGGTGAGTTCAACGCACTGTCCTCTTGTCGTTATTGTGGTGCCGATTGTGAAATCAAGTTCCAGAATCGACACTAAACAATGTAGAACCAAGTTCAGCTTTTCAGAACGCCACACCCCACAGACTGTGCGATTACCGACCAGAAATAGCCATCAGGCAAACAATTCGCTGGCCCGGCTGGCCGCCGACAGCTCTTCTGCCGCCGCCAGCAGCAGCGGCGCCAACTCGGCCAGGCGGGTGTGCGCCAGGCGAGCGCTGGGGCCGGCAACGCTGAGCACGCCGATCACCTCGTCGCTTTGCGGGCGCCGCACCACGGCGGCCAAGGCTGAAGTGCCGATGGCCGACGTCTGCTCGACCCAGGCATAGCCGCGCTCGCGGGCGCGGTGCAGGTAGGCCAGCAGCTCATCGGTCGAACGGGGCGCATTGGGGCCGAACTGGGCCGGGTCGGCAATGCCCTGACGCAATACCATCTGCAGCGCTTCGTCATCGCTCAGGCTGGCCAGCCAGGCATGCCCGGAGGCGGTGTAGAACAGCGGTGCGTCACGCCCCATGTCCGGGTCGTAGCGTAATCCGGAACGGGCGCCCTGGGATTTGGCAATCCAAGTCTGGCGGTGGCCTTCGATCACGCCCAGGCGCACCAGCTCGCCACTGTCCTGGGCCAGGCGGTCGAGGATCGGCTGAATAATGTCGGCACCGCTGCTGGACAGGTAGCGAAAGCCCATCGCCACCAGCTTGGCTGACAGCTGATAACGGCTGTTGTCGCGGTTCTGCCGCACGTAGCCCAGGCGTACCAGTTCGGTGAGCATGCGGTGGGCGGCGCTCTTGGGAATGTCCAGGCGCTCGGCCAGGGTTTGCAGGGGCAAGCCGTGCGGCTCGCCGGTAAGGCTTTCTACAAGACTGAAGGCGCGTTCGATCTGACTGCCAGCCATGACACGTATCCCTGAAAATTTGCCGAATTCTAGAAGATGATTCCATGCCGTCGATAGCCACCGCAGCCTGCTTGCGTTGAAGTGTCCGGTTATCGACCAGAAATTGGCCCTCGGCCTTGCAGTGCCATCCGTTGGAAATGATTATTATGGAATCACGTTCCAATAATAATGCAGGAGATACCGCAATGCCCGCCGAACCCTTCCCAAGCGACTGCGACGTACTGGTCATCGGCTCCGGCGCGGCCGGCCTGGCAGCGGCCGTCACGGCTGCTTGGCACGGGCAGAAGGTCACCCTGGTCGAAAAAGACCCGGTGCTCGGCGGCGCCACCGCCTGGTCCGGCGGCTGGGCCTGGGTGCCACGCAATCCGCTGGCCCGGCGCGCCGGCATCATCGAGGACATCGACCAGCCGCGCACCTACCTGCGCAACGAACTGGGCAGCCATTACAACGCCGAGCGTGTCGACGCTTTCCTTGAAGCCTGCCCGCACATGGTCGCCTTCTTCGAGCAGCACACGGCCCTGCAGTTCGCCGACGGCAACGCCATCCCCGACATGCACGGCGACACGCCCGGCGCCGCCCTCGGTGGCCACCAGGTGATTGCCGCGCCCTACGATGCCCGCCAGCTCGGCGCACTGCTGCCGCGCCTGCGCAAGACGATGCGCGAGACCTCGTTCATGGGCATGCCGATCATGGCCGGCGCCGACCTGGCCGCCTTTCTCAACATGACCCGCTCGCCGCGCGCCTTGCTGCACGTGTGCAAACGCTTCACCCGCCACCTCTACCACCTGGCCCGCCATGGCCGGGCGATGCACCTGGTCAACGGGGTGGCGCTGGTGGCACGGCTGGCGAAGTCGGCGGATGACCTGGGCGTGCGGATGATCGAGTCGACCGCAGCCAAGGGCCTAATAATCGAAGACGGCAAGGTGCAGGGGGCCGTGCTGACAACCGCGCATGGCGAACGGACGATCCGCGCCAAGGCCGTGGTGCTGGCCGCAGGCGGCTTCCCCAATGACCCAGAACGGCGCCGGCAACTGTTCCCACGTGATAACAGCGGTCACGACAACCTCGCCCTGCCCCCGCCCTCCTGCTCCGGCGACGGCCTGCGCCTGGGCGAATCGGCCGGTGGCGTGGTAGCCACTGACCTCAAGTCGCCGGTGGCGTGGGCGCCGGTGTCCAAGGTGCCGCACCGCGACGGCAGCATCGGCCACTTTCCGCATATCATCGAACGTGGCAAGCCGGGCATCATCGGCGTGCTTGCCAGCGGCAAGCGCTTCGTCAACGAGGCGCACGGCTATTACGACTATGTGTCCGCCATGGTCGCGGCCGTGCCGCAGGGCGAGGAAGTCTGCTCCTGGCTGATTTGCGACCACCGCTTCCTGCGCCGCTTCGGCCTCGGCCATGCGCGCCCGGCCCCCCTGCCGGTCGGGCCACACCTGCGCAGCGGCTACCTGAAACGCGGCGCCACCCTGGAGCAACTGGCCCAGGCGTGCGGTATCGACCCCACCGGGCTGAGCGCCACGGTCGCTGAATTCAACCAGCATGCACGCCTAGGCCAGGACCCGGCCTTCGGCCGTGGCTCGACACCGTTCAATCGCAAACAGGGCGACCCGCTGCACAAAGGGCCGAACCCCTGCGTGGCGCCCATCGAGCAAGGCCCGTTCTATGCCGTGAAGGTGCAACCCGGCTGCTTCGGCACCTTCGCCGGGCTGCGCACCGACGGCCACGCCCGCGTGCTGAACGACGCCGGCCAGCCGATCAGCGGCCTGTACGCGGCCGGCACCGACATGTCCAGCGTGTTCGGCGGCTGGTACC
The DNA here is from genome assembly GCF_052041945.1 of Pseudomonas sp. SMN11. NCBI lineage: Bacteria > Pseudomonadati > Pseudomonadota > Gammaproteobacteria > Pseudomonadales > Pseudomonadaceae > Pseudomonas > Pseudomonas sp. SMN11. Next base: position 43,387 of record NZ_JBKGGW010000030.1, on the reverse strand, counting down.
CGTCCGGCGGTATCAACCTCGGGCCAGCGCTGACCTTTGGCTATGTCGCCGGGCGGCATATCAGCGGCGTAACCGAGTACGAATAGCGCCAGCAGCTGGCGAACCATGGACATTGCCAGGGTTTGCCACTCAAACTGAGGCAGACGCGTGCCCACCGACCTTACCCGAGGAGGACGACTGCCCTTGAACAAGAACACCGAGCCCTCACGCGGCTGGCTGGCCAGCAAGCTCCTCGCCGACGGCCAGGAACCGGACCCCCGGTTCACCCTGGCCAACGAGCGCACCTTCCTGGCCTGGATCAGGACCGCGCTGGCGCTGCTGGCCAGCGGCATTGCCGTGGACATGTTCACCGCCGAGATTTTCAACCCCGGTACCCGCCGCCTGCTGGCGGTGGCGCTGATCAGCCTGGCGTTGCTGCTGAGCCTGCCGGCCTTTGTCCGCTGGCTCAACGTGGAACGGGCGATGCGCCAGAAGCGCCCGCTGCCGTTCCCGCTGATCGCCCCGGCACTGTCGATTGGCGTGTCGCTGGTGATGGTGTTCTTTGCCTATGCGGTGTTCTTCCATGCCTGACCCGCAACTGGCCCACTCCGATGACGGCCTGCAGCCGGAGCGCACCTTGCTGGCATGGCGGCGGACCATCCTGGCGCTGGTCGTGTGCTGCTGCATGTACTTGCGCTGGGTGCCCCACCACCATTGGTTTGCGGCGCTGCCCGCAGCACTTTGCCTGCTGCTGGCCGGCGCCACCTGGCTGCGCCTGAGGCGGCGTTATCACCACCTGGTGCGCGGCCTGCATGACGAGGGCGTGGTGTCCGGTGTCACCGAACACTTGCTGCTTGCCCTTGGCGTCACCGTCTTATGTGCAATCGAACTGACGGCCATCGTGCTGTATGCGGCCTGAACCCAGCCAGCGGCGGCTCACGCACACCAGCAGAATGAACAGCGTCACTCCGGCGGTCATCAGCACTTCGTAACGGTAGGCATCGCTGAACAGCATGTAGCCAAGCACCAGGGCGATGGCGGCGATCACCAGCCAGGTCAGCCAGGGGAACCACCACATCTTCAGCTCCAGGCGTTGACCCTCGCGCTCGGCGCGAGCGCGCAAGCGCAGCTGCGAGATGGCAATCACGAGGTACACGATCAGGGCGATCGCGCCCGTGGTCGATAGCAGGAAGTCGAAGACCTTGCCCGGGAAAACATAGTTGACCAGGCAACCGGCAAACCCCGCCAACGTCGACATCAGCACCGCCACCACCGGCACACCGTTGCCGCTGACCTTGCAGGTGATGGCCAACGCTTCACCCCGTGCACCCAGCGAATGCAGCATGCGTGATGCCGTATACAGCCCCGAGTTCATGCAACTGGTGACAGCCACCAGCACCACGGCATCGACCACGAGCTTGGCGCCCGGCACATCGAGCACCTCCAGTACCCGCTGGAACGAGCCGACCGCCAGCAGCCGTGGGTCGTTCCACGGCACCAGCGCCACCACCAGGAAGATCGACGCCAGGTAGAAGATGGCGATGCGGTACACCACCAGGTTGGTGGCGCGGCGGATCTTCGCCTGGGGGTTGGCGGTTTCGTCGGCGGCGATGGTGACGATCTCGGCGCCGAAGAACGAGAAGATGGTGATCAGCACGCCACCCAGCACGGTGCCCCAGCCGTTGGGCACGAAACCGCCGTTGGCCCACAGCTGGGCCACCCCGGAGACCTCGGCCCGCGGCCAGGCGCCGAACACCGCCATGCCACCGATGACAATGAAGGCCAGGATGGCGATCACTTTGACCAGGGCGAACCAGAATTCGAATTCACCGAAGTGTTTCACACTGACCAGGTTGCTCGCCGCCAGCACGGCCATGATCACGAAGGCAAATGCCCAGGACGGCACCGCCGGGAACCAGGCATGCAGGATTTCTGCCCCGGCAATGGCTTCGACCGGAATGATCAGCACCCAGAACCACCAGTACAGCCAGCCGATGGTAAAGCCCGCCCACGGCCCGATGGCTTCGGCGGCGTAGGTGGAGAACGAACCGCTGTTGGGGTTGGCCACGGCCATTTCGCCGAGCATGCGCATGACCAGCAGCACCAGCAGCCCGGTCATGGCGTAGGAAATGAGGATCGCCGGGCCCGCGGAGGCGATGGCCTTGGACGAGCCGATGAACAGCCCGGCACCGATGATGCCGGCGATGGAGATCATGGAGACCTGGCGCGAGGTCAGGCCGTGTTGCAGTGCAGCTTGCTTGTTCGGTTGCAGCGACATCTTTTGAGCCTTCGAGGGACTTGGGTCAGACTCACCGGCCTCTTCGCGGGCACGCCCGCTCCCACAAGTACCCCGTTGAACTGAGGCCTGTGGGTATCCTGTGGGAGCGGGCGTGCCCGCGAAGAGGCCGGTGCAGCATGTGCAAGTCTTCTTGTCTTTTTATCAGAGCCCCCGGCCAGACGCCGGGGCATGGGTCAATCGCCGAGGTAGGCCTTCTTCACCTGGTCATCGTGCAGCAAGGTTTTCGCACAGCCTTCCAGGCTGATCCGCCCACCATCGATCACATAGGCGCGGTCGCAGGTCTGCAAGGCCAGCCGCGCGTTCTGCTCCACCAGCAGCAGCGTCACGCCGCCCCTGACCACCTCGACGATGGTCTCGAAGATCTTCTGCACGATGATCGGCGCCAGCCCCATGGACGGCTCGTCGAGCAGCAGCAGCTTTGGCCGCCCCATCAGCGCCCGGGAAATCGCCAGCATCTGCTGCTCGCCACCGGACATCGTCCCGGCCAACTGGAAGGCGCGCTCCTTGAGACGCGGGAAAATGCCGTACATGCGCTCGATATCGGCGCCAATCGCGTCCTTGCCGTCGCGCCGGGAAAACGCCCCCATCTCAAGGTTCTCGTGCACCGTCAGCTTGGGGAAAATGCCCCGCCCTTCCGGCACCAGCGCCAGACCTTCGCGAATCAGGTCATGGCCCTTGATCGCCGCGTGCGCCTTGCCATCGAAGGTAATCTGCCCGGCGCTGGGCTTGAGCAGCCCGGCCAGGGTCTTGAGGGTGGTGGTCTTGCCCGCGCCGTTGGCACCGATCAACGCCACCATTTCACCCTTGCCGACTTTCAGGTCGATACCCTTGATCGCCTGGATGGCGCCGTAGGACACCTTGAGTTCATTCACTTGCAGAAGGGTCTTCATGCCACTGCCTCCGCGCCGAGGTAAGCCTCGATCACCCGTGGGTCCTTGCGCACATCGGCCGGCAGGCCGTCGGCGATCTTGCGGCCGAATTCCAGCACGGTGATGTGATCGCACAAGCCCATCACCAGCTTCACATCGTGCTCGATCAGCAGCACCGTCTTGCCGTCCGCCTGCATCTTGCACATCAGCTGACGCAGGCCTTCGGTTTCCGACGCGTTCATGCCCGCAGCCGGCTCGTCGAGCGCGATCAGCTTGGGTTCGGTGGCCAGCGCGCGGGCAATTTCCAGGCGACGCTGGTCACCGTACGACAGGTTCTTGGCCAGCTCACCGGCGAGGTGGGCGACCCCGACATAATTCAGCCAGTACCGCGCCGCCTGGCGGATTTCGCGCTCCTCGCGCACACAGGCCGGGGTCCGCAGGATGGCGCCGAACACGCCGCTGCGGGTACGCACATGGCGGCCGATCATCACGTTCTCCAGCGCGGTCATGTTGTGGAACAGGCGGATGTTCTGGAAGGTGCGGGAAATACCGGCCTCCACCACCTTGTGCGGCTTGCTGATGCGCAGCGGCTGGCCATCGAACATCACTCGCCCCTGCTCGGCCTGGTACAAGCCGGTGAGCACGTTGAACAAGGTGGTCTTGCCGGCACCGTTGGGGCCCAGCAGGCCGCGGATCTCACCACGGCGAATGCTCAGGTCGATGTTGTGCAGGGCCTGCAGGCCGCCGAAGAACTTGCTGACCTGATGCAGCTCAAGAAGGATTTCGCTCATGCCTTGTCCGCCTGTTTGATCGGGAGTTCGATGGAGGCCTCGCTGGCCGGGGCATGCACGGCGGTGCTGAGTGCTGCGGCCGTGGGCTCAGCCTCCGGGTCGGCATCGTGCAGCTCGGCGCGGCGGCGGTCGGACGGCCACAGGCCTTCGGGGCGAAAACGCATCACCAGGATCAGTGCCAGGCCGAACACCAGCATGCGCAGGGTCGAGGCATCCAGCACGTTGCGCAGGATGTCGCGGCTGACGAAGGTGACGTTGTCCATCACCCACGGCTGCACCCAGTTGACCAGGTCGCGGAACAGCTCGGGCATCACCGACAGGATCAGCGCCCCCAGTACCACGCCACGGATCGAGCCCATGCCGCCGAGTACCACCATGGCCAGGACCATGATCGACTCCATCAGGGTGAACGACTCGGGGCTGACGAAGCCCTGGTAGCTGGAAAACAGCACACCCGAAACGCCGCCGAACGTCGCCCCCATGGCAAAGGCCAGCAGTTTCAGGTTGCGCTTGTTCAGGCCCATGGCTTCGGCGGCCACTTCGTCTTCGCGCAGGGCCATCCAGGCGCGGCCGATGCGCGACACTTCGAGGCGCTTGGACAGCACGATGCAGAGGACCACGATGGCCAGGAAGAACAGGTAGTAGTTGATCACCGGCGAAACCTGCAGGCCGAACAGGCTCCAGCTTTGCTGCAACGACAGCAGCGGCGCAGCACCCTCACCCACCGCATGCATCCACGGCCCGCCATCCACATGCAGCGGGGCGATATTGCTGATGCCCTGGGGGCCGTTGGTGAGGTTCACCGGCTGGTCGAGGTTGTTCATGAAGATGCGGATGATCTCGCCGAAGCCGAGTGTGACGATGGCCAGGTAGTCGCCGCGCAGCTTGAGCACCGGCGCACCGATCAGCACCCCACAGATCGCCGCAGCCACCGCGGCCATCGGGATGATCACCCACAATGGCCAGTCCATCACGCCGCCAGCCAGGCCGGCCAGGTTCAGGTGCGGTGAGGCCAGCAAGGCGTACAGGTAGGCGCCGATGGCGTAGAAGCCGATATAGCCCATGTCGAGCAGGCCCGCATAACCGATGACGATGTTCAGGCCCAGCGCCAACAGCACGTAGAGCATGGCGAAACCAAGGATGCGCACCCAGGTCGGGCCGAGCATCGGGATGGCATCGACCAGGAACGGCAAGGCGATGAAGCCGAGCAGTAACAGCAGGTATTGGCTCTTGAGGTTTTTCATGGCAACGTCCTCACGCCCGGTCGGCCTGGCGTTCGCCAAGCAGGCCGTTAGGCCGGAACAGGAGCACCAGGATCAGCACGGCAAAGGCGAAGATGTCCTGGTAGTTGGCACCGAGAAAGCCCCCGGTGAGCTGCCCGGTGTAGCCGGCCGCCAACGACTCGATCAGCCCCAGCAGCAAGCCACCGGCCATAGCCCCGAACAAGTTGCCGATGCCGCCGAGCACCGCCGCCGAGAAGGCCTTGAGGCCCAGCAGCAGGCCCATGTAGGCGTCGGCCTGGCCGTAGTTGATGGCGCGCATCACCCCGGCGACTGCACCCAGGCTGGCGCCGATGAGGAAGGTCACGGAGATCACCCGGTTGATGTTGATACCCATCAGCCCGGCCACTTCCTGGTTCTGCGCGGTGGCGCGCATGGCCTTGCCCAGGCGGGTCTTGTCGACCAGCAGCCAGAGGCCGAACATGATCACCACGGCGATCAGCATGATCGACACCTGCACATTGGTCAGGGTCGCGCCGAACACCTCGACCGGCTGCACCTCGACCACTTCGGGGAAGGTCTTGTAGCCGCGCCCCCAGATCATCATCGCCAGATTCTGCAGGGCGATGGAGATGCCGATGGCAAGGATCAGCGGGGTCAGCCGCGGTGCCTTGCGCAGCGGCCGGTAGGCGTACTTCTCCATGCCCTGGGCCAGCAGCATGCAGACGACCGCGGCCGCCATGATCGCCAGCAGCAAGGTGAGAATGCCCGGGGCGAAGCCGGCACCGGCCAGCATCGTGAGTACCGAAATGGTGACCATGGCGCCGACCATCACCACCTCGCCGTGGGCGAAGTTGATCAGGCCGATGATGCCGTAGACCATGGTGTAGCCCAGGGCTACCAGGGCGTAGATGCTGCCCAGCACCAGGCCGTTGAGGACCTGTTGCAACAAGATATCGAAGTTACCGTCCACGAGCTGAATCCTCGAAACTGCGTTGTCGTCGGCGCACGGCGGCACAGCGCCGTGCACCGACAGGCCTGGCAGGTGGGAAAAGTCTTGTTGTTATGTTGCAGGCTGCGCCTGCTTGTTATGGGGGTGACGCTCAGTCGCGCTCGACCGACAGGGTCTTCCAGCCGCCGTCGGCAAACTGGAACACGGTGGCGGCGGGGTTTTTCAGGTTGCCCTTGTCGTCGAAGGCGATGGTGCCGGTGACGCCGTCATAGCTCTGGCTCTTGAGCACCGGCAGGTAGACCTTGGGGTCATCCGAGCCGGCCTTGACCATGGCATTGATCGCGGCCCAGGTCGCGTCGTAGGCGGCGGGCGAAGACTGCACCACGCCTACCCCGAACTTGTCCTTGAGCTTCTGCTCGAAGGCTGCGCCTTTGGGCATGTCGAGCAACGGTGTGCCGTAGTTCCAGGCGTAGGTGCCCTCGGCAGCGCTGCCGGCCATCTGCTTGAACGAGTCGTTGGGCAGGTTGCCGATGTTCATGAAACGGGCCTTCAGGCCCAGGTTCTTCATCTGCTTGGCCATGGGTGCGGCCTGGTAGTCGAGGGCGGCGAAGAACACGGCATCGGCCTTCTGTGCCTTGGCCGTGGTAAGGATGGCGTTGAAGTCGGTGGACTTGTCGTTGGTGTACTCGCGCACCACCACGTTGCCGCCCGCCGCCTTGACCGCCCGGGTCACCTCATCGGCCAGGCCCTGGCCATAGGCGGTGCGGTCGTCGAAGATGGCGATGCGCTGGGCCTTGAGCTGGTTGACCAGGTAGTTGCCGGCATAGCGGCCCAGGGTGGCATCGTCGTTGACGGTGCGGAACACCGACGGGATACCCTGCTGGGTCAAGGTGGGGTTGGTGGCCGAGGGCGAGATCTGCGGAATGCCGGCGGCGGCGTAGATCTTTGAAGCGGGGATGCTGGTGCCGGAGTTGTAGTGACCGATCACCACGGCCACTTTCGAGTCCACCAGGCGTTGCGCGACGGCGGTGCCGGTGCGCGGGTCGGCGACGTCATCTTCGGAGACCAGCTTGAATTGCGCGACCTTGTCGCCAATCTTCAGCTGCTGCTGGTTGGCCTCCTCCACGGCAATCTGGATGCCATGCTCGACGTCCTGTCCCTGGTGCGCCGAAGGCCCGGTCAAGGGGCCTGCGAAGCCGATCCTGACCACTTCACTGTCTGCTGCGTTTGCCGTCCCCATGGCCATCAGCAAGGTTACTACGGTGGCGAGGGCTGTACGCCCGCCGTTCTTCTTATTCATGCTCAGCTCCCAGTCGTAGTTGGACGAACCTCGAAACACTGTGCTTACCGCCTGCGAATTGGCAGGAACGCCATCGCACTTGTAAGATAACAGTCAGCAGGCAACTGTCAATGGGTGTATGCTTCGGGAGTGGGTAAAAAAATGTTTGCGCCGACAGGCGAAGTCGTCGGCTGAAAAGGCGCCGTCCTGCCACCCGGTAAGATGTTTGATAACATATGCCGACAACATCACCGCTGGTTGGCTACGGATCCCGCCGCATGGGCTTTCGGGCTGCGCGCAACCTGCCGGAGAACAACCGTGATGAGCCAACCAGTTTCAGGAGCAACACTTCTATGAATGCGTCGTTAGGCACGCGCCGCGCCAATCTGGCGGAAACCGTGATCCAGGAGCTGTCCGGCCGGATCGACAACGGCACCTACGGCCCGGGCGACAAGCTGCCGTCCGAGCAGGAGCTGTGCAAGGAGTTCAACGTCAGCCGCCCGGTGATCCGCGAGGCGGTGGCGTCGCTGCGCCTGGGCGGGCGCCTGATCGCCCGCCAGGGCGTGGGCGTGTTCGTGGTCGAGCAGGACGTCAAGCGCATCGGTTTCGCCATCGACAGCGTGGTCGACGACGTGCGTGCCGCGGCGCAGATCCTGGAACTGCGCCTGGGGATCGAGACCGAGTCGGTGGCCCGCGCCGCCGAGCGCCGCAGCCCGGCCAGCATGGCGGCGATCACCGAGGCGTTCGACCGCTTCAATTCGCTCGACGGTGCCAGCCAGGAAGAAGAAGCCCGCGCCGACTTCGAGTTCCACCTGGCAATCGCCCGCGCCACCAACAACCCGCACTTCACCCAGCTGCTCGAAGCGCTGGGGCCGGACATCATCCTCGACCTGAACCTCAAGCATGGCCAGGTCACCGGCAAGAACCGCCAGGCGCATATCAAGAAGATCGGCCGTGAACACGGGGCGATCCTGTCGGCGATCAGCATGGGCGATGTGGGCAGTGCGCGCACGGCGCTGCGCAAGCACCTCGAAGAAAGCCTGTCGCGCTATCAGCGGTTGCTCGACAGCAAGGCCTGAAAAAGTAGCTGCGCCTGCACCGGTCTTGTAGGAGCGGCCTTGTGTCGCGAAAGGGCTGCACAGCAGCCCCGGCAATTTCAGCGGCGCAGCTGAAACCCCGGGGCCGCTTCGCGGCCCTTTCCGACCGGTCCGGCGCCCCGGCAAGGCCGCTCCTACAAAAAGCAAGCCCGGCTTCAGAGCCCCAGGCACATGTACTTGATCTCCAGGTAATCCTCGATCCCGTACCGCGACCCTTCCCGCCCCAGCCCCGAAGCCTTGACCCCGCCAAACGGCGCCACCTCGGTCGCCACCACGCCGACATTGACCCCGACCATCCCGTATTCCAGGGCCTCGGACACCCGCCAGATACGCCCGACATCCCGCGCATACAGGTAGCAAGCCAGACCAAACTCGGTATCGTTCGCCTGGGCAATCACTTCCTCTTCACTGCTGAAGCGGAAGATCGGCGCCACCGGGCCGAAAATTTCCTCACGCGCCACCCGCATGTCTGGCGTCACATCGGCCAGCAAGGTCGGCTCGAAAAACGCCTCGCCCAACGCATGCCGGCGCCCACCTGCCACCACCCGCGCGCCCGCCTCCACCGCTTCGCCCACCAGGCGCTCGACGCCACTGGCGGCACGCCCGTCAATCATCGGCCCGACGTGGGTACCCGGCGCATCGCCCTGCCCCACCACCAGCTCGCGCACCCGCTCGGCAAAGCGCGCAACGAAGCGCTCGTAAATGCCCTCCTGGATATAGAAGCGGTTGGCGCACACGCAGGTTTGCCCGCTGTTGCGGAACTTGGCGATCAGCGCACCCTCCACCGCCTTCTCGAGGTCGGCGTCATCGAACACGATAAAGGGCGCGTTGCCACCCAGCTCCAGGGTCACCTTCTTCACCGTCGCCGCCGACTGCTGCAACAGCTGGATGCCGATCGGCGTGGAGCCGGTGAACGACAGCTTGCGCACGGTCGGGTTGGCCGTCAGCTCGCCGCCGATAGCGGCCGAATCGCCCGTAACCACGCTCAACACTCCCGCAGGAATGCCCGCACGTTCGGCCAGCACGCACAGCGCCAGCGCACTGAAGGGCGTCTGCGAGGCGGGCTTGAGCACCAACGTGCAGCCGGCTGCCAGGGCTGGTGCAGCCTTGCGGGTGATCATCGCCGCCGGGAAGTTCCACGGGGTAATGGCCGCGCACACACCGATCGGCTCCTTGGTGACGATCAAGCGGCGGTCGGCACTGGGCGAAGGAATCACGTCGCCGTATAGGCGCTTGCCCTCCTCGGCATAGAACTCCACATAGGCCGCAGCAAAGGCAATTTCACCACGGGACTCGGCCAGCGGCTTGCCCTGCTCGGCGGTCATGATCCGCGCCAGGTCTTCCTGATGGGCGAGGATTTCGCGGAACCAAGCCTGCAGCCGCGCCGCGCGCTCCTTGGCCGTGAGCGCACGCCAGGCCGGCAAGGCACGCTCGGCGGCGGCGATGGCGCGACGGGTTTCATCCCCCCCCATGCGCGGCACATGGCCGAGCACGGCACCGGTGGCCGGGTTGGTCACGGCAATGCGCTGGCCGCTGTCGGCCGCCAGCCATTCTCCGTCGATATAGCAAACTTCACGCAGCAGATCGTGATCGGCAAGGTTCATGTCGATTGGCTCGTTCGGAAAGGAAAAAAGGTGGGGCCGGACCGCGCCCCACCTGAGGCGAATCAGCGCTTGGCCTGCAGGGCCTTGTCGCGGATCTGGCTGAGGGTCATGCGCGGGGTCAGGGCTTCAGGATCGACCTGGATCTCGATCAGCGCCGGCTTGCCCGAAGCCTGGCAGCGCTCGAAGGCACCCGCGAAGTCTTCGGTACGGGTCACGGTTTCGCCGTGCAACCCATAGGCACGGGCCAGGGCGGCGAAGTCCGGGTTATGCAGCTCGGTGCCCGAAACGCGACCTGGGTAGCTGCGCTCCTGGTGCATGCGGATGGTGCCGTACATGCCGTTGTTGACCACGATAGTGATCAGCCGGGCGTCATAGTGCACCGCCGTGGCCAGCTCCTGGCCATTCATCAGGAAGCAGCCGTCACCGGCAAAGGCCACCACCGTGCGTTGCGGGTAGGTCAGCTTGGCTGCCACCGCCGCAGGGACGCCATAGCCCATCGAACCGTTGGTAGGCCCGAGCAGCGTGCGGAACACCTGGTGCTGGTAACCGCGGTGCACCCAACCGGTGTAGTTGCCGGCACCGCAGGTGAGGATGCTGTCTGCCGGCAGCGCCTTGTTCAGCCAGGCAATCACTTCGCTCATCTGCACATCGCCCGGCGAGCGTGGCGTTTCGAAATTACCGCGGTAGCCACTGTTCAGGCGGGCGACCCAGTCGGCGAAGGCATCCGGGCGCACCGGCCCGAGGATGTTGGCCTGACGCAGGAAGCTGCCCGGGCCTGCGTTGATGCCCAGGGTCGGCTGGTAGACCCGGCCGATCTCTTCGGCACTGGCATGCACATGCACCAGGGCTTGTTTCGGCGTAGGGATATCGACCAGCGCGTAGCCGCCCGTGGTCATCTCACCAAGGCGCGCGCCGATCACGATCAGCAGGTCGGACTGCTTGACCGCCTCTACCAGTACCGGGCTGGCCGCCAGGCCCAGGTCACCGGCGTAGTGCGGGTCGGTGTTGTCGAACAGGTCCTGGCAGCGGAACGAGGCCGCCAGCGGCAGGTTCTGGGTGTGCACGAAGGTCTTCAGGTCGGCTACTGCCTCGGCGGTCCAGCCACCCCCGCCGGCAATCACCAACGGCCGCTCGGCCTTGGCCAGCAACTGCTGCAGCTCACCCAGGGCCTCAGGTGCCGGCGCTGCCTCTACACGCTTGGCCGGCAGGGCATCCGGCACCTGGACCAGATCGGTCAGCATGTCTTCGGGCAGTGCCACCACCACCGGGCCGGGGCGGCCACTGATGGCGCGCTGGAAGGCCTGGTTGACCAGTTCCGGGATGCGCGCGGCATCGTCGATCTGCACCACCCACTTGGCCATCTGGCCGAACATGCGCCGGTAGTCCACTTCCTGGAAGGCTTCGCGCTCGATCTGGTCGCGGGCCACCTGGCCGATGAACAGCAGCATCGGCGTAGAGTCCTGGAAGGCGGTGTGCACGCCCACCGAGGCATTGGTTGCCCCCGGGCCACGGGTGACGAAGCAGATGCCCGGCTTGCCGGTCAGCTTGCCGTAGGCCTCGGCCATGTAGGCCGCCCCGCCCTCCTGGCGGCAGACGATCAGGTCGATCTGGTCCTGCACGTCATGCAGCGCATCGAGCACCGCCAGGTAGCTTTCGCCGGGCACGCAGAATGCACGCTCGACGCCATTCACCCGCAGCGCGTCGACCAGCACCTGGCCGCCACTGCGTTTCACTTCGGAGTTGCTCATTGTTGTTCTCCCTCAGGCAGTGCGCTCAGATGACCGAATCTTCCAGGAACGGCTTGTTGTCGATCACCCGCTGGTAGCTCAGCGCGCCCAGGTCGAGCGAGCGGTAGCCACCGTAGGTGATCAGCTCGGACAGGCCACGGCCGATGGCCGGCGCCTGCTGCAGGCCGTGGCCGCTGAAGCCGTTGCAGAACAGGAAGTTGCTTACCTCGTTGTGCGGGCCGACGATGGCGTTGTGGTCGAGCACGCAGAAGTCGTAATGCCCGGCCCAGTAGTTGACCACCTTGATGCCTTCGAACGCCGGCACGCGCTCGGCGAGGATCGGCCAGACTTCTTCGTCGAACTCGGCGTGCAGCACCTCGAAGTCCTCGAAGTCCACTTCCGGGTCGTTTTTCGGGTAGGTGCCACCCAGGTAGAACTTGCCCTCCGGGCGGAAGAACACCCCGGTCGGGTCGATGGTCAGCGGCACCGTGCCTTGCAGCGGGGTGCGACAGTCGAACACGAACAGCGAGCGGCGGCGCGGCTCGACCGGGATGTCCAGGCCGGCCATGCGCGCGACCCTGGTGCCGCGGGTGCCGGCACAGTTGACCAGCAGGCCGCAGCCGATGCGCTCGCCGCTGGCCAGCTGTACGCCAGTGATGCGGTCACCTTCACGCTGGATGCCGACCACTTCGTTCTCGATGTACTCGATACCCATCGAGCGTGCCTTGCGGCGGAAGCCATTGAGCATGCCCAGGCTGTCGAACCAGCCTTCGCCACTCTGGCCGTAGCTGGCACCGGCCAGGCTGTCGATATTGACCCAGGGGAACTTGCGCTGCAGCTGCTCGGGGTCGAGCAGGTGCACGTCGGCGCCGTGGGACACCTGGGTGTCGTGCAGCCGGCGCAGCACTTCATAGCCCTTGTCATCGCCCAGGAACAGGTAGCCGTTTTCGTGGAAGGCCAGGTCCGGACGGTCGCCGTCCACCTCCATCACGTCCGGGAAATTGCGCACGAATTCGGCGCCGAACTTGGAGATTTCGATGTTGATCGGGTTGGAAAACTGCTGACGGATCGAACTGCTCGACAGTGCGGTGGCCGACTTGTTGTAGGTCCAGTCGCGCTCGATGACCAGTACCGAGCCCTTGAAGTCCGGGTTGTTGGCCAGGAAGTAGGCGGTGGCGCTGCCGTTAACCGCGCCGCCGACGATCACCACATCGTAATTCTGTTGTTTAGCGGTGGAAGCCATGGAATAAGCTCTCTTTCTGGAGATAGCTGGGCCCCCTGTAGGAGCGGGCTTGCCCCGCGAAGCATGCGACGCGGTGCCTGGCACCGGCTTCGCCGGTGTTCGCGGGGCAAGCCCGCTCCTACAGGAATCCTCTGGTTACTTAGGGTCTTCGAAGTGGCCGGCGCCGGCGAAGTTGCCGCCGTGGTAGCGCGCAGCAGGCTCGTCAGGCTTGAGCGGCGGGTGCTCGGCGAGGACCTTTTCGCGGTAGTCGTCGGCGCTGTCCTTCGGCACATAACCGATGGACGAGGCCAGGCGGTTGTCCCACAGGCTTTCGCGGTTGTTCGACATGCCGTAGACGATCATGTGGCCGACCCGCGGCGCCAGCAGCGCGCGCTCGGTGAGCTGGGCGAAGTCGTCGAACGACAGCCAGGTGGCGAGCATGCGCCGGTCCAGTGGCTCGGGGAACGACGAACCGATGCGCAGGTTCACCGACTCGATGGCGAACTTGTCCCAGTAGTAGCGGCCCAGGTCCTCGGCGAAACACTTGCTCACGCCGTACAGGCTGTCAGGGCGGTGCGCGGCGGTGGCGTCAATGGTCTCGGTGCGGTCGTAGAAACCAATGGCGTGGTTGGAGCTGGTGTACACCACGCGCCTGACGCCATTGCGCCGGGCGGCCTCGTAGATGTTGTAGGTGCCGACGATGTTGCCGTTGAGGATCTTCTGGAAGGTATCTTCGACCGGCACGCCACCGGCATGCACGATGGCGTCGACGCCCTCGGTCAGCGGCAGCACGTCATCGAAGTTGCCCAAATCGCAACGGATCAGCTCTTCGTGCGGCGCGGCATGGCCCAGGTCGGCGATGTCGGTCAGGCGCAACTCGTCGGCGAACTGCGCCAGGTGCTTGCGCAGCACGCTGCCCAGGCGCCCGGCGGCTCCGGTGATCAGCAGACGTTTGAATGGCTTGCTCATGATTTACCTCTGTTCGATTCGTGTGTTCAGGCCAGCGCCGCGAACGCTTCGCGCAACTGGCCCAGCGCCTGCTCCAGTTCCTGGCGCGAGGTGGCGAAGGACAGGCGTATGTAAGGCTCTACACCGAACGCCGAGCCCGGCACCGTGGCCACCTTGCCGACGCGCAGCAAATAGGCAGACAGCTCGGTATCGTTGCTGATCAGCTGGCCGTCCGGGGTGCGTTTGCCGATGTAGGCGCTGACTTCGGGGAAGGCGTAAAACGCCCCCTGCGGCATCGCCAGCTTGAGCCCCGGGATCTGGGCCAGGCCGCGCATCACCAGCTCGCCACGCGCCTGGTATTCGCGGTTGGCGTCGCGCACGAAGTCCTGCGGGCCGTTCAGTGCTGCCACCGCCGCCAGCTGCGAAATGCTCGACGGGCATGTGGTGGTCTGCGACTGGGTCTTGTTCATCGCCACGATCAGGTCCTTGGGGCCTGCCGCGTAACCCAGGCGGTAACCGGTCATGGCATAGGCCTTTGACACCCCGTTGATCAGCAGGGTGCGCTCGCGCAGTTGCGGGCAGGCCGTGACGAACGACACGAAGGGCTGGTCGCCCAGCACGATGTGCTCGTAGATCTCGTCCGAGATGATCAGTACGTTCGGGTGGCGCTCCAGCACCTTGCCCAGGGCCGCCAGCTCTTCACGGGTGAAGATCGCCCCGCTCGGGTTGTTCGGCGAGTTGAGCATCACCCAGCGGGTGCGCGGGGTGATGGCGGCTTCCAGCTGCTGCGGGGTGACCTTGAAGCCTTGCTCGGCACCACAGGGGATCACCACTGGCACACCGCCATTGAGCATGGCCATGTCGGTGTAGGACACCCAGTAAGGTGCCGGGGTGATGACTTCATCCCCTTCTTCCAGCGTGGCCAGGAAAGCGTTGAACAGCAGTTGCTTGGCGCCGTTGCCTACACAGATTTCGTCCAGGCCGTAGGCCAGGTCATTTTCCCGGGCGAACTTATCGACGATCGCCTGGCGCAGGCTCTCGAGGCCGTTTGGCGCGGTGTAGTGGTTGTTGCCCGCCAGCATCGCCTGATAGGCGGCCTCGATCACGTGGGCCGGGACGTTGTAGTCCGGCTCGCCGAGCGCGAGGTTGATCACTGGCTCGCCCTTGGCCAGCATCTGCTTGGCCAGCACCGATACGGCCATGCTCGGTGAGCTCTTTACCGCACGTACGCGGCTGCTCTGGATTTCCATGGTTCAGCGCTCCTGGGCGGCATCGAAGCCGTAATCGTCACGGGCCTGTTCGGCACTGATGTAGCCGTAGCGCAGGTCGCGCTCGACCTGCTGGCGGTCGCGCTGACGCGGGTCGCCGTAGCCACCGCCACCGGGCAGGCGCAGCACCAGGCGGCGTTCGGCCGGCACGAACTGCTGGCCCTTGCCACGCAGCAAGGTGCCGTCGTCCAGGCCAACGAAGCCTTCGGCGCCCTGCTGGCCGCCAGCCAGACCGCGTGCCGGGTATTGGATGCGGTCGAACATGGCGCTGAAGCGGAAGCTGTAGCCCTCGGCCGCCGACACTTCGATTTCCTGGCCCAGGCCGCCGCGCAACTCACCCGCACCGCCGGATCCCTCACGCAGCTCCTTGCGCCAGACCACCACGGGGCCTGCATGCTCGGTGGCCTCCACCGGCATGGTGTGCACGCCGCTGGGGAAGGCGGTGGCGCTCAGGCCATCCATCGCCGACCGGGCGCCCATGCCGCCGCTGTTGAACATCAGCATCTCGGCGTTGCGGCCGTTGGGGTTGGTTTCCAGCGGGCGCACGCTCAGGTGCAGGTTCCACAAGGCGCTGGCACCTTCGGCCGGCACTTTGCCCGGCAGGCATTTGTGCAGCGCACCGAGCACAAGGTCGGGGACGAAGTGCCCAAGCACATGGCGCACCGACACCGGTGCCGGGTGCTTGGCATTGAGGATGCAACCTTCCGGCGCGGTGACTTCGAACGGCGCCAGCGACGCGGTGTTGTTGGGGATCTCCGGCGCGACGATGCACTTGAGGCCGTAACAGGCATAGGCCTTGGCGTAACCCAGCGGCACGTTGATGCCGAACTGGCTCATGCCCGAGGTGCCGGTGAAATCGCTCTTGATACCGTCCGGGCCAACGGTGATGGTCACGGCCAGGGTCACCGGCACGTCGTAACCGTCGAGGGTCATGCTGTTGCTGTAGGTGCCATGGGGCAGCGACTTGAAGCACTCCAGCGTGGCGCGCCGGCTGTGCTCGAGAATGAAACCGCCGATGTGCTCCAGGTCATCCAGCCTGAACTCTTCGAGCATGTCGAGCAGGCGCTTGTGGCCCGTCTCGTTGCACGCCGACAGCGCATAGAAGTCGCCCACCACTCGGTCGTTCTCGCGCACGTTGTTGCGCAGGATGTTGATCAGGTCGCGGTTGACCTTGCCGCGCTCGAACAGCTTCATGATCGGGATGAACAGGCCTTCCTCATACACCTCGCGAGCATCCGGGCCGAAACCGCGGCCGCCGATATCGACCACGTGGGCGGTACTGGCGAAGTAGCCGATCAGCCTGCCCTTGTAGAACGACGGCGAAACGATGGTGATGTCGTGCAGGTGGCCGGTGCCCTTCCACGGGTCGTTGGTCACGTACACGTCGCCTTCGAAGATGTTGTCTTCGCCGATGTCGTTGATGAAGTGCACCACCGCCTCGGCCATGGTGTTGACGTGGCCCGGGGTGCCGGTCACCGCCTGGGCGAGCATGTTGCCGGCACGGTCGAACACCCCGGCAGACAGGTCGCCCGCCTCGCGCACGCTGGTGGAGAAGGCCGTGCGGATCAGGGTCAGGGCCTGTTCTTCGACCACCGAGACCAGGCGGTTCCACATCACCTGCATTTGAATGTCGATCAAAGTATCGCTCATGGTTCTGGCTTCCGAATCAGGCGTTAGCGGCGCACGACCAGCAGGCAGCCGTCTGGCTGGACCGTGGCGGTGAAGTTGGAGGTGACGAAGGTCGAGGTCTCGCGCTCGACGATGATCGCCGGGCCATCGACGCGGGCACCGACCTGCAGCTCTTCGCGCGGGTGGATGGCGGCCTCGACGAAACCACCGGCAGCCACATCGAACACCTGGCGGCGAGCGACTTCATGGGCACGGTAGGCAGCGCCCACTTCCTCGATGCGCTCGACCGGCGGCAGCGGCGAGCTGGCCTTGACCGACCAGCTGACGATCTCGATGTCCGGGCCTTCGATGGGGCGACCGAAGAAGCGCGTGTAGGCCTCTTCGAACAGCGCCCGGAACTGGGCGGTGTCTGCTGCGCTGAAAGCCTTGAACGGCAGCGCCACGGGGATTTCCCAGCCCTGGCCGACATAACGCATGAACGCCGTGCATTCCATTTCCGGCTCGCCCTCGGGCATGCCCTGGCGCAGGAAGCCCAGCGATTCGGCTTTCATTTCCGCGATCAGGCCATTGATGGCGAGCGCATCGAACTCGGACAGGCGCACGAACGAACTGCGTACCGCCTCGTAGCCAAAGGGGGCGCGCAGGAAGCCGATGGCCGAGCCCACGCCAGCACCGGCCGGGACGATGAAACGGGCCACGCCCATTTTTTCGCACAGGCGTGCGGCATGCAGCGGGCCGCCGCCGCCGAAGGTGATCATGGTGTAGTCGGCGATGTCCTTGCCGCTTTCCACCGCATGCACACGGCCGGCGTTGGCCATGTTCTCGTCGACCACTTCACAGACGCCGAAGGCTGCGGTCTCGGGCTTCATCCCCAAGGGCTGGCCAATCACCCGCGCCATGGCATTGCCGGCTGCCAAGGTGGACAAGCGCAAGGCGCCACCGGCGAAGTTGTCGGCGTCCAGGCGGCCGAGCAGCAGGTTGGCATCGGTGATGGTCGGTTCCAGACCGCCACGGCCATAGCAGGCAGGGCCAGGTTCGGACGCCGCGCTGTGCGGGCCGACGCGGATCTGGCGCATGCTGTCGATACTGGCGATGGAGCCACCACCGGCACCGATTTCGACCATTTCCACCACCGGGATGGAAATCGGCATGCCGCTGCCCTTCTTGAAGCGATAGGTGCGCGCCACCTCGAAGGTCTTGGCGGTTTTCGGCACCTGGTCTTCGATCAGGCAGATCTTGGCCGTGGTGCCGCCCATGTCGAACGACAGCACGTTCTCAAGCGCATAACGGCGGGCGATGTCGGCGGCGAAGATCGCCCCGCCGGCAGGGCCCGACTCGACCAGGCGCACCGGGAACTCGGCCGCGCTCTGCACCGAGATGATGCCGCCACCGGAGTGGATCATGAACACCGGGCAATCGGCGCCTTCCTTCTTCAGCGTGACCACCAGGCGGTCGAGGTAGGACTTGATCAGTGGCTTGACGTAGGCGTTGGCACACACGGTGTTGAAGCGTTCGAATTCGCGCATCTGCGGCGAGACTTCGCTGGAGATCGAGATCGACAGCTGCGGCAGGCGCGCCTGCAGGGCATCGCGCAGCTGGCGTTCGTGGGCGCCATTGACGTAGCTGTGGAGGAAGCCGATGGCGACGCTCTCGTAGTTGCCTTCGGCAACGCGCTCGATCAGCGCGTCGATTTCAGCCTGCTGCGGGGCGATCAGTACCTGGCCCTTGACGTCCAGGCGTTCGCGCAGGGTGTAGCGGTGTTCGCGGTCGATCAGCGGCGGCGGCAGGGCGATGTTGATGTCGTACTGCTCGAAGCGGTTTTCGGTGCGCATCTCCAGGGTGTCACGGAAGCCTTCGGTGGTGATGAAGGCGGTGCGCGCGCCACGGCGCTCGATCAGGGCGTTGGTGGCCAGGGTGGTGCCGTGGATCAGCTGGTCGATATCCGCGAGCGTGAGGCCGGCCTGCTCCACCACCTGGCGCACGCCAGTGAGGATGGCGCGCTCGGGCAGCTCGTAGTCGGTCAGGATCTTGGTCGAATGCAGCACGCCGTCCACGTCCAGCGCGATATCGGTGAAGGTGCCGCCTATGTCCACGCCGACCCGGCATGATGTCGCAGTCATCGTCATATCCCCTGCAATGCTTTGTAGTTGTACCGATCCGCTGAAGCGGTCTTCATGTAAGTTATATGTTGTCTTACAGGTGGTCAAGCACCTGTTTGCTGAAATCTGCGTCTTTTGTACCGACCTCTTCGCGGGTAAACCCGCTCCTACAGGAACTCGCGTTCCCCTGTAGGCGCGGGCTTGCCCGCGAAGAGGCCAGCACAGGCAACCTTCAACCCGCGGTTCTGACCATCCGCCCGCCACCCACCGCCTGCGCCGTGGGGAACACTTCAAGGCGCGACACATCCACCTGCCGCGGCATCTTCAATGCCGCCAGCAACAGCTCGGCGATATCTTCCGGCTGGATCGATTCATAGCCGTCATACAGCTCGCTGCCCGCCGCCTGCATACCCATGGCGGCCTTGTACAGCTGGGTCTGCACCCGCCCCGGCGCGATCTCGGTCACCCGCACGCCAGTGCCCAGCAAGTCGCAGCGCAAGGCATCACAGAACAGGCTTACCCCAGCCTTGGAAGCGCCATACACCGCCGCCCCCGGGTGCGGTGCGCGGCCGGCACTGGAGCCGATGAAGAACAGGTGCCCCCTGCCCCGCCCGACCATGCCCGGCAACACCAGGCGCGCCAGGTGCAAAGGCGCCTTGAGGTTGATGTCGAGCATGTTGTCGATCTCGGCCTCGTCGATGTCCTGGAATGCCGCCCGGGTGGAAAGAATCCCGGCATTGTTGACCAGCACATCCACTGTCTGCCCTTCGAGCGCAGCGCTCAACGACCGATAGTCGCGCACATCGGCCTGCAGGGTGCTGACACCCGGCTCGCGCGCCAGCTCAGCCAGCACTTCCTGGCTACGGCCAACGGCAATCACCTGCAACCCGGCATCGCGCAGCGCCAGCACGATGGCCTTGCCGATACCACTGGTGGCCCCGGTCACCAGTGCGCGCTGGTAGCCCTCGGGGAATGCGACTTCAGGCATAGATGTAACCTCCGCTGACGATGACGTTCTCGCCGGTGGCATAGCTGTTGCGGCTGCTGCCCATCATCACGATCCATTCGGCGATCTCTGCAGGCTCTGCAGCGCGGCCCAGGGGGTTGGCTGCGGCCAGTTCGCCGAGGAAGCCCAGCTGCTTGGCACGCTCGGTGGCGAAACCGGCCGGGGCCACCGAGTTGACCAGGATCTGGTCCTTGGCACAGGCCTGGGCAAAGGACTTGGTCAGGCTCACCACCGCCGACTTGGTGGCGGCATAGTGGGCGTTCTGCGGGTGCGCCTTGAAGGCGTCCACCGAGGTCACGTTGACGATGCGCCCGGTCACCGCCGGCGCGGCGACGTACTGCTGCATGTGGCGTACGGCAGCGACCATCATGTGGTAGGTGCCCTTGATGTTGACGGCGTTTTCCAGGTCCCACTCTTCGTCGGTGATCTCGAAGATGTCCTTGCGCGGGTAGATCGCCGCGCTGTTGACCAGGCAGTGCACCCGGCCCAGGGCATTGACGATTTCGCCGAAGGCGGCATGGGCGGTGTCCTTGCGGGCGATGTCGCCGACCGCGATGGCCACCTCCACGCCCTGGCCGCGCAGCTCCTCGGCCGCTTGTACCAACAATTGCTCGTTCCGGTCGATCAGGCCGATCTTGCCGGCACCGCGCTTGACCATCAGCCGGGCTGTCTCCAGGCCCAGACCCGAGGCACCACCTACGATCACAACAGTTTGATTGTCCACACAACACCTCCGCGATTGAGTCTTTACGTAAGATGCCTGTTGTCTTACATTTGGTCAAACATCAAATCGCCGACAGGTCCTGCCATGCCCGCCTCCAGCCACTCGCACATTGCCTCACCCGATGCCCGTGACCGCCTGCTGGAAGCGGCCAGCAGCCTGTTTGCCAACCACGGCTACCAGGCCATCGGCCTGCGTGACCTGGCCAGCCACCTGGGCCTGCGCGCCGGTTCGCTCTACCACCATATCGAGAGCAAGCAGGGCCTGCTGTTCGAGCTGATCGAGTCGAGCCTGACCGACCTGCTGTATGAAACCCGACAATGCCTCAAAGGCGCCCGCTCCACCAGCGAGCGCTTGCCGTGTTTCGTCCAGGCGTTCGTCAGCTACAGCCAGGCCCACCCGGACAAGCTGATCTTGCTGACACGCGAAGCAGTGAACCTGAGCGAGGACCAGGCACGGCAAGTGGAGCTGCTGAAAAACGCCTATGCCAGCCTGCTCAGCGAGATCGTCGTTGCCGAATGCGGGTTATGCGGGCCGACCTCCGTACCGCGCGCCCGCTCCATTGCCCAGGCGGTGCTGAGCCTGCTGTGCGGGCAAGCGCACTGGGGCAGCATGACTGCGGCGCGGGAGCAGATGGTGGCGTTCGTGCAGGGCATCGTGTGCACGGGCAAGGTCCGGGAAATGCGTTAGCTCCGCTCAGGCTGCCGCTCCAGCTGGGCCAGCCAATACGCCACGTCCACCTCATCGATCTGCTCGCTGCGCAGGAAGCGCCGGGCGTACTCCAGGTACACCCCACTGCTGAGAAACAGCCGTAGCAGCTGCCCATCGACGTGCTGGTCGCGGGCCATGAACACCAGGATCTTCACCGACTCGGACAAGCTCTTCGCCGCCTTGTACGGACGGTCGGCGGCAGTCAGCGCCTCGAAGATATCGGCAATGGCCATCACCCGCTCGGCGATGCTCAGGTCGTCCCTGCCCAGTCGCCGCGGGTAGCCGCCGCCGTCCATCCGCTCGTGGTGATTGCCGGCGATGTCCGGCACGCGCCGCAGTTGGCGCGGGAACGGCAGCGAGGTGAGCATGATGATGGTCTGCACGATGTGTTCGTTGATCTTGAAGCGCTCTTCATCGTTCAACGTGCCACGGCGGATTGCCAGGTTGTAAAGCTCACCGTGGTTGCTGGCATTGGCCGGCAGGCGCATGTCGAAGCCCCAGACGTTGCGCGGGTCGTCCTTGGCCACCGGCGGCTTGCGTGGCCCCCAGGGCACCTGATGGTCGGGACGGTCAGCCAGCAACGGCTCTACTACCGGTAAGGGCTCCGGTGCGGCACCGGCATAGCGCTGCTCCTCATCGCGGGAAATGCCCAAGCGGTTGTCGAAGTAGCGCAGCCAACGGCGCTGGCCGATGCGCTGCAGGCGCTCGACATCCTCATCCTGCATGAACTCGCCGCCGATATTAGCCTTGGCGACGAAGGCGAACTCATCCTGCAGCTCGCCACGGTACTGCTCCAGCCAGCGTTGCAGCACCTGCTTGTCCTGCCCCGCTGCCAGGCCTTGCCAATAGGCCAGTTCGCCATCGCGCCAGAGCACTTCGAAACGCATGCGGATTTCGTGGATGCGATTGTACAGGGTCTCCAGCTTGGTCGCCTTGTCCACCACGTACTCAGGGCTGGTGACCTTGCCGCAGTCATGCAGCCAGGCGGCAATGTGGAATTCGTAGCGCTCGTCCTCGGTCATGTTGAAACCGGCATACGGGCCGCTGTCGGCCTGCACGGCCTTGTCCAGCAGCATCTGCGCCAGCTGCGGCACGCGCTCGCAATGGCCCCCGGTATAAGGGCTCTTGGCATCGATGGCATCGGCCAGCAGCTTGATCATCGACTCCAGCAGGCGCTTCTGGGCTTCGACCAGCTGGCGCGTCTCGATGGCCACGGCAGCGGCGCCGGACAATTCTTCGACGAAGCGGCGGAACGGCTCGCCCACATCGGCATTCTCGCCCCTCAATTCCAGGACGAGAATGCCGAGCTGGTCATGACCACGGTCCTTGAGCTCCACCGCGAGACTGCGCCCTCCCAGTGCAAGGCTCTGGGTAACTGCCGCAGCCAGGTCGCGATGATCGCCCTCGCCAACCGCCAGCGCTTCGGGATAGCCATCGCCTCGGCACGCAGCCGCCAGGCGCAGGCGGGCGCGGTCTTCTTCAAACAGGTATACCGCGCCTGCGCTGACTCCGGCAGCCTCCACCAGATGCGTCAGCACACCCTCGAGCATGCGCTCCAGCTGAGTCTCGCGGCTGAGTATCAGGGTCATCGCCTGGAAACTGCGGATGGTGCCGGACATGCGGCTCAGCACCCGGCTCAGCCCACGCACTTCGGACACCCGCGAGGCCACTCCGACTTCGCGGCTGAAGTCGAAGTCGGCCAGCCCCCGCACCTGCTCCGCCAGCTGGTGCAGCGGCCGACCGATGCGCTGACCGAGCCAGCCCCCCAGCAGCAAAAGCACGGCCATCAGTGCGGCGGTCCACAGAAGTTGTTCGAACAGCACCTTGCGCGCGCCGGCCAGCAGCTCATGTGCCGGCACCGCGATCAGCACCTGCAGGTCCTGCCCGGCCAGGGTAGTCAGTTGCACGCGCATGCCGAACCACTTGGCGCCCTCGACCTGATAGAGCTGTGGTCGTGTGCCCTGGGGCAGGTCGCTGTAGACCTGCTGCAAGCTGGGCACGCCCAGTTCGGCGATTCGCGACAGGCGCACGGTCTGGCCCTCGTGGATGATGACCCGCTGCAAGTCTGGGTATGCCACCACGTTGCTCTGGTCGTCGACCACGGCAATTTCGGTGCCCGGGGTCATGCGCAAGTCACGGGTTTCGCTGGCCAGGTCGTTGACCGAGACATCCATGCCGAGCACCGCCGCGCCGTCGACACTGCGCTGGGCCATGGTCATGCCGATCTCGCGGGTGGTGAAGAACACATAGGGGTGGGTCAGGACGGTACCGGCTTGCGCGGAAGCTTCGACGAACCAGGGCCGTGTGCGTGGATCGTAGTGATAGTCCGGCATGGCCTGGGTCTTGAGCAGGCTCAGGGCCTGGTCATAGAAGCGCCATTCCCCCGACATCGTCCCACCGCCGCCCAGGCTGACGCTCTGCACCAGGAAGTGACTGCCCGCAGGCGCGGCAAAACGCTCCAGCAACTGCGGGTCGCGCAAGCGGCGCACCAGCAGGAACTCGCCATTGGGATAACCGACGTAGGCGGCGCTGAGCATTTTGTTGGCATTCAGGCTTTCAACCAGCTGCGGCAGGCGCTCCAGGCGCTGCTGCAGGTTGTTGGCGACAGGGTTGAAGGCCAGCAGGCGGATGCTGCTCTGTGCGGGGTCGACCAGGCGCCGAGCCCGCTCGTCGATGGTCTTGCCGACTTGTTGCGCGGCGTCGCCGGCAGCGGCCACCAAGGCCTGACTGATACCTCTGTAGCCCTGCCAGGCCAGGCCGGCGCCGAGCAGGAGCATGCCGAGCATGATGGCCAGGGCTATCAGCCATTGCAGGGAAATTCCACGACCGGCGTTACTCATGGCTGCTCTCTCCATGAACGCTCGATACATACCCTGTCCGCCCGCAGGCGACCTGCCGACTCGGCAGCACGACCCAGCAACACGCAGACCATCCGCAGCATTCCTTATGTGGCGACTTCAACAGTGTAATCAGTCGAGACAAACATGCCGGGCGCAAGCGGCACACTGGCAGCTGGGCATGCTAGATAGTGGCACATGGCTACTTTCAAACTCAATCATCGGCCATGTCCGGCTTGGCCTTTGTGTAGGAGCGGCCTTGTGTCGCGAAAGGGCTGCGCAGCGGCCCCAGCAATCGTGAATGAAGAAAAATCTCTGAATTCACTCCATTTTTAAAGTCTCGTATTGCCCCATTTTTTATTCGAATTCAGAAAACCTTTATCCCCTGTTATTTCACAAATTTAAAAGCCCCGTGCTTTAGCAACTTTTCCTACAACACTTTAGGAAAGGGAAAATTTCACAACGAATTGATTCCTCGCTAGTTTTCTTGTTTCAGCTTAATTGCAAAGGCTGACTTCAAATTCTATCCAGAACTGCAGTTCGAGCGCGGCCAGCTGTTAGACGAGGACTTCCCGTGAGTATCACTCAAGACATTGCCAATGCAGTCGCTGAAGTCGACTTCCTTCTGACCCCCTGTAAAGCCTGCCAGCGCCAGGGCCTTCCCATCCTGCCCCTGCGCCACGCCGTGGTCCCCGATACCCGCCCCGGCAGCGACCCCGCCACGCAAACCCGGATGGGCCTGCGCACCTTGCGCAGCGGCTACCTCTACGTGCTGCTCGACCAACGCATCTGGCACGCCTACGAAGTCACCGCGCAAGGCCACCTGCGCCGCTTCAATCCTTACGAGCCAATACCCGGGCCACCACCGTCCCTGCCCGAACGCTGCGTGCATCAGGACCACGACCTCCCCTCGTCCTTCCTCAACATCGACACCAACAGCTACGGCTCGGCCTGGCTGGCCTTTTCCAGCGATCCCTGGCCGGTCAGCGTGCTGCAGGCCTACAAGTGTGGCCAGGCGCCTGCACATCGCTTCGAGGGGCTGGACCTGATCCAAGCGCGCAAACAACCCGAACTGCTGGGCCTGGCCATGACTCCTGACAACCTCCAGGTTGACCGTCAGGTGTTCGAATACGCCCAGCAGTTGAACGGACCGTTCGACAGCGCCCATGGTTTTCACAGCCGCTTCCTGCGCAAGACCGCCCTGCGCGGTTACGTGGTCAACGCCATGGCCCGCCACCAATTGGAAAACGGCGTGCTGGCAGTGGTACTCGACGACACCGTTGGCCTGATCCAGGAGTACAACCATCAGCGCCTGAACTGGGTGGTCAAGCGCCAGGCCTGGCGTGAGGACCCGCTACACGCTTACCAGCTGCAGACGTCGCAAATTCTGCAGATCATCCGCGCGACTCAGCGCGAATGGGCGGCGCAGGAAGTGCCGACGCTCGAACCACAGTTCAGAAACCGGCCACCGGTGTTCAGCGACCCCGAGGTCGTACGCCAGCGCATCATCGAGAAGCGCCAGCGCGAGAGCGATGAAAAACTCGAGGAACGCTATGACGAACCCCGGCGCGCGGCGTTCCAAGCCGAGTACGAACAAGAGGAAGCCCGCTTCCAGGCCTATATCGACCGGCATGCCGGTACCTACACGGAACTCTGCGAGAGCGCGGCCTTCGCTCTCATCGAACGTCACGACTACGATGGCCGGGACCGAGAATCGGGCATCGCCTACAGCAAGACCATGGCCGCCTGCCTGGCGGGCGGGATCACCGAGGCGGTCCAAGCAGGTGCGAAGCCGTCCCCGCCAGCGCCCGGCACCAGCGAAGCACTGTGGCTGAAATGGCTGCAGGCCCCGAACAGCCCGCCCTACCGCGCCTTGCTGCTGCGCGACCAGGCACTGCTAGCCGCCCTGCTACCCAGCTTCTCGTCGACCGAGCCGAACCAGTGGAACGACAGCGAAAAGCTCTACTCCGCCCTTAGCAAGTTCATCACCAGTGAAGACTTCGGCCTGCAGATACGCGATTCGCTCAAGCAGGCCATCACCGAGCTGCAGGGCGCAGTCAATGCCGCCAGCCAGCGCCTGCAGGCGCAGCTCGACCCTGGCATCCAGCACGTCGTGCGCCACCTGAACAGTGCCAGCCAACGGGTCTACAACGGCGTACACCTGATCGAGCTGCAGGTGCAGATGAAGCTGGGCGAGTACTACGCCTTGCAGAGTGCCCATCTGCGTGAACTGCAGAACCGCGCCAGCGAGAAACTGGCCAAGGCGCGGGCAGGGATGATGCCGGACCTCGAAGACGTGAAGGCCGGTGTTTTCAAACCGATGGCCAAGGTCAAGCCGATCATCCAGACCGGGCTGCTGAGCCTTGCGGTACTCGACCCGAAGATTGCACACCAGGTGATCCCGGTCAGCGTCTGGGTCGAGGGCACGGCGTACGAGCTGCAAGAGCGTTTGGCCAGGGAGGTGAAGCTGAATGTCAATCAACTGAATGACGCCGCACAGATGGCGTTGGTGGAGATCAAGGTGGCGGCAGGGACGCTGGAACTGGATGCGCAAAAGGCACTGAACGGCATGAGGATCAGTGCGCAACAGGCATCGCGGTTGGTACGTGACAGTTTCACTGGACTACAAGGCACGGGAAAAAGCTGGGAGTTGCTGCTTTCGCTTGGCGGGCTTTACTTGATGAGCGACAGTCTTGAAAAGAACCTTAAAATATCGGAGGAGGAAATTGGCCCGAAGTCAAATGAGGCCATGATAGCCCTTTACGGATCGAGCTTAGGCCTTCTTGGCGGGGGAGTTGAGTTACTTGGTTTATTGATGCCGCACAGAGCGAGCATAGAAAATAAATTCACCATGGGTCGCACAATTGCAAGAACCGGGGCGATCATCAGCGCTATCACCGGACTATTTGATTCAACCCAGTCATTCATTGCAATGAGGCGTAGCAGCACTTCCGGAGACGAAACTTCATACAAATGGTATAGACGCGCTTTCATCGCAGGCACATTCAGCACCGTATTCTCAACCGCAGCCGTATTTTACCCAATCATGATTGGCCCTTTAGGAATCGCTATTGCCCTCGGCTTTTTCACGTACGCCCTAATAAAAGAGGCTACAGATAACGAATCAACACCTCTGGAGCGGTGGGCTAGGCGCTGCTATTTTGGCATCGCCAACGAATCACCACGAATCCATTGGGACTCTCCAAGCTATGCGGATATCGCATTTTCCGAGTTGAATGCCTGCACGCTGGGCCTGACCAGCGGACTAACATTCGAAACGTTGAGAGCAGACCACGCAGCAAGCTCTAAAATTGGCGGCCTTGTCAACCTTGAAACTAAAACAACATTGAAATTCAAAATCTTTCTTCCTCAATTCGTAGAAAGCACCTCCAGCTACGATTGGGCCTTAATAGTTCATCGCTTTGGAGACGGAAATCCACCAAACCACACAGGAGGCGAAGTAGTTGCAAGCGAACAGCATTTTGCTCCTTCCATGACCACAACAACCCTAAGCCACTCTTCTCTGGAGCCTTCGAAACGCCCTAGAATCCCGGACTACAGAGCAGATACCATTAAAATAGAACACAGCTACCAGGAGCTTCCAAAGCCCAACAACAACCAAATTTTAAAAATCATCACCGGACGTGTAGAGCTCATCCCTGACATTGGAAGACACAACATTATGTCAGCCACCCTTGTTACTGCTTACTGGCCGGACCGAAACATCCAAAATGCTGTCGCAGAAGTAAAAATTCAGGAGGAAAAACCATGACCCTCCCGCATCGCGGACTTGGCTGGAAGTACGACCTACCCTCTCCAGGCGAACCCGTTGTTCCGCAATCAATTTGCAAAAAACTGGACCCTCCACCAAATCAAATCAGTCAGAGCCACCTTGAGATCCCGAGAGCAACACTAAAGCTTAGGGGATACTGGATCACTATCGGACCTATCTTGCTTCTACTAGTCACATTAGAAACAGTTTTCGCAATATTTTATGACTTTAACTCAGCACCTGATATTGATATCGCTCTTGCGGTCGTAACGCTGACCCTATTCATCGGCTCATTTTTTCTAGTCACCCCCTTCATTCGTTTAGAGCTGGAACTTCCACGCGACGAGCCTATCCGTTTCAACAGGCACCGGCGAAAAGTTTATTTCTACCAATACCGAATGGACCGTCTCAACCCGTTCGGCCGCAAAAACTGGGGGGTTAAACCGATCGCCTACGATTGGGAGAATCTCACTGCCGAAGTTTATCGATTTTATGCACCCATGGGCCATGGCGGCCTAAAGGAAGAAGTCCGAATTTCTGTTCACAAGCCCGGAACCAATGAAATAGTTGATCGTTTTTTCTTCACCGACGACATCGAACAAGGTAAGCAATATTGGAATACAGCAAGATTATTCATGCAGCAAGGGCCCGAAGCACTACCCGAATTCGTCAATCCGCCTTGGGACTGGAATGATGGAATCCACTCCAACCCATTCGATCAACGCGCCCCAAAAGTCGATTGGCCAGCCGAAATGGACTTGGAATCCCGCACTTCCCCCGCTCAAGCAGAGCAACCATGAACCCAGCCATACTCGTCGGAGCCAGCAAAGGCGGAAATCCTTGGCCTCCCCTTCCCTACCCGTTAAAATCCCCCGCGGGTGCTAGCTGCAAGGTGCAGTGATGCAGGTTAAAGAACAGTGCAGGTCGGGCCGCCTGCAGGAGTTCTTGCGCCTATGCAAAAAACCACATTGACCCGCGCCCAGCGCCTGGCCCAACGCGCCTTCGCCAATTTCGAGCGTTTCCTGCACATCGAAGCGGTCAGCGGTATCGTCCTGCTGATCAGCGCCGTTGCTGCCCTGATCTGGGCCAACTCTCCAGCCGCCGCCAGCTACGACGCCCTCTGGCACACTCCGATCAGCTTCGGCATCGGTTCGCTGAGCTTCTCCCAGTCCCTGCACTTCTGGATCAACGATGGCCTGATGACCATCTTCTTCCTGGTGGTGGGCATGGAGATCCGTCGCGAAATCCACGAAGGTGCGCTATCCAGCCTGCGCCAGGCCACGCTGCCGATGGCTGCCGCAGTGGGCGGCGTCGCCGTCCCCGCACTGATCTACCTGGCCTTCGGCCATGCGCCGGCCGAACAGCAAGGCTGGGCCGTGCCGACCGCTACCGACATTGCCTTCGCGGTTGGCGTGCTGGCCCTGCTGGGCAAGTCGATCCCGTCCAACATCCGCGTGTTCCTGCTGGCACTGGCGATCATCGATGACATCATCGCCGTGCTGATCATCGCCATCTTCTATTCCGGTGGCCTCGACTACAGCGGCTTCGGCGTGGCCGCCATCGGCCTGCTGCTGGTGGTCGGGCTGCAGAAGATCGGCATTGGTTCGGCCTGGGCCTATATCATCCCCGGCGCCATCACCTGGGTCGGCATGCTTATGACCGGTGCGCACCCAACCTTGGCCGGCGTGATCCTCGGCCTGATGACCCCAGTGGTCGCCATGCCCTTGGGCGAGCGCCCGGTCGATGCGATTTCGCGGTTCACTCACGACCTGCTGGGCCGGGCCAAGACGCCCGAGTCGGACACCGGCGACCTGATCGATCCGCTCAAGCGCCTGCGCCTGGCGCAACGCGAGCTGGTGGCCCCGGTAACCCGTGTGGGCGGCGCCCTGCACCCTTGGGTGGCCTACGCGATCATGCCGCTGTTCGCCCTGGCCAACGCCGGTGTGGGTCTATCGGGCATCGACCTTTCCGCTTCGGGGCCACACTGGGTGATGACGGCCGTGGCCGTGGCCCTGGTGGTCGGCAAGCCCGTGGGCATCATCGGCGTCAGCTGGCTGATGGTGCGTCTGGGCTGGTGCAGCCTGCCGGCGCAGGTCAACTGGCGCGGCATTACCCTGATCGGTCTGCTGGCCGGTATCGGCTTCACCATGTCGATCTTCATTGCCAACCTGGCCTACAGCGACCCGGCCTCGCTGGGTGCAGCCAAGCTCGGCGTGCTGTCGGGCTCGGTGATCGCGGCCGTGCTGGGTCTCGCCTGGGGTGTCACGGGCCTGCGCAAAGGCCCCAGCAAGGCGCCCGTGCAAGCGGGTTGACGCCAACCGGGGTCTGCGGGCCCCGGCATTTTTATGTATACAAAAATTTCAAACTTTGCTTACATGCATGCCTGTGCGCCTACGACACCGGCCAACGTCGCTGCGTATTGCGCCAGGCATGAGCCATGCAAGCTTCCCTGCAACACACCCCCAAGACCCTCCTGGTCAGGAACGCCGCACTGTTGGTCACCATGGACGGCGAACGCCGCGAGATCAGAGGCGGCGGCCTGTACATCGAAGACAATATGATCAAGCAGGTCGGCCCCAGCGATACGCTGCCACAGCACGCCGACGTGATCCTCGACATGGCCGGCAAGGTGGTCATCCCGGGCCTGGTCAACACCCACCACCACATGTACCAGAGCCTCACCCGCGTGGTGCCGGCGGCACAGGACGGTGAGCTGTTCAACTGGCTGACCAACCTGTATCCGATCTGGGCCCGGCTGACCCCGGAAATGATCTCGGTTTCGACCCAGACGGCCATGGCCGAGCTGATCCTGTCGGGCTGCACCACCTCCAGCGACCACCTGTACATCTACCCCAACGGCTGCAAGCTCGACGACAGCATCCAGGCTGCCGGCGAGATCGGCATGCGTTTCCATGCCGCCCGCGGCAGCATGAGCGTGGGCCGCAGCCAGGGCGGCCTGCCGCCTGATTCGGTGGTGGAGAAGGAAAGCGACATCCTCAAGGAGTCGCAGCGCCTGATCGAGGACTACCACGACGCCAGCCATGGTTCGATGCTGCGCGTGGTGGTAGCGCCCTGCTCGCCGTTCTCGGTCAGCCGCGACCTGATGCGCGAAGCCGCGGTGCTGGCGCGCAACTACGGCGTATCGCTGCACACCCACTTGGCCGAGAACGTTAACGACATCGCCTACAGCCGCGAGAAGTTCGGCATGACCCCGGCCGAATACGCCGAAGACCTCGGCTGGGTCGGCCATGACGTGTGGCACGCCCACTGCGTGCAGCTCGACCAGCACGGCATCGAGCTGTTCGCCCGCACCGGCACCGGTGTCGCCCACTGCCCCTGCTCGAACATGCGCCTGGCCTCCGGTATCGCGCCGATCCGCAAGATGCGCGACCACGGCGTACCGGTGGGCCTGGGTGTCGATGGTTCGGCCTCCAACGACGGCGCCAGCATGATCGGCGAGGTGCGCCAGGCACTGCTGCTGCAGCGTGTGGGCTTTGGCCCGGACGCGATGACCGCCCGCGAAGCCCTGGAAATCGCCACCCTGGGCGGTGCCAAGGTGCTCAACCGCAACGACATCGGCGCCCTGGCGCCGGGCATGATCGCCGACTTCGTCGCCTTCGACCTGGGCCACGTGGCCTATGCCGGCGCCCTGCATGACCCATTGGCGGCCCTGGTGTTCTGCACCCCGACCCACGTTGATACCAGCGTGATCAACGGCCGCGTGGTGGTGCAGGATGGCCGTATCACCACCATCGACCTGCCCCGCGTGCTGGAACGCCACAACCAGCTGGCCTACCAGCTCGTCAGCGGCGAATGACCTGAACCACCCCGGCCGCCGCGCTCGCAAGAGCGCGGCGCGCCTGGCTGCGCCCTGTAACCCGCGCTGCGGTTACACCTGTTGTACCGAAATGCGACTGAATCCGTGCAGTTAGACGCGTAACAAAAACAAAAGCGAGCTACTCACCATGACTTCTCCCGCTACACCTCGTCCGGAGGACGAGAACCTCGGCATTGGCGCCAACTTCGCCTACGGCCTGCAGCATGTGCTGACCATGTATGGCGGCATGATTGCCGTGCCGTTGATCATCGGCCAGGCTGCCGGCCTGTCACCGGCCGATGTCGGCATGCTGATTGCTGCCTCATTGTTCGCCGGGGGCCTGGCGACCTTGCTGCAGACACTCGGCATCCCGTTCTTCGGCTGCCGCCTGCCGCTGGTCCAGGGGGTGTCTTTCGCCAGCGTGGCGACCATGGTTGCGATCATCGGCAATGACGGCACCAACGGCCTGCAGGTGGTGTTCGGCGCGGTGATCGTGTCGTCACTGATCGGCCTGCTGATCACCCCGCTGTTCTCGCGCATCATCCAGTTCTTCCCGCCACTGGTGACCGGCATCGTCATCACCACCATCGGCCTGACCCTGATGCCGGTGGCCGCGCGCTGGGCCATGGGCGGCAACAGCCAGGCGGCCGACTTCGGCAGCACCGCCAACATCAGCCTGGCCGCGTTCACCCTGGCCTGCGTGCTGTTGCTGAGCAAGCTGGGCAGCGCCAGCCTGTCGCGCCTGTCGATCCTGCTGGCGATGGTCATCGGTACCCTGGTGGCCATGGCATTCGGCATGGCGGATTTCTCCCGGGCGCTGGACGGCCCTTCGGTGGCACTGCCCGAGGTGCTGCACTTCACCCCCGAGTTCCAGCTGGCGGCGATCCTGTCGATGCTGATCGTCATCATGGTGACCATGGTCGAAACCTCGGCGGACATCCTCGCCGTGGGCGAGATCATCGGCACCGACGTCAATGCCCGGCGCTTGGGCAACGGCCTGCGTGCAGACATGATCTCCAGCGCCCTGGCCCCCCTGTTCGGCTCGTTCACCCAGAGCGCCTTCGCGCAGAACGTCGGCCTGGTGGCGGTGACCGGGGTCAAAAGCCGCTATGTGGTCGCCAGCGCCGGTCTGATCCTGGTCACCCTCGGCCTGCTGCCGGTGATGGGCCGGCTGGTGGCCGCAGTGCCGACCGCCGTGCTCGGCGGCGCCGGAGTGGTGCTGTTCGGCACCGTCGCGGCCAGCGGCATCCGTACCCTGGCCCAGGTGGACTACCGCAACAACATGAACCTGATCATCGTCGCCACCTCGATCGGCTTCGGCATGATCCCGATTGCCGCACCGGGCTTCTACCACCAATTCCCGAGCTGGTTCGAGACCATCTTCCACTCCGGCATCAGCTCGTCGGCGATCATGGCGATCCTGCTCAACCTGCTGTTCAACCACCTGCGCGCCGGCAACTCCGACCAGCAGTCGGTGTTCGTCGCCGCCAGCGAGCGGACCCTGCGCTACCACGACGTAGCCTGGCTCAACGAAGGCGACTTCTTCCGCGATGGCAAGCTGTTTGACTGTGACGGCAAGGAAGTGCCAATCATCGAAGTGGATGAGGCCCACGGGCATGCTCCGGCAGCGGCCAGAAAACAGGCAGAGCACGCTCACTGACCGGCAAACCTGAAACCACATGAACAAATCTTCATGTTGGCCGTTAACGCCCTGATGGTGGGGTGGATGCTCGATCCGGGGCTGTGACCGGGGCGCGTTTGCCTTGAGGCGGGGGGCGGGGTTGCGTAGCATCGCCGGCCCCGGGGCCGCTGGGCGGCCCATTCGCGGGACAAGCCCGCTCCTACAGGTGATCGCGTTTTCCTGTAGGAGCGGGCTTGCCCCGCGAACGAGGGCGAAGCCCTCGCCTGCCGAATCCGCTACTGCACAGAGCCCCCATGCCGCAACCGATCCCCCTCAAGGACCACGAAAAGGAAAAACACCTGGTCAACCGCCGGCTCCTGGCCTGCGCCGCCCTGGTGTTCAGCCTGTGCGCCGTCCTCGTGGGCAGGCTCTATGTGCTGCAGGTACTGCAGCACGACCAGCAGAGCGCGGTTTCGGAAAACAACCGCGTGCACATCCTGCCCATCGCCCCCGAACGCGGGCTGATCTACGACCGCAACGGCGTGGTGCTGGCCGACAACAAGCCCAGCTTCGACCTGACCATGACCCGCGAGCGCGCCGGTGACTCGGCCAAGGTGCTCGACAGCCTGGCGGAAATCCTCAGCCTCGGTGAAGACGACCGCAAGCAGTTCGACAAGGACCTGCGCCGCGGTCGCAAGCCGTTCGAGCCAGTGACCCTGATGGTGGGCCTGACCGAAGAACAGATCGCCCTGATCGCGGTCAACCAGTTCCGCCTGCCCGGCCTGGACGTCGAACCCCAGTTCATCCGCGAATACCCGCTGGCCGAACACTTTGCCCACTCGGTGGGCTACGTCGGGCGCATCAACGAAAAAGAAGCCAAGACCCTCGACAGCACCGAGTACCGTGGCACCCAGTCGATCGGCAAGACCGGCATCGAGCACTTCTACGAAGCCCAGTTGCACGGCCACGTCGGCTACGAAGAAGTGGAAACCAACGCCCAGGGCCGGGTGATGCGCGTGCTCAACCACAAGGACCCGATCCCCGGCAAGGACATCGTCCTCAGCATCGACTCGCACCTGCAGGTGGCCGCCGAAAAGGCCCTGGGCGACCGTCGCGGCTCGGTGGTGGTGCTCGACCCGGCCAACGGCGACGTGCTGGCGATGGTCAGCAACCCGAGCTTCGACCCCAACCTGTTCGTCAAAGGCATCAGCTTCAAGCAGTACGCCGCACTGCGCGACTCGATCGACCGGCCCCTGTTCAACCGCGTGCTGCGCGGCCTGTATGCACCCGGCTCGACGGTCAAGCCGGAAGTGGCCATCGCCGGCCTCGACAGTGGCGTGATCACCCCAGGCAGCCGGGTGTTCGACCCGGGCTACTACGAGCTGCCCAACTACGACCACAAGTACCGCAACTGGAACCACAGCGGCGATGGCTGGGTAGACATGTACACCGCCATCATGCGTTCCAACGACACCTACTTTTACGACCTGGCGCACAAGCTCGGCATCGACCGCCTGCACGACTACATGGCCGAGTTCGGCCTGGGCCAGAAGGTCTCGCTGGACATGTTCGAGGAGGCGCCCGGGCTGATGCCTTCGCAAGCCTGGAAGCGCGCTACCCGCCGCCAGGCCTGGTTCCCGGGCGAGACGCTGATCCTCGGCATTGGCCAGGGCTACATGCAGGTCACCCCGCTGCAGCTGGCCCAGGCCACCAGCCTGCTGGCCAGCAAGGGCGTGTGGCATCGCCCGCACCTGGCCATGACCGTGGGTGGCGAAACCCCGGTCGACCCCAACCCGATGCCTGATATCGTGCTGCACGACAAGCACGCCTGGGACCAGGTCAACGTCGGCATGCAGATGGTCATGCACGACCCGCGCGGCATCGCCCGCGCCGCCGCGGCGGGCTCACAGTACCGCATCGCCGGCAAGAGCGGCACGGCGCAGGTGGTGGCGATCAAGCAAGGTGAGCGCTACAACCGCAACAAGACCCTCGAACGGCATCGCGACAATGCCCTGTTCGTCGGTTTCGCCCCGGCCGACCACCCGAGCATGGTGGTGGCGGTGATGATCGAGAACGGCGAGGCCGGCGGCCGCGTTGCCGGGCCGGTGGTGCGCGAAGTCATGGATGCCTACCTGCTCGATGAGCAGGGCCATCTGAAGCCCCAATATGCCGGCACGCCGGCGGCAAAGGCGGTGCCACACACCTGAGGCGCAGGTGGAAACACTGCGGTCTCACATTGCTACATTTCGAAGCGCCATCACGGCGCTCGCCGCATGACGGGTGTGCTCCAAGCTGCCAAAACGCGTTAATTACCTCATTTATATCAATGCCTTACCTCGCATACAGGATGATCGCGGAGGTCTTCAGGCCTGTTTTTTGCTTGAATATTCAAGTGATTTGTAATGCAAGCCCAAAGACCTAGAGTTCGCCCGAGCGATCCACGTCAAGTTCTACTGCGTGAGGCATCCATGACCCCTGCAAGCCGCGTTTCCGACGACCACTTCCAGGCCTGGCTGAGCCAGGTCAATGAAGCCTGCGGCCATTTCAACGGCCGCAAGCTCGACCCCGGCTTCATCGGCCAGCTGGAAAAGTGCCAGGTCGGCCAGATCTCCATGAGCATCGTCGACATGACCCAGGTCAACCTGTTTCGTGGCCAGCGGGAAATCCGTGCCAGCAGTGCCGACCACTACTACGCCGTGCTGCAGATGGCAGGCACCTCGCGCATCGAGCACCAGGACGCCTGTATCGAACTGCAGGCCGGCGACCTGACCCTGATCGATGCCAGCACCCCGCTGGACATGCACTTCCACCAGCGCTCACGCCAGCTGTCGTTGATCCTCCCGCGCAGCCAGGTGCAAAGCGGCACCCGTGGCGTTGGCGTGGCCTGCGCCAGGCGGATCGAGGCCAGCACGCCCTTGGCCAGCATCGCCCGCCTGATGATGCTCGAAGCCGGCCGCACCTCGCACATGGCCAACCACGAAAGCCAGGCGGTGCTAGACGCCCTGATCACCGTGTTGCGCCCCGCCATTGCCCAGGACGCCATCCCGGGCAGCCACGAGCGCATGTTCCGCAAGGCCCTGGCGCTGATCGACCAGAACATCACCTGCGAAGGCCTTAGCCCCGAGTTCATCGCCCGCGAAGTGGGCATCTCGATGCGCAGCCTGTACCGCATCTTCGCCAAGCACGAACTGGTCATCGCCCAGTACATCCGCAACCGCCGCCTGGACTTCTGTGCCGAAAGCCTGCGTAACCCGGCCATGGACCAGAAAGTCTCGTCGCTGGGCTATGCCTGGGGCTTTTCCGACTCCAGCTACTTCAGCACCGCGTTCAAGAGCCGCTTTGGCATGACCCCCGGTGAATACCGCAAACGCCACGCCAACTGACACGCTGAGCAAACCCACGAAGGCCCCGCAACGGGGCCTTTTGCATTTGCGCCCTGCCGTCGCCTTGGCACAGCACCCAAATCAACTGGCAGCCAGCACAAAAGCCGGCTCCCGGGCTTCCTGCATGATCCTTGGCATGTCTTCGGAACTTCTGCCAAACCCATAACAAAGGAAGCCAGACCATGCACCACCGCCCGTTCCGTCTCACCCTGGCCGCAGTCTTGGCCGGGGTCTCGCTTGAGGCGTCCGCCCTGGAGCTCTACGGCGATGACGAGCGCCACCTCAATGCCAACGTGGAGGCCGTGTTCGGTGTGTTCCACAGCGAAGAAAGCTACGCCATCGCCCGCGACCAGCCCGGCTCCACCTCGTGGCGCGAGGGCTACGTCAAGTACGGCCTGAGCGGCGACCAGCGCCTGGGTGGCAGCGGCTCGCTGTACGGCGCCTTCGCCCTGCTCAGCTCCGGAACCTGGGGCGATGGCGACGCCGCGGGCTTCAGTGACGGCAGCGAGCGCACCACCAAGATCGAGGATGCCTACCTGGGCTGGAAGTCCGGCAACCTGGTGCCAGCGCTGGGCGAGGACGGCATCGACCTGTCATTCGGCAAGCAGATGGTCGCGGTCGGTGACGGCTTCCTGATCCAGGGCGACTCGCTCAACGTGGGCCACGGCCTGGCCGATGGCCAGTTCAACCGCGGCGGCGCCTACTACCTGGCGGCGCGCAAGAGCTTCGACAAGACCGCCGTGCTGCGCCTGGGCGGCAAGCAGGGCTGGCGCAGCGACCTGATGTGGTTGCAGTCGGACAACCGCGCCCAGGCCAAGACCGAAATGCACGTTGCCACTCTGGAGCACGTGGCCGATGCCGGCACGGTCGGCCTGACCTACATCGACACCACCCACGTCGACAAGGAGTTTGCCTCGCCGCAGCAGCTGGAACGCGACGGCATGAAGACCTACAGCCTGCGCGGCCAGGGCAATGCCGGGGTGGAGAACCTGTTCCTGTCCGGCGAGTACGCCAAGCAGGACAAACCACACACCGCCA
Organism: Pseudomonas sp. SMN11; assembly: GCF_052041945.1. NCBI lineage: Bacteria > Pseudomonadati > Pseudomonadota > Gammaproteobacteria > Pseudomonadales > Pseudomonadaceae > Pseudomonas > Pseudomonas sp. SMN11. The sequence continues at coordinate 5,498 of NZ_JBKGGW010000030.1, read as the reverse complement.
CCGAGGATGCCTGGTACCTGGAAGCCGGCTGGACCTTCGCCGACGTGCCGTGGCAACCGAACATCAGCTACCGCTACAGCCGCTTCTCCGAAGGCTATGACACCTTGTTCTACGGGCTGGGCCGCGGCCTGGGCACCTGGTTCCAGGGTGAAGTGGCCGGCAACTATGCCGGGCCGTTCAACAGCAATGCGCGGATTCAGAAAGTGGGGCTGACGGTGAGCCCGACCCAGTCGCTCAACGTCGGACTGCTGGGGTTCAAGTTCGACACCCTCGACCGCAGCCTGGGCAATGCCGACGGGCATGAAGTGGATCTGTATGCGGAGTGGACGATCAACGAGCACCTGATGATCGTGCCGCTGGTGGGCTTGTACCAGCCGGATCGCAGTGCGGAGCAAGGCGGGACGCAGCTGGGCAATGACAACCGCAACCTGTATAGCCAGGTGGTGTTCGTCAGTACCTTCTGAGCCGACTTCTTCGCGGGCACGCCCGCTCCCACAGGTACTGCACAGCTCACGAAACCAGTGCAGTACCTGTGGGAGCGGGCGTGCCCGCGAAGAAGCCAGCCCGGATTACCGCTCAGGCACCGGCAACGGCGCTTCACTGTTCCAGGCCGTCACGGGCCGGCTGAACAGGTTCTCGGTCTGGAAATGCGCCATCCGCCACTGCCCTTCTTCCTGCGCGAATCGCACCGTCAGGCGCGCCGCATTCAAGTGCGAGGCGCCATCGGCAAAGGTGCTGGTCTGCAGCATCACCCAACGCCCCAGCCCCTGCCCGCCGTCCACTTGGATGACCTCGCTGGTCAGGAAATGTACGTTCAAGGCAAAGTGCGCCGGGGTCTTCATGTAGGTGGCGAACATCGCCCGGATCGCCTCACGCCCCCGATAGCCGCCAAAGCTCGCGGCATACTTGGCGCCCTTGCCTTCCCACAGGGCCTCGCAGGTGAACAGCCCGGCCAGCTCGTCCAGCGGGGTGCTGGCGTCAAGCTGGTCGCACAGCTCCATGTAGCGGTTGATGCACACGCGAATGGCCTGCTGATCTTCGAAGCGTTGCAGGCGGGCCTGCAGTTCATGGATATCGGTCATCGCCACCTCAGTACAGGTTCAGCAGCAAGCGCTCGGCCACCGCCAGCAGCTTCTCGTCGGCGCCCTTGGCCCCCACAAGTTGCAGCCCGACCGGCAGGCCGGCTTCGCTGCCCAAAGGGATACTCAGGGCCGGGTGCCCCGACAGGTTGAATGGCCGCACCAGCGAGGTCATGCCCAGCACCGCCCGGGTATCGGCGGCGTCTTCCAGGCGCAGCGGGAAGTCCGGCAGGGTCGGCAGCGCCAGCACATCGTAGCTGGCCAGGGCCTGGTCGACTTCGGCGGTGAAGCGCCGACGCACCTCTTCGGCTTCGGCCAGCGCGGTGTCGCTGGTCTGCCCCGCCGCAGCCAGGCGCCCGGCGATATCGGCACCGACCTTGCCGGTTTCCAGCAGATGACCGCAGCCCGCGAAGGTTTCACGGTTGATCACCACCATGCCGGCCTCGTAGGCCGCGCCGAAATGCTTGAGCTCGACATTGCCAAGCGCCAGGCCGCTGGCCGTCAGGGCGCCCTGCACCACCTTGTGGATCGCCGCCTCGGCAGTGACCCGCAGCACGCCGATTCGGGCCCTGGCCGGGACCTGCGCCGGGGTGAAGGTCGGGTCGATCATGGTCATCGCCCGCACCAGCATCGGCAGGCTCGCGGCAAACGGGCCGACGCAGTCGAGGCTGGTGTGTGCCGGCATCACGCCTTTGCGGCTGACCCGGCCAAAGGTCGGCTTGAAGCCGAACACACCGCAGCAGCAAGCCGGCACACGCACCGAGCCACCGGTGTCGGTGCCCAGGCTGAAGTCGGCCAGGCCTGCAGCCACCGCTGCCGCCGAACCGCTGGACGAGCCACCCGGAATGCGCCCGGGAAAGCGTGGGTTGGCCGCTGTGCCGGTGTAGTGGTTGATGCCGGTGGTACCGAACGCCAGTTCATGCAGGCTGACCTTGCCGGTCAGGCGCACGCCGTTGGCCAGCAACTGGCTGACCACTTCGGCATGCCGTTCGGCCAGCGGCGCATGCTCCAGCGCCTGGCTGCTGGCGCGGGTCGCGGTACCGGCGACGTCGATGGTGTCCTTGACCACGACCCGGGGGCCGCTGCCGCCCAGATCAAGGGTTTCTACTATGATTGTCATTTTCGTGGAGCCCTTTTCAAGAATGGATGCCGGACCGTGGCCCAGCCATGAACATGCGTGTCAATTAGTGGAAATGTCAACTGAACATTCCCGTAATTCCTGGCACGGTTGCGGTGGTCAAATGCGCGGAAAGGTCTATGATGTCGCGACTATTTCCGCACAAGTAGTGAATCGATGAGCATTTCGAAAAACAAAGGCCACAGCCATCACGACCCGGCCAGCGATGAATTTCGCAAGGAAGATTTCCCCTTCTACTGGCTGGCCCGTGTGCACGGCCGTTACACCCAGAACATGGAACGTCTGCTGAAGAAGGTCGACCTCGACGTGCCGCGCTGGCGCGTGCTGTGGATCCTCAACGAGAACGGTAAATCGAGCATTTCCGAGATCTCCACCCACGCCATCGCCAAGCTGTCGACCATCACCAAGATCGTCTACCGCATGAAGGAAGATGGCCTGGTCGACACCGCGCCCAGCCCTGAAGACGGGCGCGTGACCCAGGTGCGCATCACCGAGGTCGGCCTGCAGAACATCGAACGCATGCAGGACGTGACCCGCGAACTGTTCCAGCGCAGCTTCAAGGGGCTGACCGAGGCGCAGGTGCAGCGGTTGAACAAGATGCTGGAAGTGGTGTTCCACAACCTCGAGACCTTGTAAATCGTTAGATCGCCGGGGCCGCTGTGCGGCCCTTTCGCGACACAAGGCCGCTCCTACAGAAGAGCGCGATCCCTGTAGGAGCGGCCTTGTGTCGCGAAAGGGCTGCACAGCAGCCCCCGTTTCAGCAGGCTTTAGAAGATTCACAGACCCGGTGATAGGCCCGGTTGAAATACACCAGCCCGTCATCAGCGCCGCCGTGGCGGATGTCCTGGATTTCGCAGTAGAAGATGCTGTGCGAACCCACCTCATGCACCTGGGCAATCCGGCAATCGAAGTTCACCAGGGCTTCCTGCATCACCGGTGCGCCACTCTCCAGCACTGTCCAGTCGGTAACGGCAAAACGCTCGTCCATGTTCAGGTTGCGGTTGGCAAACGCCCCCGACAGTTCCTGGTGGGTGCCGGCCAGCACGTTCACGCACAGTGCGCCATTGGCCTTGAACTGCTCGTTGGAATACGAGGCGCGGTTCATGCACACCAGCAAGGTGGGTGGCGAGTCGGTCACGCTGCACACCGCCGAGGCGGTGAAGCCGAAGCGGCCGGCGGGGCCATCGGTGGTGATGACCGATACGGCGCCACCGAGCAGCGCCATTGCGTTGCGAAATTGCGATACGTCAACCATGGTCATGCTCCTCAGATATCCAGCACCAGCTTGTTCGACTTGGCCCGCGAACAGCACACCAGGATCTGGTCGTTCGCGGCCTTTTCTTCATCGGTCAGGTACACATCGCGATGGTCCGGCTCGCCTTCGAGCACTTCGCACATACAGGTGCCGCACACGCCCTGCTCGCACGAGATGTCGATCTTGATGCCCACTTGCGCCAGGGCGTCGAGAATGCTCTGGCCCTCGGCGACCTGCACGGTCTTGTTGCTGCGCGCGGCGACCACTTCGAAGCCTGCGCCGCTGGCGTCGACCTCGACCTGGAAGTACTCCTTGTGGATGTGATCCTCGCTGTAGCCTTGCTGGCGCGCGCCGGCGATCACCCAGTCCATGAAACCCGAAGGGCCGCAGGTGTACATGTGGGTGCCGGGCGTGCCGCTGCCGAGCACGTCCGCCAGGTTCAACCGCTGGCCCGCATCCTCGTCGTCGAAGTGGGTGAACACCCGAGCGGCGAACGGTGCGCTGGCCAGGGCATCGAGGAAGGCGCTGCGGCTGCGCGAGCGCCCGCAGTAATGCAGTTCGAACTCGGCGCCCTGCTGGTGCAGGGCGTGGGCCATGGCGATCATCGGCGTGATGCCGATGCCGCCACCCAGCAGGATCGAACGGTGGGCATCGGCCGCCAGCGGGAACAGGTTGCGCGGGGTGCTGATCTGCACCGCGTGCCCTTCCAGCAGGGTGTCGTGCACGCTCACCGAGCCACCGCGGGAAGCCGGGTCTTTCAACACGCCCAGGCGATACACCGAGGCATCGGCCGGGTCGCTGCACAGCGAATACTGGCGCACCAGGCCCGGGGCGACATGGATGTCCACATGCGCGCCCGCCTCGAAGGCCGGCAGCGCCGCACCATCGGCCCGGCCCAGATCGAGCACGACCACGTCGGCCCCTTGGATCTCGCGCTTGCGCACGACTACGTTCAACAGTTGTTCATTCATGGCCGGTGTCCCGCCTAACAGAGGGGCGCGTGGGCGCCCCGGAAAATATCAACGCATGAACAGGCCGCCGTTCACGTCCCAGGTCGCCCCGGTGGTGAAGTAGGCCTCGGGCCGCGCCAGTTGCACGATCAGGTCGCCCAGAAAATCCGCATCGCCCAGGCGCTGCACCGGAATGTTCGCCAGCAGGCCCTGCATGCGCTCGGCCGGCACCGCGGCGTGTACCGCAGGCGAGTCGATCGGGCCAGGGGCGACGGCATTGACGGTGACGCCACGGGCGGCGAATTCCTTGGCGAAGATCTTGGTCAGGGTGACGATTGCGCCCTTGCTCGCCGCGTAGTGCGCGCCAGTGGCGGTGCCGCCGTTCTGCCCGGCCAGCGAGGCCATGTTGATGATCCGCCCGTAGCCGGCTTCGGCCAGGTGCGCGCCGAGTACCTGGCAGCCGAGGAACACGCTGCGCAGGTTGAGGCCGACCACGGCGTCGAACTCTTCGGGGCTGATCTGCATCAGCGGCGTGGTCTTGGTCACGGCGGCGTTGTTGACCACCACGTGCAGGGCGCCGAAGTGCTCCAGCACCTGGGCCAGTGCCTGTTCGAAGTCGGCCTTGCTACCGACGTCGAGCTTGACTGCCAAAGTGCGGCCACCCAGCTGTTTGGCGGTGGCCTGGGCCAGCGCCAGGTCACGGTCCGAGACCACCACATCGAAGCCTGCGGCAAGCAGCCGGGCGCAGAAGCGCTGGCCCAGTCCCTGGCCGGCGCCGGTTACCAATGCGACTTGGTTCATGGCATGCACCTCAGAGGATGTAGCCGATGCCGGCGAGGGCATCGTCGCTGTTGATCAGGCTGATCACCTTGCGGTGGATCTTGAAGCCACCCTCGGCGCGGACCAGGGTGTAGGTCAGGTCGGCGCTGTAGTGCTTGAGGCTTTCCTTGCGGAACTCGCGGATGTTCTGTGCAGCACGCACCGTGACGTTGACGCCATCGTCGTTGAGCACGCGAAAGCGCGAAATCGTGCGCACAGTCCGCGGTTGCGGGCTAGTGGAAATCGACTCGCCACCG
>NZ_JBKGGW010000029.1:0-79939 GCF_052041945.1 Pseudomonas sp. SMN11 | reverse complement strand
TTGCGAAATCCCCCCCTTCTTTTCCTCCCCCCGCCCCAACAGGCGCTGAAAGCTTGCGGCATGCACCTCAAGGATACCGCCCCTCCCGATACTGCTCAGCAAGCTCGCGCAGCACCTCGCACACCCACTGCCCCGGCAGCGTCAGCGGTAATGCGGCATTCCGGCAAATGCCCACCGAGCCACCCGGCTCACGCACGCCAAGGTCAACCTCAGCCAGCTCCCCCCGGCGCAAATCCAGCAGAACCGCATCCCGCGGTGCCACCCACAGCGCATCACTCCCCAGCAGATAACGCCGGCTCAGCGCCAACGACAAAGTCTCAAGACGCTGCGCCGGCATCTGAATGCCGCACTGCACGAACAGGCTGTCGGCATGCTGGCGGATCGTAGTGCCCGGCGGTGGCAGCACCAACGGGTACTGGCCGACCCGCTGCCGCTCCACCAGTGCGATGGCAAGCAAGGGATGGCCAGGGCGCACCACCAGCGCCATGGACTCGCTGTACAGGTGCTCGAACGACAACCCCTGGATCTGCGGGCTGTCGGTCATGCGCCCAACCACCAGCTCCAGCTCACCCAGGCGCAGTTGCCCGAGCAGCTGCGCACTGACCCCGGTGACCACGCTGATCACCAGCGCCTCGTGACGCTGATGCAGGCGGCACAGCACCTCGGGCATCAGCAGCCCCTCGACCGTCGACAGCACGCCAATGCGCACCTGCGACGGCGCCCGCGCTTCGCCACGCAGGCTGCTGACGCCATCACGCAGCGCCTGCACGCTGGGCCCGGCGTAGCGCATGAAGCGCGTGCCAGCCGGGGTCAGCTCGACGCCCTGGCGGCTGCGCTCGAACAGGCGTGCTTCAAGCAGGTCCTCGAGCTCCTTGAGGGTCTTGGAAATCGCCGGCTGGCTGATCGCCAGAATGTCGGCAGCCCTGGCCAGGCTGCCCTGCCGGGCAATCTCCAGGAAACACAGCAGGTGACGGTACTTGATGCGGGTGTCGAGGTTCATGCCGGCAAGCTTACCGCATCGCCACCTGCGGCGTATCCGGGTCGCGCTGCTGGCGGCGGAACTGCCCGGGTGGCAGGCCATGGATCTGGCGGAAGCGCCGGGAGAAGTAGGCTTCATCGGCGAAACCACAGAGCCGCGCCACCTCGCCCACCGGGCGGCTGCCATTGAGCAAGTAGTTGCGCGCGGTGTGCATGCGCCGCTCCAGCACCAGTTCGCTGAAGGTCTTGCCGATTTCCTTGCGCAGCCAGTGGGTCAGGTAGGTCGGCGACAGGTAGGTGGCGGCGGCGACTTTCTGCAGGTTGAGGTCGGGGTCGTCGATGTGCCGACGCAGGTACTCGCTCATGCGGCCCAGTGCGGCTCGACGGCTGAGCTGGGCCGCATTGCTGTCAGCCAGTTCGCGCAGCGGCTCGGCGTACAGGCTGCAAACCTGGCCAATCAGTTGCAGCAACAGGCCCTTGAGCACTTCGCGGGTGCCGAAACGACGGTTGGCATCCAGTGCACGCATGCGTTCGAGGACCTGCCGCACCTCGGCGAAGTCGGGTTCTTCGAGGCAGAAGTCGAGATGCTCCTGGAAGCGGAAGGGTGACAGCTCGGGGGCCTGCAGGATCGACACCTCTTCCAGGTCCATCGGGTCGCAGGCCAGATGCGGCAGCAGGAACGTCTGGGAGAAATTGATCACCACGAAGTCGCTGTCGGCCGGGTGCGGGATCACATGCACCCGGTGCGGCAGGATGAAGGCCAGGGTGTTGCGCCTGAACGGGCGCTGCACGCTGCCGATGTGCTGCACCGTGTCGCCGCCGAAGTTGACCTGGATCTGGAAGTACTCGTGACGATGCGGCGCGGTCTCGGCGGGGCGGCCGCGCTGGTCGCGGATGTAGAAATCCATCAGCTCGCTGCGCTGCTGCATGACGTAGGTCGGGACCTCGCGCTTGGGGGGCATGGGCAATCTCCGGGTTGCGGGACTCTAAGTTGTACGATGTCCAAACTCTGCAATTTAAACCCTTCTGCAAAAACCTGCGCAACAGCAAATCCACGCAGCCCGCTAAAAACGCGACATACAGCAGAAAACCCGAGCAAAACCCCAACGGTGAGTTTTCTTGGACAGCGCAGCCCCGCCCCGCGCCCCGTGAAAAAAACGGTCTAAAACCGCCGTTGCATTCCCATTGTTGTACGACCACTTTAGAAAAGGGACTGCAGCCCAACCTCTACCAACAACAACAAACGAGGTCGACTCATGTCGAGCACGCCTACCCCCCGCGCCGCGTCGTCGTACGCGCTGGACGCGGCCCCCGCCCAGCGCCTGCCTACCCGCCGCCGCTGGTTCATGCTGTCGCTACTGCTGGTGGCGACCATCATCAACTACGTCGACCGGGTGAACATTTCCATAGCTGCGCCGTTCATGGCCAAGGACCTGGGCCTGGACAAGGTCGAGATGGGCCTGATCTTCTCCGCTTTCGCCTGGACCTACGCCCTGGCCCTGGTGCCGGCCGGCTTCATCGCCGACCGCTTCGGTTCGCGCCTGACCTACGGCGTATCACTGATCAGCTGGTCGGCGGTCACCGTGGCCCAGGGCCTGGCCAGCGGCTTCGCCTCGCTGTTCGGCCTGCGCCTGGCGGTCGGCGCCATGGAAGCCCCGGCCTTCCCGGCCAACAGCCGAGCGGTCACGGTGTGGTTCCCCGCCCGCGAACGCGGCATGGCCAGCAGCATCTACGTGTGTGGTCAGTACCTGGGCACCGCGCTGTTCACCGGCGCGCTGCTGTGGCTGGCGACCACCTACGACTGGCGCCATGTGTTCTACAGCACCGGCCTGGTCGGCATCCTGTTCGGCGTGGTGTGGCTGTGGCTGTACCGCGACCCGCTGAACTGCAAGAAGGTCAGCAAGGAAGAACTGGCCTACATCGAGCAAGGCGGCGGCCTGGTGAAAAGCAGCCAGGAACGTACCCGCTTCGACTGGCGCCAGGTCGCCGAACTGTTCCGCTACCGCCAGGTCTGGGCCATCTGCCTGGGCAAGTTCGCCAGCACCTCGGCGCTGTATTTCTTCCTCACCTGGTTCCCCACCTACCTGATCGAAGAGCGCCAGCTGACCTTGATCAAGGTCGGCATCTTCGCCGTGATGCCGTTCATTGGCGCCACGGTCGGCATCCTCCTCGCGGGGATCGTGTCCGACCTGCTGATCCGCAAGGGCTACTCGCTGTCGTTCGCCCGCAAGCTGCCGCTGGTGGTGGGCTCGATGCTGGGCATGTCGATCGTGCTGGTGAACTTCACCGACTCCAATGTGCTGTGCATCGCCATCCTCACCCTGGCGTTCTTTGCCCAGGGCATCGCCTCGGCGTCGTGGGCGGCGGTATCGGAAGTGGCACCCAAGGAACTGATCGGTCTCACCGGCGGGGTCACCAGCCTGGCGGCGAACATCGGCGGCATCGTCACGCCGATCGTGATAGGCGCCATCGTGCATGCCAGCGGCTCGTTCGCCATGGCGTTCTGGTTCATCGGTGGTGTGGCGCTGATGGGCACCCTGTCCTACTCGCTGCTACTCGGCAAGCTTTATCGCATCGAGCTGAAGACTGCAGCCTGATTCGAGGAATGAAAGGGCCGGCACAGGTTACTTGGATAGTCCAAGCCGACCCCGTTTTCGTCCAACTTTGCCGGCCAGCCTCTGACTTACGCTGGCCACTCCAGCACGGAGGATCCACCCATGACCTACCTGTTCAACCCGCCGGCCATCGTCAGCCTGCCGATCCGCGGCAGCGCTGCGCGCTTCCCGGTCGGCCGGGTGTTCTGCCTGGGCCGCAATTATCCATGGCCGGAATCCTACGGCCCGGCGCCACAGGAGCCAGTGTTCTTCATGAAGCCGGCGAGCAATGTGGTCGAAGCGCAGGGCGAACTGCCCTTCCCGCCGCAAACCGATGAGTTCTGCCACGAAATCGAACTGGTCGCGGCCATCGCCAAGGGCGGCGCCGACATTGCCCCGGAGCATGCCCTGGAACACATATTCGGCTTTACCGCCGGCCTCGACCTGACGCGTCGCGACCACCAGCGCAAGGCCAAGGCCGAGGGCCTGCCCTGGGAAGGTGCCAAGGTGTTCGAAGCCTCGGCACCGATGACCGCCATCGTCCCTGCCAGCGAATGCGCCTGGCCATTGGACGCAGCGCTGTGGCTGCACGTGAACGGCCAGGAGCGCCAATGTGCTCATCTGAGCCAGCAAACCTGGCCGTTGGCCGAGGTCATCAGCCGGCTGTCACGGCAGCTACCACTGCGCCCCGGCGACCTGATCATGACCGGCAGCCCGCCCGGTGTGGCACCACTGAACCCGGGCGACACGATCCACGCCGGTATCGATGGCATCGGCGAACTGCACCTGCGTGTCGGCCCTCGCCCTGCCGGCCAAACCGTCCACGCCGCCTGAACCTACTGGAGCCCCACATGAGCCAAAACAAGAAAGTCGCCCTGGTCACCGGTGCCGGCAGCGGCATCGGCCGTGCCGTCGCCCTTGCCCTGCTGGAGGACGGTTTCAGCCTGGTCCTCGCCGGGCGCCGCGCAGAACCGCTGCAAGCGGTGGTTGAACAGGCGCTGGCAGCGGGCGGTGAAGCCCTGGCCGTGCCCACCGATGTACGCGACGAGCAAAGCGTCGCGCAGCTGTTCGCCACCATCGAGGAAGTGCATGGCCGCCTCGATGTGATCTTCAACAATGCCGGCATCAATGCCCCCGCCGTGCCGGTCGACGAATTGCCGCTGGAGAACTGGCGCAACGTCATCGCCACCAACGTCGACGGGGTGTTCCTGTGCGCCCGCGCCGCCTTCGGCCTGATGCGCCGCCAGCAGCCACAAGGCGGGCGGATCATCAACAACGGCTCGATCTCGGCGCACACCCCGCGCCCGTTCACTGCGCCCTACACCGCCAGCAAGCACGCGGTGCTGGGCCTGACCAAGGCGCTGGCGCTGGACGGCCGGCCTTACAACATCGTCTGCAGCCAGGTGGACATCGGCAACGCCCTCACCGAGTTGTCCGAACGCATGACCCGCGGTGTGCGCCAGGCCAATGGCGAGATCGCCGCCGAACCGATGCTCGACGTGCGCCATGTGGCCGACGCGGTGCGCTACATCGCCGCGCTGCCGCTGGACGCCAACGTACTGAACATGACCGTGATGGCCAGCAACATGCCCTTCGTTGGCCGTGGCTGATCCCTGTTCCTGATGGAGTGACCGATGAAACCCGAAGTCCTGCAACTGAGCCCGATCCTCATCCCGCAAATCCGCGAGCGCCTGGAACAGCTGTTCTCCGTGCACCGCTACTACGAACAGGCCGACAAGGACGCCTATGTCAGCCAGCATGCCGACAAGATCCGGGGCGTGATCACCGGTGGCCACACCGGCATCAGCCAGGCACTGATGGCGCGCCTGCCCAACCTCGAAGTGATCGCGGTCAACGGCGTCGGTACCGACGCGGTGGACCTGGCCTATGCCCGAGATCGTGGCATTCAAGTGACCGCGACCATTGGCGCCCTCACCGAGGATGTCGCCGACCTCGCCATCGGCCTGCTGATCGGCTTGTGCCGTGGCATCTGCACCGGTGACCGTTTCGTTCGTGCCGGCCACTGGGCCACCAGCGCCACACCACTGGCTCCGTTGCCGCTTGCCCGTCAGGTGTCGGGCATGCGCGTGGGCATCATCGGCATGGGCCGGGTCGGCCGCGCCGTGGCGCAACGGGCGGCGGCGTTCGGTTGCCCGATTCGCTACACCGACCTGCAGGCGCAGGAGGTGCCTTATGGTTTCGAGGCGGATCTGGTGCAGCTGGCCAAGGACAGCGATGCGCTGATCCTGGCGGCGGCGGCCGACAAGGGCGAGGCGCTGGTCAACCGCGAGGTCCTACAAGCGTTGGGAACCGACGGGTACCTGATCAACATCGCGCGCGGCAAGCTGGTGGATGAGCCGGCGTTGATTGCGGCGCTCGAGGCCGGCGAGATTGCTGGCGCGGCGCTGGATGTGTTCGCCGATGAACCACGGGCGCCTGAGGCCTTGTTCGAGCGTGAAGATGTGGTGCTGCAGCCGCATCGGGCCAGTGCCACGGTACAGACCCGTACGCGCATGGGGGAGATGGTGGTGGCCAGCCTGGTGGATGTGTTTGCCGGGCGTAAGCCGCAAGGGTTGGTGAACTAGTAATCAGCAGTGAGGACGGTGAATGGCAAGCTGACAGCTAGGGTGCCTTGATTACCAAGTGTGAAGCACAGGCAGCCATTTACCGTTCGACTTTTTGCCAAACGAACTTACATGAATTATTTCCACTCGACGCTAATCGACAGTTAATTAGTGAAAAACCCTACAAGATTATAAGAAGAGCGAAGCTCCTCTGAGAATTGATTCCTCGTTAGTGTTCAGGTGCAGATCAGATGCACCTGTTTGCTAACCAACCGTTGGGCGGCAAAGCCGCGCGAAGACGGGTGAAAGGAGTCCCTTATGCCTAGACAATCCGATCTCCATTTCAGCTTCCAGCCCCTGGCGGCTGATATCGAACTCGAAGTGGTGTCGTTCGAGCTCAAGGAGGCCCTCAGCACACCCTTCCAGTTGCAATTGGAGCTCATCAGCTTCTACGACGACATCGACTTCGCCCAACTGCTCGACAAGCCCGCATTGTTCACCATCTGGGACGCAGATCGTCCGGTGCGTTACGTACACGGCCTGATCAGCAGTTTCCGCCAGGGCGATAGCGGCTTCCACCGCACCCGTTATCACGCCCTGGTCGAACCACAGCTGGCCCGCGCGGGGCTGCGCTCTAACTGGCGCATCTTTCAGCAGAAAACCGCTCTACAGATTCTCGAACTGATGCTCCAGCGCCAGCGCATCCTGCGCTTCGAACTGCGCACAGCCCGTGAACCCCAGATCCGTGAATTCTGCGTCCAGGCTGGTGAGACCGATCTTGACTTCATCGCCCGCCTAGCCGCAGAAGAAGGCCTCGTCTACAGCTTCGAACACACCCCCAATCAGCACACGCTGCTCATCACCGACAGCTTGTTATCGCTGGGGCTGATCAGACAGGGCCCCATTCAGGCCAAGAGCAAGCACCAACGGTCCTACGAAGCGCAGGATGCAAGCCACCCCGCCTCTGTGCTGTACCACGTCAACAGCGGTGGCGACCAGGCGCAGCCTTGCCTGCGGCGCTTCCACTACAGCGAGAACGTCCGCACTGCGAGCCAGGCCCAGCGTGACTACACCTTCACCCGCCCGGCCGATCGCCTGGATCAGCAAGCCAGCGCCAATGTGCATCCATCCATGAATTACGAGCGCTTCGACTACCCCGGGCGCTATAAGGATAAAGCGGTTGGCATCCCTTTCACCCAGACCCGTTTGACCGGCTTGCGCCACGACGCCCGTATTGCCGAAGTCACAGGCGACGACGTACGCCTGCAACCAGGCCACGCCTTCACCCTCACCGGCCACCCGCGCAAAAATCTCAATGTGCTCTGGCGGGTGATCAGCGCCCACCACGCGGGCAGCCAGTTCACCAGCCTGCAGGAAGGCGCCGCCGACGCCAAAAAAGGCACCCATTACGTGCAAAACGCGGTACTGGCCCCCGGCATGGCCGAATGGCGGCCGCCGCCCCTGCCCCGACCGCGTGTCGACGGCCCGCATATGGCCACCGTGGTCGGCCCGCCCGGCGAGGAGATCTTTTGCGACAACTGGGGCCGGGTCAAGGTCAGCTTTCCCTGGGACCGGGAGAGCAAGAGCAACGCGTTCAGTTCCTGCTGGGTGCGCGTGTCGCAAGGCTGGGCAGGCGGCAGCTGGGGCTCGATGGCTATCCCGCGCATCGGCCAGGAGGTGATTGTCCATTACGTCAATGGCGACCCCGACCAGCCAATCATCACCGGCCGCACCTACTGCGGCAACCAGCGGCCGCCGTACGACCTGCCGGAACACAAGACGCGCATGACCATCAAGAGCCAGACCCATAAGGGCGATGGCTATAACGAGCTGCGTTTTGAAGATGAGCTGGGGCGGCAAGAGGTGTTCATCCATGCTGAGCGGGACCAGAACAATGTGGTCAAGCATGATGAGACCACCCGTGTCGGGCGCAACCGCGTCGAGCAGGTCGGCAATGACGAACAGCTGAAAGTGGGTAATGACCTGCTCCAGGAAACCGGGCGCGACTGTACTCGACGGATCGGGCGTACCTGCCAGGTAGACATAGGCAAAGACCTGGTCGAGCAGATCGAAAATGATCATCGTGAGACCACAGGTGCCAATCACCATGTCGCCATCGGTGGGCAGAGTGAGCTGCACGTCAAAGGGCGACAGCAGATCAGCATCGGCGGGGGCGTGAGCCAGCAAACGACGCTCTACCAGCTGCAGGCCAGTGAGCGCATCGAGTTCAGAAGCCCCGGCGGCAGCATCGTGCTGGATCAGCAGGGTATCACCCTGAACGGCCTGTCACTCACGTTGTTAGGTCCGACCAAAGCGGCCACAGAGGGATCGGGAAACACGCTGATCCTGGATCTGCTCGCCAATGACAGCGAGGGGTGTGAGGAAAAAGGCCGATGAACAGTGAAGCCTTGGTCGAACTCATCAACGAGCACCACCGCCCCGGGCTGCACAGCTATGTGCTGCTGGACCCGCTGGCAGTCCCGAAAGACAACGAACATTCATTATTCGCAAGCCTGAAGTCGGTATTGGGCGACAGTGCAATGACACGCGTGGGTCGGCCTGACCTGCCCCATTCAGCTGAGATGCATCCCGTGCTCGTGTGCCTTGACTCAACCGGCAGCTTGCCTGACGCGGCGCTGCTAGAGCTGACCGCACAGGCTGCAGAACAAGACATGCATCGGCGCAAGCGCCAAGTCTGCAGCTGGCTGCTCAGTGAAGCGGCGCCCTCTGCTATTGCATCCCACCTGACCGCGCTGTGCCATTTGCCCGAAGCATCCGGATCGAATTCGTTTCACCCTGTTTACGAACCGCTACGCCTGGAATTGCTGGCCGCGTTGTTCGAGCGAGCGGAACAGGGACCATGGTGGCCTATTGAGCGCTGGGTGTTCTTATCCAGTGGCGGCAGCCTGGCGAGCCTGAAAGGTCAGCCCCACACAAGGCGCGATTTGCCTGCGGGCGCCATCCATGTCCAGCGGGACACCGCGCTTATCGAGGCCGTATTAGCCGCATGGAGGACATTGCCTGCGCTTCCCGGCGCCCGCGAATTCCCTCCTTTTGCCGCCGTACGTGCGTCCAACCATATCGATGATGCTCGCGGACTCGGCCTGAAGGTTGAGCAGGACATCCTGGTAATGGCCCTTCACCTGCTACGGCTGCACCCGCAGCTCCACACCCAGAAAGCCGTGCGCGACATGATCGAGGTGACCATCCGTCAGCAACGGCCACTCGCCGAGATGTTTGCGCATTTTTCCGATTCAAGCTGGCAACGCCTGGTTGCTGCCACTCCCCAGCCAGAGGCCTATCCATGAGCATCACTCAAGACATTGCCAATGCAGTCGCTGAAGTCGACTTTCTTCTCACCCCCTGCAAAGCCTGCCAGCGCCAGGGCCTGCCCATCCTGCCCCTGCGCCACGCCGTAGTCCCCGATACCCATCCCGCCAGCGACCCCGCCACACAAACCCGAGTGGGCCTGCGCACCTTGCGCAGCGGCTACCTCTATGTGCTGCTCGACCAACGCATCTGGCATGCCTACGAAGTCACCGCGCAAGGCCACCTGCGCCGCTTCAATCCCTACGAGCCAAACCCGGGACCACCACCGTCGCTGCCCGAACGCTGCATGCATGAAGACCACGACATCCCCTCGTCCTTCCTCAACATCGACACCGACACCTACGGTTCGGCCTGGCTGGCCTTTGCCAGCGATCCCTGGCCGGTCAGCGTGCTGCAGGCCTACAAAACTGGCCAGGCGCCTGCGCATCGCTTCGAGGGCCTGGACCTGATCCAAGCGCGCAAACACCCCGAACTGCTGGGCCTGGCCATGACCCCGGACAACCTTCAGGTCGACCGCCAGGTATTCGAATACGCCCAGCAGTTGAACGGACCGTTCGACAGCGCCCACGGTTTCCACAGCCGCTTCCTGCGCAAGACCGCCCTGCGCGGTTACGTGATCAACGCCATGGCCCGGCACCAGTTGGAAAACGGCGTGCTGGCGGTAGTAGTCGACGACACCGTCGGCCTGATCCAGGAATACAACCACCAGCGCCTGAACTGGGTGGTCAAGCGCCAGACCTGGCGCGAAGACCCACTGCGCGCCTACCAGCTGCAGACCTCGCAAATCCTGCAGATCATCCGCGCCACCCAGCGCGAATGGGCGGCGCAGAAAGTGTTCACGTTCGAGGCACAGACCGGTGATGGGCCACCTGTGTTCACCGATCCCGAGATACAGCGCCAACCGGTGGTCGAGATGCGCCAGCAAGAGAGCGACGAAAAGCTCGAGGAGCGCTATGACGAACCCCGGCGTGCGGCGTTCCACGCGGAGTATGAGCAAGAGGAAGCCCGCTTCCAGGCCTACATCGACCGCCATACCAGCACCTACGCGGAACTCTGCGAGAGCGCGGCCTTCGCCCTCATCGAACGCCATGACTACGACGGCCGGGACCGCGAGTCGGGCATCGCCTACAGCAAGACCATCGCTGCCTGCCTTACCGGTGGCATCACCGAGGCGCCAGCCGCCAGCGCCGAACCGTCCCCGCCAGCCCCCGGCACCAGCAAAGCGCTGTGGCTGAAGTGGCTGCAGGACCCGAACAGCCCACCGTACCGCGCTTTGATGCTGCGCGACGGCCCTCTGATGGCAGCGCTGCTGCCAAGTTTCTCGGCGACCGAGCCTACCTACTGGAACGACAGCGAAAAGCTCTACAACGCATTGAGCAAGCTCATCGCCAGTGATGACATCGGCTTCAAGCTGCGTGACTCGCTCAAGCAAGCTATCACCGAACTGCAAGGATCGGTCAACGCCGCCAGCCAGCACCTGCAAACGCTGCTCGATCCTGGCATCCAGCAGGCCGTGCGGCACCTGAACAGTGCCAGCCAACGGGTCTACAACGGCGTGCATCTCATCGAGTTACAGGTACAAATGAAGCTAGGCGAGTACTACGCCCTACAGAGCGCGCACCTGCGTGAAATACAGAACAGCGCCAGCGAAAAACTGGCCAAAGCGCGCGCGGATGTGATGCCGTCTCTCGACGAACTGAAAGCCGGCGTGCAGAACGAAGCGCGCAAGGTAAAACCGATCATCCAGAACGGCCTGCTGAGCCTGGCCGTGCTCGACCCGAAAGTGGCGCATACCCTGATCCAAGTCAGCGTCTGGGTCGAGGGTACGGCGCACGAGCTGCATGAACGATTGGCCAGGGAGGTGAAGCTCAATGTCAATCAGCTGAACGATGCCGTAAAGATGGCGTTGGTGGAAATTACGGTTGCGGCGGGAACGCTGGAGTTGGATGCGCGCAAGACACTGAATGGCATGAAAATCAGTGCTGGGCAGGCTTCACAGTTGGTGCGGGACAGTTTTACGGGGCTGCGGGGAACGGGAAAAGGCTGGGAGTTGCTGCTGTCCCTGGGCGGGCTGTATTTATTGAACGATAGTCTTGGCAAGAACCTGAAGAATGCGGAGGAGGCGATGGGGCCTAAGGCCGGTGAAGCCATGCTGGCGCTGTATGGGGCCAAGCTGGGAATTATCGGCGGCGGTATAGAGATGGTTGGGCTTCTGATGCCGCGCAAGGCAAGTACAAGCAGTCAAATGTCTCTTGGCCGTAGCGTTGCCAGAATTGGCGGCGTACTTAATGCCGCAGCAGGTATTTTTGAGGCTGCGCAGGCATTGACTGCTTACGGCCGCACTGAAAAAACCGGAGATAAAAGGGCTGCCAGGCATTATATTATTGCTTCACTGGCTAGTTCAGTTGCCGCTGGCGCAGGTGCCTTGGGAGTGTTCAACCCACTGGCTCTAAAAGCCATTGGAGTCGCCATTATATCAAGCTTGGCTGCATACATATTCAACAAGATAGCCGAGAAAAACGAGTCAACCGCATTGGAGTTATGGGCTCGCCGTTGTTATTTCGGTCATGCTGATGAAACACCTCGTACACACTGGAACTCTCCAAACCACGCAGACATAGCGCTAGCAGCGCTAAACGCAGCATCACTGGGTGCAACAGGCGGACTCAAGTTTGAAACCGTCATTGCAAGCGAAATCAGCAATACCAAAATTGGAGTGCCCATTGACCTGCAGAGTTTCTTGAAGTTCCGGATAACACTCCCCAATTTCAACAGTTCATCCGCTGGCTATCAATGGGCAGTCCTGATCCACAGACACGGCGACGGCGCCCCTCCCCATTACACTGGCGGAGAAGTTATCGTTTCACAAGAGTACTTCCCTCCAGCACTTACACCCGCTGCCTTGAAGAGGGTTTCGCTGCCCCCCTCAAAATCGACAAACAAAGCGGATTACAAACTTGAAAGTTTGGAAATCACAGTGAGCCATCAACCTCTCCAACCCAGAGTCAGCCAGTCGATAAAAACCTTTACCGGGCAAATAGAACTAACTCAAGACACAGGCAGACACAACATCCTGTCAGCCTCCTTGACTATTACTTACTGGCCGGACCGCAGCATCCCTCAGGCCTATGCCGAAATTTCGCTTCAGGAGAATAAATAATGGAGAAGCCTGATCGAGGCCTAGGTTGGAAGTACGACTTACCCGCCCCTAATGCCGAAGCGAATATTAACCCTAGCTTTAAAAATCCGCCTCGCGCCTCAATCGACATGAATGAAAACCACCTCGAACTACCCCGAGTCACCTTGAAGCTGAGAGGTGGCTGGATTGTCATAGGCGTGACCATATCAATCATGGCCCTGTACTTCACAATTGATTATTTCAGCCGCTTCCCGCTCAAGCTAAATTCGGCAGGAATAGAAGAGCTCTCTTGGTATATTTTCTTTCATGCCTGCATCCTCTGCCTCCTCACTCCTTACATCCGAATGGATTTTGGCTTTCCTCGAAATGAACCCATCCGTTTCAACAGACAACGTCGCAAGGTCTATTTCTATCAGTACAGATTCGAGCTACTCAACCCATTTGGCAGAAAAAACTGGGGGGTGAAGCCCGTCGCGTATGACTGGGATGACCTTACGCTCGAGGCATACCGGATTTATGCTCCCGGCTACGGTGGGTTCAAGGAAGAAGTGAAGATATCGATCTGCAAACCCGGCACCAACGAAGTAATCGACCGAGTCTTCTTTACCGACGATATAGAGGAAGGCGAGCAGTACTGGGCCATCGTCAGGCTTTTCATGCAACAAGGCCCTGAAGCGCTTCCCGAGTTCCTCCATCCTTCCAATTGCAAGGACGAGACCGCGAGTCCTAGCACTGAGGGAAAAATAGCTTTCCGTAATCCGTTCGACCGCCTGGCCCCCGAAGTCAATTGGCCCGCTGAAATGGACCTGGAATCCCGCACCGCCCCCACCCCAAGAGAACAACCATGAAACC
This sequence comes from Pseudomonas sp. SMN11, assembly GCF_052041945.1. Lineage (NCBI taxonomy): Bacteria > Pseudomonadati > Pseudomonadota > Gammaproteobacteria > Pseudomonadales > Pseudomonadaceae > Pseudomonas > Pseudomonas sp. SMN11. Next base: position 66,482 of record NZ_JBKGGW010000029.1, on the reverse strand, counting down.
TGTGGTACTCGTCGGCCACTCCCATGCCTGCCCGCTCCACGGCAAAAGCGTCGTGGAAACCGGCAGCTCCAACTACACCTTCAACGGCAAGGCCGTGGCCAGGGTCGGCGACCGGACAAGTTGCGGGGCAGTGATCGTCAGCGGCTCGGCGGCCTACCAGATCGAAGGCAAGGCCGTGGCGCGCCAGGGTGATCGTACTGACCATGGCGGGTATCTGGAAGAAGGCGATGCTGGCTGGCAACTTGAATGATCTGGCGGGTCATACATAAAGGGGGCTGCTTTGCAGCCCTTTCGCGACACAAGGCCGCTCCTGCAAGGGAACGCGATCTCCTGTAGGAGCGGCCTGGTGTCGCGAAAGGGGCGCAAAGCGCCCCCAGCGATTTATCAGGCCACCGCCAACTCCACCGCCCCGCCATTCAAGCGCACCGGCCACACCCGCAACCGCTGCCCGGCATCTTCCAGGCATGCCCCGCTCTGCAGGCTGAAGTGCTGCTTGTACAAGGGCGCCGCCACCACCAGCTCCCCCTGCAAGCTACCCACCAGCCCGCGGCCGATGATATTGGCCCCCGACCGCGGATCACGGTTGTCCACCGCGTACAGGCTCTGCTCCAGTTCGGGCAGGTAGAACAACGCCACCTGCGCCCCCTCAAGCCACACCACCACGCCAGAGTCGGCCACCAGGTCATCGGCCTGGCACACCGCCTGCCAGTTTTCTCGGGTTTTCACAGCAGCATTGGACAGATTCATCAGACAGCCTCCTCGACAGTTGGGATCAGGTGCAGCGGTGCAGCCGGCCGACGTTGATCGCGTTCGCGCACGAAGTGCACGTCCGGGTCGGCGCGCTTGTCGTTGACGAAGGTGCGGAAGCGCTTGAGCTTCTCGGGGTCGTTGAGGGCGTTGGCCCATTCGCATTCATACTGGTCGACTACATGCTGCATCTGCGCCTCCAGCTCGGCCGCCAGGCCCAGGCTGTCGTCGAGGATCACCTGCTTGAGGTAGTCGAGGCCGCCTTCCAGGCTTTCGCGCCAGACCGAGGTGCGCTGCAGCTTATCGGCCGTGCGGATGTAGAACATCAGCACGCGGTCGATCAGGCGCACCAGGGTTTCGTCGTCCAGGTCGGTGGCGAACAGTTCGGCGTGGCGCGGGCGCATGCCGCCGTTGCCGCAGATGTACAGGTTCCAGCCCTTGTCGGTGGCGATCACGCCGATGTCCTTGCTCTGCGCCTCAGCGCACTCACGGGTGCAACCGGAAACCGCGAACTTGAGCTTGTGCGGGCTGCGCAGGCCCTTGTAGCGATCTTCCAGGCGCAGGGCCATGGCGACGCTGTCCTGCACGCCGTAGCGGCACCAGGTGCTGCCCACGCACGACTTCACCGTGCGCGTCGACTTGCCGTAGGCGTGGCCGGTCTCGAAGCCGGCTGCGATCAGCTCGCCCCAGATCAGCGGCAGCTCGTGCAACTGGGCGCCGAACAAGTCGATGCGCTGGCCACCGGTGATCTTGGTATAGAGGTCGTACTTTTTCGCCACCTGGCCGATCACGATCAGCTTGTCGGGGGTGATCTCGCCACCCGGGATACGCGGCACCACCGAGTAGGTGCCGTTCTTCTGCATGTTGGCCATGAAGGTGTCGTTGGTGTCCTGCAGCGGCACCAGCGCCGGGTCCATGATCGGCTGGTTCCAGCAAGAGGCGAGGATCGAGCCCACTGCGGGCTTGCAGATGTCGCAACCGACATGGCCTTTGCCGTGGCGTTCGAGCAGTTCGTTGAAGGTGCGGATACCCTCCACTCGCACCAGCCCGTAGAGTTCCTGACGGGTGTAGGCGAAATGTTCGCAAAGGCTCTTGTCGACGGTCACGCCACGGGCGGTAAGCTCGTGTTCGAACACCTGCTTGAGCAACGCTGCGCAGCCGCCGCAGCCAGTGGCCGCCTTGGTGCAGCCCTTGACCGCAGCGAGGTCGCCGCAGCCACTGTCGATGGCCGCACACACTGCGCCTTTGCTGACGTTGTGGCACGAGCAGATGGTCGCGCTGTCGGGCAGCGCGTCGGCACCGAGGGCCGGTGCACCACCGCCCTGCGGCAGGATCAGCGCTGCCGGCTCGGCCGGCAGGGCAATGCCGTTCTGGGCGTACTGCAGCAGGGTGTCGTAGTAGCTGTTGTCGCCCACCAGCACCGCGCCGAGCACGTGCTTGCCGCTGGCATCCACCACCAGCCGGCGGTAGGCGCTGTTGGCCTCGTCGATGAAGCGGTAGCTGCGCGAACCCGGCGTGGCGCCGTGGGCATCGCCGATGGAGCCGACATCCACGCCCAGCAGCTTGAGCTTGGTCGACATGTCGGCACCGGTGAATGCGTTTGCAGCTTCACCCGTCAGCAGCGCAGCCAGGTTGCGCGCCATGCTGTAGCCCGGGGCGACCAGGCCGAACACGCTGCCGTTCCACGAGGCGCATTCGCCGATGGCGAAGATGCGCGGGTCGCTGCTGCGGCAGTGGTTGTCGATCACCACGCCACCGCGTGCAGCGATCTCCAGGCCACAGGCTCGGCCGAGGGCATCCTGCGGGCGGATACCGGCAGAGAACACGATCAGGTCGGTTTCCAGGTGCTCGCCGCCGTCGAAATTCATGCGGTAGCGGTAGGCTTCTCCCGCGCTGATCGACTGGGTGGCACGCGACAGGTGCACGCCCACACCCAGCGCTTCGATCTGCGCCTTGAGCGCGGCGCCACCCTCGCCGTCCAGCTGCACCGGCATCAACCTTGGGGCAAACTCCACGACGTGCGCTTCAAGGCCGAGGGACTTCAATGCGTTGGCGGCTTCCAGGCCGAGCAGGCCGCCACCGACCACCACGCCACGGCGCGCCTGGCCGGCAGCGGCGCGAATGGCATCGAGGTCGTCGAGGGTACGGTAGACCAGGCGGGCGTTGCCGCTGGAGCCTTCGATCGGAGGCACGAACGGGTAGGAACCGGTGGCCAGGACCAAGTGGTCATAGGCGTAGCGACCCTCGGCAGTCACCACCTCGCAGCGTTCGCGGTCGACTTCCAGCACCGCTTCGCCCAGGTGAAGGTGTACGCCGCTGTTGCCGTAGTAATCCTGCCCGCACAGGGCCAGGGTTTCGGCACAGCTACCGGCGAAATATTCCGACAGATGTACGCGGTCGTAGGCTCGCTGGCGCTCTTCGCCGAACACATGCAGCTCGAAGCGCTCCAAGGCGCCGCGCTCGACCAGTTGCTCCACGCAGTGGTGGCCGACCATGCCGTTGCCGACGATGACCAGTCGCTCTCGTTGCCCGCTCGCTGTTGCCTTCATAAGCCGATCCTCGATCAAAAAAAAGGCGCCTGGAGCCGAAGCTCCAGGCGCCTTTGCCTGTATTCATCACGGTGGGTGGCCCGGGTTGATCGCCGTTGATCAGTGGGCTTTGTTGTATCAGGGATAAAGCAGGGACTGTGCCAATTGGTTTGCCTGTGCTGGCCTCTTCGCGGGCAAGCCCGCTCCCACAGGGACCGCACAGGGTTCAGCAGCGAGGTAAACCTGTGGGAGCGGGCTTGCCCGCGAAGAGGCCGGCACAGCCAACGCACATTTCAAGTGCAGCACTCCCCATTCTGGAGCACATCAATACACATCACGCCGGTACCGCTTGGCCTTGCTCAACGCTTCGACATAGGCATCGGCATCCACGCCCCCGTGCACGGTTATGACCTCACGCAACGCCGCATCCACATCCTTGGCCATGCGCTGCGCATCACCACACACATAGAAATACGCCCCCGCCTCCAACCACTGCCACAGCTGCGCCCCCTGTTCGAGCATCCGCTGCTGCACATAGATCTTCTCGGCCTGGTCCCGCGAGAACGCCGTGTCCAGGCGCAGGTGGCCGCTCGCCTGCCAAGCCTGGAGCTGTGCCTGGTAATAGAAATCCGTGGACGCATACTGCTCGCCGAAGAACAGCCAGTTTTTGCCTTTGGCACCGTGTGCCTCGCGCTCTTCGAGGAAGGCACGGAACGGCGCGATGCCGGTGCCGGGGCCGACCATGATCACCGGCACGTCGTTGTCCTCGGGCAGACGAAAGTGCTTCGATACCTGCGGGAAGATCGCCACCTTCAGTGACTGCGCCCGATCAGCGAGGAAGGTGGAGCACACGCCCTTGCGCTCGCCATAGCGCACCGTGGAAACGGTCAGGTGTACCTGGTCCGGATGAGCCAATGGGCTTGAGCTGATCGAATACAGGCGCGGCTGCAGTGGCTTGAGCAGATCGAGCCAGGTGGCCAGCGGCAACTGCTGAGGGAACACCCGCAGCACGTCGACCAACTGCCGGCCCCACAGCCACTCCCGAAGTTCGGCCTTGCACTCGGGTTGCAGCAGCCGTTGGAGGTCAGCGGCATACGTGCTGAACACCTGCAGTTGCTGCGGGGTGACTTTGGCGATTTCCAGATGGCTTTCCAGAGCCTCGGCCAGTGGCATCGCCGGCTGCCCTTTCAATTCCACCAACGCCTGGCCATCGAGATGCATCAGCGCCAGCAGTTCCTCGACCAGCGTCGGGCAGTTGCGCGGCCATACGCCCAAGGCATCACCGGTGGAATAGCTGAAGCCGCTGCCGGACAGGTCGAACACCAGCTGGCGGGTTTCCTTGCTGGCACCCGGGCCGTTGAGCAGGTGATTTTCCAGCAGCGGGGCCGAAAACGGTTGCTGCTTGCTGTAGCTCTCGACTGGCGCAAGTTCACTAAGCGGTGCTGGTGAGCTTGCGCTGCCGAGCTCCGGCAGCAGGGCTTCGAGCCAACCGGTGAATGCCTCATCAAAATCCGGTTCGCAATCGACCCGCTGTAGCAAGCGGCGCCCGCCCAGTTCGGCCAGACGCTGGTCAAGCTTGCGGCCAAAGCCACAGAACTGGTCGTAGCTGGAGTCGCCCAGGGCCAGCACCGCGTAAGGCAACTCTGCGCAGCAGGCGCCCTGCTCACTCTGCAGCGCCTGCCAGAATGCCGTGGCGCTGTCGGGCGCATCACCATCGCCGAAGGTGCTGGTGATCAGCACCACACTGGCGGCGCCTTGCAACTGGCTGGGGCTGACCGCCTCCATGCAGCTGAGCTGTACCTCCAGACCCGCGCCGCGCAAACGCTCGGCACAACGCTCGGCAAGCGCCTCGCCATTGCCCGTCTGCGAAGCCCACAGCACCTGGTGGCGCGGCGCGGCAACGGCCGGAGCGGCGGCTGGCTGCGCAAACAACCCTGCCAGCAAACCATCGACGAACAGCCGCAGCGAAGCAGCCAACGGCGCGCTGGCCGGCAAACTGGGCACGCCCTCGGTACGCGCCTGGTCGAGGCCGAGCAGAAAGCCCTGCAGGTAATGACGCTCGTCATCGGCCAGCACCGGGGCTGGCAGGGTGTCCAGGCCAAGCAGGCGGGACAGGGTCGCGGTCGGCATGCGGGCAGGCTCCGGGATGGCAGTGTTCAGTTCAAGGGCATCGATGCGCTCGCCAGCAACCCGTTCCAGCGCCACCGCGCAATGTTTGAACGCCGGCTGCAGCGACAGCGGATCGACTGCGTCACAGGTGACGGCATTGATCGCCAACTGCTCGCCGATCAGGTCATTCCAGTGGAATGGCGCAAAGCAGTTGCCAGGCATGACCCGATCGCTGATGCGTGCCGGCAATACGGCCTGGCCGCGACGTGAGCGGATGGCAACCTGATCCTTGTCGGCGATGCCCAGGCGGGCAGCATCATCAGGGTGGACTTCAACAAAGGGCCCGGGCTCCAGCTTGTTCAACGCCGGCACCTTGCCGGTCTTGGTCAGGGTGTGCCACTGGTGCTGCACACGGCCGGTGTTGAGTACCAGCGGGTAGTCGGCGTCTGGCAGCTCGGGTGCCGGCAGCCAGGGCCGGGCGAAGAAGCGCGCCTTGCCGCTGGTGGTGGGGAATGCCAGTGCAGGCGCATTGCCCTCGGCATCGCGCAACAATGACTGACTGCTGCCGTCGTTCAGGTAACGCAGCGGGCTGCGGTCATCTTCGCGCCCCGGCGCGCAGGGCCATTGCCGTGGGCCATGGCGCAACTGCTCATAGCCGATGCCTCGCAGATCGTAACCGGTTGCCGGATTCCAGAAGCGTCGAATCTCGTCGTACACCGCCTCGGCGTCGGGGTAATCGAAGGCCTCGGCGTAGCCCATGGCGCAGGCGACCCGGGCAATGATCTGCCAGTCCGCCAGGCTCTGGCCCGGGGCCTGAACCGCATGTGGCATCAGTGTCAGATTGCGTTCGCTGTTGATCATCACGCCCTCGCCTTCGGCCCACAGCGCGGCGGGCAGGAGGATATCGGCGTAGCGGTTGGTTTCGGTGTCGAGAAAGGCGTCCTGGGTGATCACCAGTTCGGCCTGGCGCAGGCCATCGATCACTTGCTGGCGGTTGGCGACGCTGGCCACGGGGTTGCTGCAGATCACCCAGCAGGCTTTCACCTCGCCGGCCTTCATCTGCTCGAACAGCGCGATCGTGCCCTCGCCACCTTCGCTACGCAGGGTTCCCGGTTCCAGGCACCATTGTGCCTCGACGAAGGCACGGTCCGCCGCCACCAGCGCCGAACGCTGGCCCGGCAGGCCCGGCCCCATGTAGCCCATTTCGCGACCGCCCATGGCATTGGGCTGGCCGGTCAGCGAAAACGGCCCGCTGCCGGGACGGCAGATGGCGCCGGTGGCCAGGTGCAGGTTGCACAGGGCGTTGCTGTGCCAGGTACCGTGGACGCTCTGGTTGAGGCCCATGGTCCAGCAGCTCATCCACTCCCTGGCCGTGCCGATCCATTCCGCCGCCTGGCGGATGTCGGCTTCACGCAGGCCGGTAATGGCGGCCACGCGCTCCGGGGTGTAATCGTCGAGGAAGGCCGGTAGCTCGTTCCAGCCTTCGGTGTGGCGGGCGATGAATTCAGGATCGGTGTGGCCGCTGTGGTGCAGCAGGTGCAGCAGGCCGTTGAGCAGGGCCATGTCAGTGCCGGGGCGCACCTGCAGGAACAGGTCGGCCTTGTCGGCCGTGGCGGTGCGCCGTGGGTCGACGACGATCAGCTTCGCGCCGGCCTTGACCCGGTCGAGCAGGCGCAGGAACAGGATCGGGTGGCAGTCGGCCATGTTCGCGCCGATCACCAGGAATACCTCGGCGCGGTCGAAATCCTGGTAGCTGCCGGGCGGGCCGTCGGCGCCGAGCGACAGCTTGTAGCCACTGCCGGCACTGGCCATGCACAGCCGCGAGTTGGACTCGATATGCCGGGTGCGGATAAAACCCTTGGCCAGCTTGTTGGCCAGGTACTGGGCCTCCAGCGACATCTGCCCGGACACATACAGCGCTACGGCGTCGGCGCCGTGCTGGTCGATGATGCCGCGCAGGCGCTCGCCGGCCTGGGCAATGGCCTGGTCCAGGCTGCTGCGCGCCGGCTGCTGGCAGCGTTGCTGGCGCACATAGGCGTCCTCCATGCGCCCGGCGGCAGTCAGTGGCAGGTGCGCGGTGAGGCCCTTGGTGCACAGGCGGCCGAAGTTGCTCGGATGCTGCTTGTCGCCGCTGATCTTGCTGACCTTGCCGTCCTTGATGCTCATGACGATGCCGCAACCGACGCCACAATAGGGGCAGACGCTGCGTACTTCGCGGGTGGTCATGGGCGGTCTCCCCTTTCAGGAACGCAAAAAGGCGCCGGCTGCCCGGGCTTGCATGGCAAGCGGGGCAACACGGCGCCTTTGTCGTGAGGTTTCTGGGCTGTCGACATTGATAGCCCTGGATAGTGGTCATTCAGCAATTAATGGGCCAACTGTACCGGCCCTTTCGCGGGGCCCGCTCCTACAGGGATCGAGAGGCTCCAAGCGCACGGATATCCTGTAGGAGCGGGCTTGCCCCGCGAAGAGGCCGGCACAGGCAGCGCACCACGCGGTGGCAAGCGAACTACCCATGGCGCTATGCTGGGGCAATTTCCAGCAAGAGCTACAGCCCGCATTCCATGTCCAAGGTGATCCTCAAGACCCCCGCCCAACTCGAACTGATGCGCAACGCCGGCCGGCTGTTGGCCCAGGTGTTCGCCGAACTCGACAGCTTCATCCGCCCCGGCGTAACCACGATGCAGATCAACGACCGCGCCGAGGCCTTCATCGTCCATACCCTCAAGGCCCGCCCGGCCAGCAAGGGCCAGTACGGCTTCCCCTATTCGCTAAATACCTCGGTTGACCATGTGGTCTGCCACGGCATCCCCAAGGTCGATGAAGTGCTGAAGGAAGGCTCGATCATCAACGTCGACATCACTCTCGAACAGGGCGGCTACATTGCCGATTCGTCAAAGATGTACAGCATCGGGGCGATCAGCGAAGACGCCCAGCGGCTGGTCGACACCACCTACGACGCGCTGTGGAAAGGCATCGAACAGGTACGCCCCGGGGCGACCCTGGGTGACATTGGCCACGCTATCCAGGCCCATGCCGAAGCGGCCGGCTACAGCGTGGTACGCGAATACTGCGGCCATGGCATCGGCCAGCAGATGCACGAAGGGCCCGAGGTACTGCATTTCGGTGTGCGCGGCATGGGCATGAAGTTGCAGCCAGGGATGGTGTTCACCATCGAACCGATGATCAACCAGGGTGGACGCGGGACGCGGACGCTGAAGGATGGCTGGACGGTGATTACCCGGGACCACTGCCTGTCGGCACAGTGGGAGCATACGGTGGCGGTGACTGAAGAGGGGGTCGAGGTGCTGACGTTGCGGGAAGAGGAGCGTCGACGCTGAGATCGCTGGGGGCGCTTTGCGCCCCTTCCGCGACGCAAGGCCGCTCCTACAGAAGATCGTGCTCCCTTGTAGGAGCGGCCTTGTGTCGCGAAAGGGCTGCACAGCAGCCCCAAGATCGACCAAGCACCGCAATTCTTCAGAATGCAGAAACAAAAAAAGCGACCCTAAGGTCGCTTTCTTTGTGGCTTCCGGGTGTTCAGTGGGCCCTGGAAGCGGAATATGGCGCAGCGGACGGGACTCGAACCCGCGACCCCCGGCGTGACAGGCCGGTATTCTAACCGACTGAACTACCGCTGCGCTATTCAACGAGTGGTGGGTGATGACGGGATCGAACCGCCGACCCTCTGCTTGTAAGGCAGATGCTCTCCCGGCTGAGCTAATCACCCATTCGTCTCGGTGAGGCGCGCATATTACGGAGCAGCCGATCGTTTGGCAAGTCCTTGATGCATATTTTTTTCTCTAACTGGCGCATCGCGAGCTTTGCTCGCTCCTACGGGATTTGCGTCAGGCGGCGTCAAACGACAGGCACAAAAAAAGCGACCCTAAGGTCGCTTTCTTTGTTACTTCCGGGTGTTCAGTGGGCCCTGGAAGTGGAATATGGCGCAGCGGACGGGACTCGAACCCGCGACCCCCGGCGTGACAGGCCGGTATTCTAACCGACTGAACTACCGCTGCGCTATACATCGAGTGGTGGGTGATGACGGGATCGAACCGCCGACCCTCTGCTTGTAAGGCAGATGCTCTCCCGGCTGAGCTAATCACCCTTCGTCTCGGTGTGGCGCGCATTCTACGGAGGGCCTGCCACCCTGGCAAGCACTTTTTAAAATTTTCTCAAAAAAAATTCCAGGGCTTTCAAAGACCTAGCGCAGCCGGGGCATTTCTTCCCTTATATGACCCTGCTGGCCCTCTGACAGGGTTGGCCTGCGGGCACTGCTCGGAGAATAATGCCCGCCTTATGCATTAAGGAGAGATTGCCCCCCATGTGGTTCAAGAACCTGCTGTCCTACCGCCTGACCCAGGAAGTACCGTTCGAGCCTGAAGCGCTGGAAGCCGCGCTGGCCACCAAGCCTGCCCGCCCCTGCGCCAGCCAGGAGCTGACCACCTACGGTTTCATCGCGCCGTTCGGCAAGGGTGAAGACGCTCCCCTGGTGCACGTCAGCGGTGAATTCCTGCTGGTTGCCGCGCGCAAGGAAGAACGCATCCTGCCGAGCAGCGTGGTTAACGATGCGGTGAAGGAAAAGGTCGAAGAGATCGAGACCGAGCAGATGCGCAAGGTCTATAAAAAAGAGCGCGACCAGATCAAGGACGAGATCATCCAGGCCTTCCTGCCGCGCGCGTTCATCCGCCGCTCGATGATCTTCGCCGCCATCGCCCCACGCTTAGGCATGATCCTGGTCAACTCGGCCAGCGCCAAGCGCGCCGAAGACCTGCTGTCGACCCTGCGCGAAGTGATGGGCTCGCTGCCGGTGCGCCCGGTCACCGTCAAGATCGCACCGACCGCGACCATGACCGACTGGGTCAAGTCGCAACAGGCTGCCGAAGGTTTCTATGTACTGGACGAGTGCGAGCTGCGTGACACCGCCGAAGACGGCGGCATCGTACGCTGCAAGCGCCAGGACCTGACCAGCGAGGAAATTCAGCTGCACCTGAGCACCGGCAAGGTGGTCACCCAGCTGGCCCTGGCCTGGCAGGACAAGCTGTCGTTCGTGCTCGACGACAAGATGGTGATCAAGCGCCTGAAGTTCGAAGAGCTGCTGCAGGAGCAGGCCGAACAGGACGGTGGCGAGGAGGCTGCGCAGCAGTTCGATGCCAGCTTCCAGCTGATGATGATGACCTTTGCCGAGTTCCTGCCGGCGCTGTTCGAAGTGCTGGGTGGTGAAGAGATTCCGCAAGGGGTCTGATTCGGTTTGAAATGCCGGTGCTGGCTGGTTTTGTTGTGGCCAGGACCGGCCTCTTCGCGGGCACGCCCGCTCCCACAGGTACTCCACAGTGTTCAGATTCTGTGGAGTACCTGTGGGAGCGGGCGTGCCCGCGAAGAGGCCAGTGAAATTCACGAAAAGCTATAAATAGAAAAGGAATTGCCCCATGCGCGCCCTCGCCGCCTTCAGCCGCTTCGTCGGCAACACCTTCGCCCTGTGGGTGCTGGTGTTCGCCGTACTGGCCTTCCTGATGCCCCAGTGGTTCATCGCCCTCAAGGTCGCCATCGTGCCGCTGCTGGGCCTGGTGATGTTCGGCATGGGCCTGACCCTCAAGCTCGACGACTTCGCCGCCCTCGCCCGCCAGCCCTGGCGTGTGGCCCTGGGCGTGGTGGCGCACTTCGTGATCATGCCGGGCATGGCCTGGCTTTTGTGCCAGCTGTTCCACCTGCCGGCGGAAATCGCCGTGGGCGTGATCCTGGTCGGCTGCTGCCCGAGCGGCACGGCGTCGAACGTGATGGTCTGGCTGTCCAAGGGCGACCTGGCGCTGGCGGTAGCGATCGCCGCGGTCACCACCCTCCTCGCCCCGCTGCTGACCCCGGCACTGATCTGGTTCCTGGCCTCGGCCTGGCTGCCGGTTTCCTTCATGGACATGTTCTGGTCGATCCTGCAGCTGGTGATGCTGCCGATCGTTCTCGGCGTGCTGGCCCAGCGCCTGCTGGGTGCTCGGGTGCAGATGGCGGTGCAGGTGCTGCCACTGGTGTCGGTGGTGAGCATCGTGATGATCGTCTGTGCGGTGGTGGCGGCCAGCCAGGCCAAGATCGCCGAATCCGGTTTGCTGATCATGGCGGTGGTGGTGCTGCACAACACCTTCGGTTACCTGCTGGGTTACCTCACCGGCCGGCTCTGCAAGCTGCCGCTGGCCCAGCGCAAGTCGCTGGCACTGGAAGTGGGCATGCAGAACTCGGGGCTGGGGGCGGCGCTGGCGGCAGCGCATTTCTCGCCGCTCGCAGCGGTGCCGAGCGCGCTGTTCAGTGTCTGGCACAACATCTCCGGAGCGCTGCTATCGACCTGCTTCCGGCGGATGGAAGAGCCTTCGACCGAGGCTGAAGAGGTTGAGCCGGCCAGGCATTGATGTGTACCCTGATGGCCACTGTGAGGACGACCTCACGACGCACTGCGTGACCATCCCGGGGACGGCCCCATCATTTGCAACGATGGAGACGCATCATGTCCTGGATCATCCTGTTCTTCGCCGGCCTGTTCGAGGTCGGCTGGGCCGTCGGTTTGAAGTACACCGACGGCTTCAGCAAACCCCTCCCTACCGTACTGACAGTCGCCGCCATGGCCATCAGCCTGGGCCTGCTGGGCCTGGCCATGAAGGAGCTGCCGCTGGGCACCGCCTATGCCATCTGGACCGGCGTCGGCGCCGTCGGCACGGTGATCGCCGGGATCATCCTGTTCGGCGAGTCGATGGCCCTGGTGCGGCTGGCCAGCGTGGCGCTGATCGTCACCGGCCTGATCGGCCTGAAAGTCAGCGCCAGCTGATCCCCTTAACGCAGGCCGCCGCGCAAGCGGCTGACCTGCTCACGCAAGGCGTCTGGCTGCGCCGCCTCCACCGGGATGGCGGCGCCGGCCACGATGGTCACCCGCGACCACAGGCGCTTGAAGAAGCCCTTGGCTGGGTCACGGCTGAAGAAGCTCCCCCACAGGCCCTGCAGCGCCAGCGGAATCACCGGCACCGGGGTTTCTTCGAGGATGCGGCTGACGCCCCCCTTGAACACATCGATCTCGCCGTCGCCCGTCAGCTTGCCTTCCGGGAAAATGCACACCAGCTCACCGTCCGCCAGGTATTCAGCGATACGAGCGAAGGCTCGCTCGTAGGTGGCCAGGTCCTCGTTGCGCCCGGCAATCGGAATGGCGCCCGCCGTGCGGAACACGAAGTTGAGCACCGGCAGGTTGTAGATCTTGTAGTACATGACGAAGCGGATCGGCCGGCGGATCGCCCCGCCCAGCAGCAATGCATCGACGAAGGACACGTGGTTGCACACCAGCAGCGCCGCGCCTTCGTCAGGGATGCGTTCGAGGTCGCGGTGCTGCACGCGGTACATCGAGTGGCTGAGCAGCCAGATCAGGAAGCGCATGGTGAACTCGGGCACGATCCTGAAGATGTAGGCATTGACCAGCACGTTCAGCAGCGACACCACCAGGAACAGCTGCGGAATGCTCAGCTTGAGCACGCTCAGCAGGACGATGGTGAAGATCGCCGAGACCACCATGAACAGGGCGTTGAGGATGTTGTTGGAGGCGATCACCCGGGCCCGCTGATCCTCGGCGGTGCGTGCCTGGATCAGGGCGTACAGCGGCACGATGTAGAAGCCACCGAACACACCGAGGCCGACGATCGACACCAGGATCCACCAGGCCTGGTGCATGCCCAGCAACGCCAGCCAGTCGTGCGGCTGGGCGCCAGCCGGCACATCACCCGAGTGCCACCACCAGAGCAGGCCGAACAGGGTCAGGCCGAACGAGCCGAACGGCACCAGGCCGATTTCCACCTTGCGCCCACTGAGGCGTTCGCACAGCAGCGAACCCAAGGCGATGCCCACCGAGAACAGGGTCAGCACCAGGGTCACGGCGGTCTCGTCACCGTGCAGCCACTCCTGGGCGTAGGTCGGGATCTGGGTCAGGTAGATGGCGCCGACGAACCAGAACCACGAGTTGCCGACGATCGAGCGCGACACCGCCGGGGTCTGCCCCAGGCCCATGCGCAGGATCACCCACGACTGCTTGAAGATGTTCCAGTCCAGCGTCATCTGCGGCGACGCGGCCGCGGCACGAGGAATCCAGCGGCTGGCCAGGTAGCCCAGCACAGCAGTGCCGACCACACCACCAGCCACCACCGTGGCGTAGCTGTCGTGGGCCATCATCACCCCGGCACCGATGGTGCCGACCAGGATGGCGAGGAAGGTGCCCATCTCCACCAGGCCATTGCCTCCGACCAGCTCTTCTTCACGCAGGGCCTGGGGCAGGATCGAGTACTTCACCGGGCCGAACAGCGCCGAGTGGGTGCCCATGCCGAACAGCGCCACCAGCATCAGCGTGAGGTGGTTGGTGACGAAGCCGACGGCGCCGACCGCCATGATGGCGATTTCGGCCAGCTTGATCGCACGGATCAGCGCATCCTTGGCGAACTTCTCGCCGAACTGCCCGCCCAGCGCCGAGAACAGGAAGAACGGCAGGATGAACAGTAGCGCGCAGAGGTTGACCCAGATCGAACGGTCGCCGTCGCCCAGGCTGAGCTTGAACAGGATCGCCAGGATCAGCGACTGCTTGAACAGGTTGTCGTTGAAGGCACCCAGCAACTGGGTGACGAAGAACGGCAGGAAACGCCGCTTGCCGAGCAAGGTGAATTGCGAGGGGTGACTCATCGTCCTTGTTCCTGAGTGTCTTTTGTCATTGGAGGCACGCGGAGCGTTGCGAGCCACAAATCTGCATGGGAATGCTTGTGCATGGCAAGGAACACGAGGCAATTCAGGAACCCGCTCACACTTTGATATCACAGTGACATTAATTTCCCTTCAAATCGCTGTTCAGATTCTGTTACTTACGCCGATAATTCATATAGATGACTATATCTAACTGAGGGAACAGACCTCAGGTCTCCTCCAACGCACAAGAAAAGGAGCTCGGCAGTAATGTTTACCTGGTTTGGCGACCTCAGGATCGCCCATAAACTCTTCATAGGTTTCGGCCTGGTACTGTGCCTGACACTCGTGCAGTCGCTGATCAGCTGGGACGGCCTGGGCAGCCTGGTCCGGCGCAGCGAGGTGGTCAGCGACGTTTCGCGCCTCAACGACGCCCTCGGCGACCTGCGCGAAGCGCGCTTGCGTCACGCCATGGCCAACGGCGCCCCAGCCGAGAGCAAGCAGCTGCAAGCTGCACTGGAGGCCTTCAAGCCGACATTGGAGAAGCTGCGCGAAGTGATGATCAAGGCGCGGACCCATGCGCTGATCAACACTGCCGACCAGGCACTGCAGGGCTACAGCGGCAACCAGGCCGCCAGTTTCCGCTCCTATGAAAAGATGCGCGCCGCCCAGAAGGAAATGGGCGTGCTGGCCACTCAGTCGTTCGCCAGCATCGAGCAGATTCGCAATCAGGTGCGTGCCTTGCCCGATGCCGAGCAGCGGTTCGTGCGCATCGAGGCGATCAACCAGATTCGCGAAAACCTGATTCTGCTGCGCTACCACGTTCGCGGTTATACCGGTAACACCAACGCCGAGACCGAGAAGCTGATGAACGCCCAGATCGCCACCACGGTAAATGACCTGCCCGGGCTGGTCGCACGCTTCAACGGCAATTTCCCGCAGCAGTTCCAGCAGCTGGAGCAGCAAGTGCAGGCCTATGCCAAGGCCGTCGAGGCGTTCCGTGGCGAAGTCAGCCACCTGGTGGGCTACCGCGCCGCCATGGCCAACGACATCGAGACCCTCAACGGTGTCATCGGCCAACTGCTGGACGACCAGGCTGTGCTCGTCGCCAAGGACAGCCACTTCGCCCGCACCCTGCAGATCGCCACTACCCTGCTCGCCTTGCTTATCGGCGCCCTGGCTGCCGTGGTCATTGCCCGGCAGATCAGCCAGCCGCTGCGCCAGGCACTGCAAGCCATGGAACAGGTGGCTGCCGGTGATCTCAGCGAACAACCGAGCAGCCGCCGCCGCGACGAAGTCGGCCAGCTGCAGAACGCCCTGCAAGGCATGACCCGTAACCTGCGCGAGCTGATCGCCCAGGTGCGCGATGGCATTTCGCAGATTGCCAGCGCCACCGAGGAGCTTTCGGCGATCACCGAGCAGACCAGCGCCGGCGCCAACAACCAGAAGGTGGAAACCGACCAGGTGGCCACGGCCATGCAGGAAATGGCTGCCACCGTGCACGAAGTGGCGCGCAATGCCGGCGAAGCCTCTGCGGCCGCCAGTGCCACCGACGAAGAAGCCCGTGAAGGCGACGGCGTGGTCAACCGCGCCGTGGCCCAGATCAGCCGACTGGCCAGCCAGGTGGACGCCACTGGCGAAGCCATGGGCGCGCTGCGCACCGAGAGCCAGCGTATCGGCAAGGTCATGGACGTGATCAAGGCCGTGGCCGAACAGACCAACCTGCTGGCGCTCAATGCCGCCATCGAAGCGGCACGGGCCGGTGAAGCGGGCCGTGGTTTTGCGGTGGTGGCCGATGAAGTGCGCAGCCTTGCACAGCGTACCCAGGCCTCGACACTGGAGATCGAGTCGGCGATCGGCAGCCTTGAAGACGGTACCCGTTCGGTAAGCGAGTTGATGGAGCAGAGCCAGAGCCTGACCGAAAGCAGCGTGGCGCTGGTGCGTGAGGCCGGGGTGGCACTGGAGGGGATTACCCAGCGTGTGTCGGGGATTCAGCTGATGAACCAGCAGATTGCGGCGGCTTCGGAGCAGCAGAGCGCAGTGGCTGAAGAGATCAGCCGCAGCGTGGTGACAGTGCGGGATATTTCCGAACAGACCGCCGAGGCCAGTCAGCAGACTTCGGTATCCAGCGTGGAGCTGGCGCGGTTGGGTGGGCAGTTGCAGCAGATGATCAGCCGGTTCCGCTTCTGATCCATGGATCTGAACGCTGCACTGCCTGTAGGAGCGGCCTTGCGTCGCGAAAGGGCCGCAACGCGGCCCCAGGGTCCTGCGGCGAGGCTGCAATTGCTGGGGGCTGCCATGCAGCCCTTTCGCGACGCAAGGCCGCTCCTACAAAGACTGTGGCGCCTTGAACATGGCGCTTCATGAGAAGCCGAACAGCTTGCGCGCGGTATCGACCAGCAGCGCCCGGCGCAATTCAGCCGAGCAGCCCAAGGCATCGAACTGCTCGACAACCCTGGTAAAGCTCACGGCTGACTCATGCTGGGTATGCGGCCAGTCACTGCCCCACATCAACCGCTCGGCACCATAGTGGGCCTCAAGCGCACACAGGGCCTGCCCTGCAAACGCCAGGTTCTGCTCCTGCGTGCCTTCCAGCCGATAAATCCCGGACACCTTGACCCACACCTTGCCTTTGCCGCCGAGCGTCAACAGCTCGGCAAAGCCCGGTTGCCCAAGCCCCAGACGGGCATCGGGCCGACCGAAATGGTCAACCACAATGTGTAGACCATAAGGCTCCAGGGCCCGCACGAGCGCAGGAATATCCGCCACATGGCGGTGCAGCTCCAGATGCCAGCCCTGCTCGCCGATACGCTCCAGCAGCGGCCGCCACTCGGCGCCCGTCAGATCTGGCAGCGCCTGCCCCATGAGGTTCAGGCGCACGCCCCTGACCCCAAGCTGATTCATCTCATGCAACGTCTCGTGCTCGACGTCCCGGTCAAGCATCACCACCCCGCGCAGTTGCCCCGGCAGGGTTTGCAGGGCGCTGAGCAGGTAGCGGTTGTCGGTGCCCAGGAAACTGGGCTGCACCAACACACCGTGGCTGAAACCATGAGCCAGCAACTGGCCCAGGTAATCGCCTAGTGGCGCATCGTAGCTGGGCGCGTAACGCCGCTCGCTGGCCAGGTTCAGCCCACGGCTGAACACGTGGGCATGGCTGTCGATGGCGGTCAGGTGTGAAACAGGAACGTCGGGCATGGTCATCACAGGACAGTCAGGTTACTTGGCGACAACGCCAGCCATTGCCGGCGCTGGCGTGGCCTCGAGGTTGCGGCCGCGGGTTTCCGGCAGACACAGCGCGGCGAGCATGGCCACGCCGTAGGCGATACCGGCATCGATACCGATCGCGCTACCCAGCGACATGGATTCGCTCATGTGCCCGACCAGGAACGGGAACACCGCCGACAGCACGCGGCCGAAGTTGTAGCAGAAGCCGACCCCGGCACCGCGCACGTCGGCTGGGTACAGCTCGTTGAAGAACGCCCCCAGGCTGGCCGGAATGCCGGCGGCGAAGAAGCCTAGCGGGAAGCCGAGGAACAGCATCTGGGTATTGGTCAGCGGGAAGAACACATAGGCCTGCACGGTGAGCACGCAGCACAGCGCGAACAGCAGGATGTTCTTGCGACGGCCGATACGGTCGATCAGCAGGCCGCTGGCCACGCAACCACACCAGAAGGCGAAGATGATCACCGCCAGGTAGCCCCCGGAGTTCAGGACCGACAGGTTGCGTTCGGTCTTGAGGAAGGTCGGCAGCCAGGTCATCACCGCGTGGTAACCACCATGGGCACCCAGGCCCAGCAGGCCGCCCAGCAGGGTCACGCGCAGCAGTTCCGGGCGGAAGATGCCGGACATCGACTTGAAGAAGCTGCCGGGAATCGCCTGCTCCTTTTGCAGGCGCTGGAAGCTGTCCGGCTCCGGCACGTTGCGGCGCACCCAGATGATCAGCAGCGACGGCAGCAGGCCGACGAAGAACATCACCCGCCAGGCGTACTCAGCCGGCACCAGTGAATAGATCAGGGTGAACAGGCCCACCGCCAGGCCCCAGCCCACTGCCCAGGCGCTCTGCACCGTGCCCATGACCTTGCCGCGGTATTTCGGGTTGATCGTCTCGGCCATCAGCACCGCGCCAGCCGCCCACTCGCCACCGATGCCGAAGCCCTGCATGGCCTTGACGAACAGCAGCGGGTAGAAGCCGGTGACGAACGCTGAGAGGAAGGTGAAGAAGGAAAACCAGAGGATCATCCACTGCAGGGTCCGCACCCGGCCATAGCGGTCCGACAGAGTGCCACCGAGCCAGCCACCGATCGCCGAGGTAACCAGGGTCAGGCCGCTGATCAGGCCGGCATCGCCCTTGGTCAGGGAGAACGCGGCGATCAGCGCGGGGATGGCCAGGCCGAACATCTGCACTTCCAGCGCATCGAGCGACCAGCCACCGAAGCAGGCCCAGAACGTCTTGCGTTCCCGTGAAGTGATCTGGCGATACCAGCTGAACATGGTTGTTATCCTTCTTAGTCGTGTGTGTTACGGCCGGGCGTGCCGAAGCTCTGGGCACGTTGGCGACCGGGCAGGCGAAGCCACTGCGCCGTGGCAGAACGGCGCAGACGGGTAACGGGCGAAGCGGCCGGCTTAACGGCTCAGCGAATGTCGACGCGGTAGCGGAAGTGCTGCGCGTGGCCGCGTGAGCGGCGCCATTCCAAAGGTTTGCCGGCGTAATCGCGGGCCAGGCGCTCGATCACCACCACCGGGCTGTCGGCCGGCAGTTGCAACAAGCGACCATGGGCCGCATCGACCGCTTCGGCGGTCAGTGTCTCCTCGGCGTAGGCGACCACCTGACCGCACAGCTCCTCGTAGATCGGGTAGAGCAGTGGGCCTTTGCTGTCGAGCTCGATGTCGAGCAGCGGCTGGAAGGTCTGGCGCGGCAGCCAGATTTCCTCGGCGAGCACCGGCTGGGCGCCGAGCAGACGGGTACGGACAATGCGAATGACCTCGGCCTCGGCGGCCAGGCCCAGGGCCTGGGCAACGGCCGACGGTGCCGGTACCGGCTCGATCGAGAGGATGCGGCTTTCCGGCATCAGTCGCTCGCCGGTGGCGCTTTCGAAGCGGAAGAAGCGGAATAGCGAAGACTGGAATTGCGGGCGACGGATGAACGTGCCGCGGCCCTGCTGACGCTCGAGCACGCCTTCGGCGACCAGCACGTCCACGGCCTTGCGCACCGTGCCGACGGACATGTCAAACTCGGTAGCCAGGGCGGCTTCGGTCGGAATGGCTTCGCCCGGGCGCCAGCGGTTGTTGGCGATCTGCTCGATCAAGTGATCGCGCAGCTGTTGATAGCGTGGCAGTCGAGCATCACCGGACAGTGGGTGCATGGGTCGGCTCTCGTCTTGTTATGTAAACATATATATGAATTTTTCGGAGAGTATTCCCCGTGGGATAGGGGCTGTCAATCCTCCGCTGGTCGCCGATGCCGGCCTCACTTATCCTCAAGCATCGCAAAGACCCACAACAAGGACGTGGTAATGCTCGCCGCTCTGAAAGGCTACCCCGCCAGTGTCCGCTTGCTGCTGGCCACCACCTTCACTCTTACTGTAGCCAGGGCCCTCACCCTGCCCTACCTGGTGGTCTACCTGGCCGACAACTTCCAGCTGTCGGTCGGACAGATCGGCCTGCTGATCGGTGGCGCACTGATCGTTGCCTCGCTGCTGAGCCTGTACGGCGGGCACCTGGTCGACACCGTGCGCAACCACACCCTGGTCAGCGCCAGCACGCTGGTCTTCGCACTCGCCTTCGTGGCGGCCATCGCCAGCCGTTCGGTGTGGCTGTTCTTCACCTGCCTGGTGCTGATCAACCTGACCCTGGCAGTGGTCGACATCGCCGCCAAGGCCGGCTTCTGCGCGCTGCTGCCGGTGGAACAACGGGCCGAGGTGTTCGCCATCAAGTACACCCTGAGCAACGTCGGTTATGCCGTCGGCCCGCTGCTCGGCGTGGCCATGCTGGAACTGGACGATCACCTGCCTTTCATTGCCTCGGCGCTCACTGGCCTGGGCATGTGCCTGGCCTACTGGCGGCTCGGCGACCGGGGGCTACAGGCCAGTGCCCAGGAGCAGCCGGGCGTCGGGTTCAGCCAGGTGGCGCTGGGGCTGGCGCGGGACCGCCGGCTGGTGTGCTTCACCTTCGGCGGCGTGCTGAGCGCGGTGGTGTTCGGCCAGTTCACCGCTTATCTGTCGCAATACCTGGTGGTGACCAGCAGCGCCAGCGAGGCGGCGCGGCTGGTCGGCTACCTGGTGACCACCAACGCGGTCACGGTGATTGCCCTGCAGTACCTGATCGGCCGGCGCATTGGCCGCCAGCAGCTGATGCCCTGGCTGATGGCCGGCATGGCGCTGTTCATAGGCGGGCTGCTCGGCTTTGCCATGGCTGGGTCGGTCGTGGCCTGGTGTCTGGCGATGCTGGTGTTCACCCTGGGCGAGATGATCGTCATCCCTGCCGAGTACATGTTCATCGACCTGATTGCACCGGAGCACCTGCGCGGGGTGTATTACGGGGCGCAAAACCTGTCCAACCTTGGGGCAGCGCTGGGGCCGGTGCTGGTGGGGTTTGCTCTGGGCCGGTGGTGGCCGGGGGTGATCTTCTACCTGCTGGTGATGTCGGTGATACTGGCAGGGGTGTTCTACTGGATGGGTACCCGTCGGAATTGATGCTGTCTGCACTGGCCTCCTCGCGGGACAAGCCCGCTCCTACAGGTATTGCATTGGCCCTGGGACATGCGCAATACCTGAATGATGAGCCTGCGACGACTCGCCGCTGCGACCATTGTCGGCGCTGACGAACCGCCGCCCGCGTGCCAGACTGATTGATCGGGACCGCGTTATCTTTTTTGCTCCGGAGTTTTCATGTCGTTGTCCAGCGGGCTGATCGCCGTGGTCGCCCTGGCCTATATGGCCATCATGTTCGCCATCGCCTTCTACGGCGACCGCCGCAGCACGCCGTTGCCGCCGCGCCTGCGTGCCTGGGTGTACAGCCTGTCGCTGGCGGTGTACTGCACCAGCTGGACGTTCTTCGGCGCGGTCGGCCAGGCTGCCGAACAGCTCTGGGCGTTCCTGCCGATCTACCTTGGCCCGATCCTGCTGCTGATCTTCGCGCCGTGGGTGCTGCAGAAGATGGTGCTGATCAGCAAGCAGCAGAACATCACCTCGATCGCCGACTTCATCGCCGCCCGCTACGGCAAGTCCCAGTCCCTGGCGGTGGTGGTGGCGCTGATCTGCCTGGTCGGCGTGCTGCCTTACATTGCCCTGCAGCTCAAGGGCATCGTGCTCGGCGTCAACCTGCTGATCGGCGCCAACGCCGATGCTACCGGCACCCGTGTGCAGGACACCGCGCTGGTGGTGTCGCTGGTGCTGGCGCTGTTCGCCATCGTCTTCGGCACACGCAGCCTGGACGTCACCGAGCACCATCGCGGTATGGTCCTGGCCATCGCCTTCGAGTCGCTGATCAAGCTGCTGGCATTCCTCGCCGTGGGCGTGTTCGTGGTGTTCAACCTGTACGACGGCTTCGACGACCTGCTGACCCAGGCGCGACAGTCGGTGCAGCTGGACAGCTACTGGCAGGAAACCATCAACTGGCCGTCGATGGTGGTGCAGACCGCCGTGGCGATGATGGCGATCATCTGCCTGCCACGGCAGTTCCATGTCACCGTGGTGGAGAACATCGAACCCCAGGACATGCGCCTGGCACGCTGGGTGTTCCCGCTGTATCTGGCCCTGGCCGCGCTGTTCGTGGTGCCGATCGCCTTGGCTGGGCAGATGCTGCTGCCGGGCACGGTGATTTCCGACTCCTTCGTCATCAGCCTGCCGCTGGCCGAGGCGCACCCGAGCCTGGCCCTGCTGGCCTTCATCGGCGGTGCTTCGGCCGCTACCGGCATGGTCATCGTCGAGGCCGTTGCACTGTCGACCATGGTCTCCAACGACATGCTGCTGCCCTGGTTGCTGCGCCGCAACAACGCCGAGCGGCCGTTCGAGGCGTTCCGCCACTGGATGCTGTCGGTGCGCCGGGTGACCATCGTGGTGATCCTGCTACTGGCCTATGTCAGCTACCGCCTGCTCGGCTCCACTGCAAGCCTGGCCACCATCGGACAGATTGCCTTCGCCGCCGTCACCCAGCTGACTCCGGCCATGCTCGGAGCGCTGTACTGGAAGCAAGCCAACCGCCGTGGCGTGTTCGCCGGCCTGGCGGCGGGCATCTTCCTGTGGTTCTACACCTTGGTGCTGCCGATCATCGCCCATAGCCTGGGCCTGTCGCTGGGGCTGTTCCCGGGCCTGGCCTGGCTGCACGGCAACCCGCTCGACCTGCCGATCAGCCCCTTGACCCAGGGCGTGGTGCTGTCGCTGGCAGGCAATTTCACCCTGTTCGTGTGGGTGTCGATGCTGTCGCGCACCCGCGTGTCGGAACACTGGCAGGCTGGCCGCTTCATCGGCCAGCAGACCAGCGCCCGGCCCAGCAGCAAACCGCTGTTGGCGGTGCAGATCGATGATCTGCTCAACCTGGCCTCGCGCTTTGTCGGCGAGGAGCGCGCACGGCAGAGCTTCATCCGTTTCGCCTACCGCCAGGGCAAGGGTTTCAACCCCAACCAGAACGCCGACGGCGACTGGATCGAGCACACCGAACGCCTGCTCGCCGGTGTGCTCGGCAGCTCATCGACCCGCGCCGTGGTCAAGGCCGCCATCGAGGGCCGCGACATGCAGCTCGAGGACGTGGTGCGCATCGCCGACGAAGCCAGCGAGGTGCTGCAGTTCAACCGGGCCTTGCTGCAGGGCGCCATCGAGAACATCAACCAAGGCATCAGCGTCGTCGACCAGAACCTGCACCTGGTGGCCTGGAACCGCCGTTACCTGGAGCTGTTCAACTACCCCGAAGGGCTGATCAGCGTCGGCCGCCCGATCGCCGACATCATCCGCTACAACGCCGAGCGTGGCCTGTGCGGCCCTGGCGAGGCGCAAGTCCACGTGGCGCGGCGCCTGCACTGGATGCGTCAGGGCCGTGCCCACTCCTCTGAGCGACTGTTCCCCAACGGCCGGGTGATCGAGCTGATCGGCAACCCGATGCCCGGTGGCGGCTTTGTCATGAGCTTCACCGACATCACCCCGTTCCGCGAGGCCGAACAGGCGCTGCGCGACTCCAACGAAGGTTTGGAGCAGCGCGTGGCCGAACGGACCCACGAGCTATCGCAGCTCAACCAGGCGCTGTCGGAAGCCAAGAGCCAGGCCGAAGCGGTGAGTAAGTCCAAGACCCGCTTCCTGGCGGCAGTCAGCCATGACCTGATGCAGCCGCTGAACGCTGCGCGGCTGTTCTCCGCCGCCCTGTCGCAGCAGGCCGAAGGCATGAACGAAGAGGCCCAGCAGCTGGTGCAGCACATGGACAGTTCGCTGCGCTCGGCCGAGGAGCTGATCAGCGACCTGCTGGATATCTCGCGCCTGGAAAACGGCAAGATCACTCCCGACGCCAAACCCTTCGCCCTCAACGAACTGTTCGACACCCTGGGCGCCGAATTCAAGGTGCTGGCGGCCGAAAAGGGCCTGGAGTTCCGCCTGCGCGGCAGCCGCCTGCGGGTCGACAGCGACATGAAACTGCTGCGCCGGGTGCTGCAGAACTTCCTTACCAATGCCCTGCGCTACGGCAAGAGCCCGATCCTGCTGGGGGTGCGCCGCCAGGGCGAGCAGCTGTGGCTGGAGGTCTGGGACCGTGGCCCGGGTATTGCCGACGACAAGCTGCAGGTGATATTCCAGGAGTTCAAGCGCCTGGACAGCCACCAGACCCGCGCCGAAAAAGGCCTGGGCCTGGGCCTGGCGATTGCCGACGGCCTGTGCCGGGTACTTGGCCACAGGCTGGAGGTGCGCTCCTGGCCCGGCAAGGGCACGGTGTTCCGCGTCAATGTACCGATAGCCCACCAGGCCGCCGCAGCGCCGAGCGCCCCGGTGGAAGCCGCGAGCCAGCCGCTGGCCGGCTTGCAGGTACTGTGCGTGGACAACGAAGACAGCATTCTGATCGGCATGAACAGCCTGCTCAGCCGCTGGGGCTGCCAGGTGTGGACCGCACGCAACCGCGCCGAATGCGAAGCGCTGCTGGCCAAGGGCATGCGCCCGCACCTGGCGCTGGTTGACTTCCACCTGGATGACGGCGAAACCGGTACCGGGCTGATGGGCTGGTTACGTGCGCGCCTGGGCGAGCCGGTGCCCGGCGTGGTGATCAGCGCCGACGGCAGCAAGGAAACTTTGGCCACCGTGCATGCCGCAGGCCTGGACTACCTGGCCAAACCGGTGAAACCGGCGGCCTTGCGCGCCCTGCTCAATCGCCATCTGAGCCTGGTTCAGTAACCGCCTCGTCGGCCATTGCTTCATCTGAAAGTGCCCGCTCCAGCAACTCGGCCGGCAGGCTCTTGCTGGCCCGGGCCCCGAGCAGCTTGAGCTGTTCGCTGCGGCTGACCAGGTTGCCGCGCCCTTCGCACAGCTTGTTGCGTGCTGCGGCGTAGGCCTTGTCGACCTGTTGCAGGCGGTTGCCCAGTTCATCCAGGTCCTGGATGAACAGCACGAACTTGTCGTACAGCCAACCGGCACGCTCGGCGATCTCACGGGCGTTCTGGCCCTGGCGCTCCTGTTTCCACAGGCTGTCGATGACCCGCAGGGTGGCCAGCAAGGTGGTCGGGCTGACGATCACGATCTGCCGGTCGAACGCCTCCTGAAACAGGTTGGGCTCGGCCTGCAGGGCTGCCGAGAAGGCCGCCTCTATCGGCACGAACAACAGCACGAAATCCAGGCTGTGCAGGCCTTCAAGACGGTTGTAGTCCTTGCTCGAGAGACCTTTGACGTGATTGCGCAACGACTGCACGTGTTGCTTGAGCGCGGCTTCGTCGTTGCTGCCGACAAATTGCTGGTAAGCGGTGAGGCTGACCTTGGCATCGACCACCACCTGTTTGTCACCGGGCAGCATGATCAGCACGTCAGGCTGGAAACGCTCGCCATCGGCGCTCTTGAGGCTGACCTGGGTCTGGTACTCGCGACCTTTTTCCAGGCCGGCATGCTCCAGCACCCGCTCGAGGATCAGCTCGCCCCAGTTGCCTTGTGTTTTCTGCCCCTTGAGCGCCTGAGTGAGGTTGGTGGCTTCGTCGGACAGGCGCAGGTTGAGTTGCTGCAGGCGCTCCAGTTCCTTGCCCAGCGAGAAGCGCTCGCGGGCTTCCTGCTGGTAGCTTTCCTCGACGCGTTTTTCGAACGCCTGGATGCGCTCCTTGAGCGGGTCGAGCAACTGGCCCAGGTGCTGCTGGCTGGTCTGGGCGAAGCGCTGCTCGCGCTCGTCGAAGATCTTCGTGGCCAGGTCGGCGAATTGGGCGCGCAGGGTATCACGGGCCTCCTGGAGG
Source organism: Pseudomonas sp. SMN11 (assembly GCF_052041945.1). Classification (NCBI taxonomy): domain Bacteria; kingdom Pseudomonadati; phylum Pseudomonadota; class Gammaproteobacteria; order Pseudomonadales; family Pseudomonadaceae; genus Pseudomonas; species Pseudomonas sp. SMN11. The sequence continues at coordinate 41,015 of NZ_JBKGGW010000029.1, read as the reverse complement.
TCTTCCAGGCGCTGCTGGTGGCTGTCCTGCTGTTCACGCAGCTCGGCCTCCAGGCGCGCGGTCTGGGCCTCCAGGCGACGCAGTTCGGCTTCGCGAGTGGCGCGTTCGAGGTGCCAGGCGTGGGCGGCATCGCGGGCGTTGTCGCGGTCGATCTGCAGCAGCTCCAGTTCACGGCCCTGGGCGGCCAGTTGAGTCTGCTTGACGGTGTTGGCTTCGCTGAGGTCGCTGACCTCGTCGCGGCTGGCGTCCAGTTGCGCCTGCAGGCCGGCCTGAGCCAGCTGCGCACTGCTCAGACGCTCCTCCAGCAGGGCCTGCTCGCCCTGGCGTGCGCCCTGACGGCGCTGTACCTGCATGACCCAACCCAGGCAAGGCAAGGCCCCTGCCACCAAGCCCAGCAGAATGCTGGTCAGATCCACTGTCATGCTTACCCCGATCACACTGTTGCGAGTTGAGTGCAGCTTATCAGTCTGCTGGGGCGGGCGCCTGTTCCGACGCGTCGGCCTGGAACAGCCGCGCATACTCCAGTTGCGCCTGTTGGTCCCCGGCCCGCGCCGCCTGGCGCAACAGTTCATGGCCGATGCGCCGGTCGCGGGCATTACCGCAATCACGGCAGAGCATCTGCCCTAACCGGCTCTGCGCCACCACCACGCCTTCACGCGCGGGCTGCTTGAGCAAGCGCCCGGCGATGTGCTTGACCTGCTGCTTCTCACCCAGGCGCGGGCTGTCGAGCAGCCAGAGGGCCACTTTCAGGGAGAAGCGTTTGGGCGAGGGGGCTGCTGAGGCAACTACGGGGCTGGCGAGGGGTTTACCGCGAAACTTCATGACCGACAGGGATGGCAACTCGAAAGGCGCGCCACTCTACTCCTTTTTTTCGTGCATGACGTGTCGATTTCCGGAGTATTGAAATTTTTTTTCGATGATTTTTTCTTGACGTTTCCGAGTGGATGACTGGCTAGTCGGCTGATGCCTGTCGATTGTCGGACAGTTCTCTAATTTGCTGGCACGCCCGTCCTAGAGCAAGCGCTCGGGACAATCCACAGTTCCTGTGGATAACTCGGTGGACAACCCCTCCAATGAGCCCTCAAACCCCCATGAAATGGGGCCTACAGTCAAACTGACGATTTTTTCACCAGCAAAAATTAGTGTTTTTTTTCATTGACTTAAGGTGCCAGTCAAGTCATTGGCGAGCCAGATCAGGGCTGTTGCCGGGCTGTTACAAGTCACGCCTCGAATGTGAACAAGTGCACCGAAAGCCTGCATTTGAATGCACGAAATTGGCACATCAGGCCGCTTGGAGGCCAGTTGCCCCCTCTTCCAATCAGGCGAAAGACACGCCATACTGCGCGGCTAACCTGAAGAAACGTACAAAGCTTGCAAAGGCCTTACAATTTCGGTAAAGTGCGCACCGTTAGTACCCAAGCTGAAAGTCAATTCTGGCCAGAAGCGTCCTTGCAGCCCATCGCTCTCCCGAACGATCGCTGCTGAAACCAGGACCGGCCCACTCGATGATTCACTCGCCAGCCCAGCGCTGTTCAAGCACGAATCAACCGGAAGATTGATCAGGATTCCACTCCGACGGCCTAGAACCTTGGCCCCGGTGTGCTGCCTGCCTTCTGAAGTACCTACCAGTCAGCCCAAGCGCCCACACTTTGATTGCGCTCTCTCTGGCTGCTTTGTTCCAGTCAGGTTCGTTCGTCCCTTCATAAAGGCGTCACTGGAACGTTTCTATCATGCACGGATCATATACCCCGTGTTTAAAGCAGGAACCTCCAACAATATGCAAACTCATCATCAAATTCAGGCTGCCATTGGCACCCTTTCCCAGGCCTTCTCGCCGTTGAAGTGCCTGATCACCGCCCCACGCAAGGGCAACTTCAGCTTCACCTTGGTGGACGAACACGGCGTCGCCTGCCATACCGAACGCCTGTACCCTGAACAGTACAGCCGCTCGGAACCGCTGCAGGCAGTGATCGCCCGCACCCGCCAATCGCTCACCGCGTGAGCGGCGAATATCGGGGTATTCAGAGGCTGAATGACACCTGCGACATGCTGCCTGATCGTTCTTGGCCTAAGTGCTGCAAGGCATATAGCGCTGGACGGCCGGCAGCAATCGATTTAAAAACAGCCCTTTACACCACGATTATCACACTACACTTCAACTCGAGCGGTCCTTACCGCTTCCGGCGGGCCTGACCAATTCACAGCTGCCAAGCTCCAGCGCCCGTCGGCCCTTTACTGCTCGAGGGCATCATGGGTATCGCGGCGAATGAATTGTGTCAGTATGTGATCCGACCAACCTTGGTCTATCTGAATCGTCACTGCGCCAGCGCCGAGGCCCTTCTGCTCGGTATCGCGGCCTCCCAATCGGCACTCGGTTCAGCCTTGCACGACCGTCGTGGCCACGGCCTTTACCGCATTGGCGAAAGCCGTCACCAGGCCGTCTGGGACCACTTTCTTGCTCGTGATCCGGAGCTGGCCAGCCTGGTACGCGGCCTAGCCAGCCAGCACGCCTTCCTCGGCGGGCCACACCTGGAACTGACGGTGAACCTGCGCTACTCCACCGCCATCGCCTGGATGCTCATCGAAGAGCAGGCCACTCCGCTGCCCGCGGCCGATGACCTGCTCGGCCTGGCCCGTATCTGGCGGCAGATTTTCCACCCTCAAGGTCGCCTGCGCGACTTCACCCAGGCCTGGCAATTGTGCGTTGAGCAAAAATTGCCGCAGGCATCTTAAGAAGCGTCCTACAACATTAACGGAAAAAAGGGAATTTTGGTCGGATTGTCCTACAAAACCGCCCTATCTCCTGTGATCCAGGCTATGGCGCGGCGCGTGATTTGTTGGTAGCTTTTCGCCCCGGAGATCACAAGGAGTTTCTAATAATGAAAAAAGCAATGCTCAAAACCTCCCTCGGTGTAGCCGTTGCCCTGGCGTCCAGCCAACTGTTCGCTGCCGGCTTCGCACTCAACGAACAAAGCATCAGCGGCATGGGTACCGGTTTTGCGGGCCGTTCTTCTTCTGCCGATGATGCCAGCACCGTGTATGGCAACCCGGCCGGCATGTCGCGCCTAAAGCGCCAGCAAGTGACCGTGGGCGGAGCTGCTGTAATTGCCAAGACTGATATTTCGGGCCCGGGGAGCAGCCCACTGCCAGGCGAAACCGACGGTGACATGGTGCCTACCGTTGGCGTCCCGATGGGCTACTACGTGAAGCCGATCGATGAGCACTGGAGCGTCGGTTTTGGTGTCTACGTCCCATACGGCCTGGTGACCGACTACGGCAGCGGCGACGCAGCTCGCTACTGGGGCAAGAAGAGCCACGTCGAGGTCATCACCTTCCAACCTACCGTCAGCTACGCCTTCAACGACAAGGTGTCGATCGGTTTCGGCCCGACCATCAACCGCATCAAGGGCGAACTGGGCTCGAATACCATCAACCGTTTCACTCCCGGAACCAACGACGGCGAAGTGAAGATCAAGGGTGACGATACCGCCATTGGTTACAACGTCGGTATCCTGGTACAGGCCACCGATCGTACCCGCGTCGGCTTGACCTACCACTCGATGGTCGACTACAAACTGGAAGGCGATACCAAAGTCAACAACGCCCTGATCGGGCCTTTCAGCGGCAGCAAGTTCGACGCTACTCTGAAAATCAAGACCCCTGAGTCGGTGGACTTCTCGGTCACCCACGAACTGGACGACCAGTGGACCTTGTATGCAGGCAGCACCTGGACCCGCTGGAGCCGCCTGAAGGACATCACCGTCAACAACGAAGTCCCGGCACCGCTGGCAGCCCAGTTCGGTACCATTACCGAAGAGCAGAACTGGCATGACACCTGGGCTCACGCCATCGGCGCGTCCTACAAGGTGAACAAAGAGTGGGTCCTGCGTACCGGCTTCTCCGTCGACCAGTCGCCAACCAACAACACCGACCGCTCGCCGCGCATCCCAACAGGTGATCGCAAGGCAATCAGCATCGGTGCCGGTTACAGCCCAACCGACGACATGACCATCGACGTGGCCTACTCCTACCTGTGGGAAGAGGACACCAAGGTCAACCTGGCCAGCCCCACCAAGGGTCGCTACCAGGCCAAATACGAGAACAGCGCTCACGGTATCGGTGCTTCCCTCACCTACCGCTTCTGATTCGTACCCGCCCCATCAAAAAACCGCCTTCGTGGCGGTTTTTTCATGCCTGCACTTGCCAGCTATCACCCAACGACTCACGGAGATAGTCCATGAACGCACGCACCTTTGCGGTCATGGCGAAACGGTCGGCCACGCACAGGTAGATATCCATTGGCTCGGTCTGGGCGTAGGCCTGAGCCCTGTCGCGGTATTCGAACAGCGGCACCAGTGCCCCCGAGGCCAGATGCGGCCTGACGATGAATTCGGCCAGTCGGGTGATGCCACCATCGTTGAGGGCCATCTGAGTCAGTGCATCGATGTCGTCACTGATCAATACGGTGCCGAATTCCGCCTCGAAACGCATGCCATCACGCACGAAACCCCAACGCAGGAAACGGCCGTCCACCGGATAACGGAAAACCAGGCAGCGATGATCCCGCAACACCTCCGGGGTGTTGGGCAAGCCAGCACTGGCGAGGTAACCCGGTGATGCGCAGCAGATGAACGGGATGCGGGCGATGTGCCGCGCCAGCAGCTGGTCTTCCAGTTGCGGGGTGATGCGCAGACTGACATCGACATCTTCGCGCGCGTGATTGACCTTGCGATCAGTCGTTACCAACTCTATCGAAAGCAGTGGGTAGCGGGCGCTGAAGGCCGGGATCAGCGGCGCCAGCACATGGCGACCAAAAGCAGAGGTCGAAGCGATGCACAGCCGCCCTTGGGGTTCACTGTCGGGTGTGGTGACCGCCTGTTCGGCAAGGGCCAGGTCGCGCTCGATGTGCCTGACCCGTTCGTAGTACTGGCTACCGGCAGGCGTCAGCGCCATGCTGCGAGTGGTACGGCTGAGCAGACGCACTTGCAGGTGCCCTTCCAGCCGCGCAAGGTTCTGGCTGACCGCCGCCGGGCTGAGGCCGAGGTTACGGGCCCCGGCGGCGATGCTACCGGCTTCGACCACCTTGATGAAGCTGCGGATGGCGTTGAGCAGATCCATGGCAAGCTCTTCGATTCGTAAGACTCTCTTTATAAAGAACTCAATCCAGCGGGTCTACAGCCGCTGCCGAAGGCATTGCTAACCTGCGCCCTCAGTCAACCTTCAGGAGATCGCATGAGCAATCTGTCCCACACGCGCAGCCGGCGCAAACTACGCCCGAGCGCTACGCCGTACGTGTTCGCGTTCTATATGTCATCAATCATGGCGCTGCTGATGTGCTTCGTGATCACTGCGGCGAATGCCGGGGTGAATCCGGAGTACTTGAGTAATGTGCTGAAGGCTTACCAGCTGGCGATGCCAGTGGCATTTGTGTGCGTACTGATGGTGAGGCCCGTGGTGCTGAAATTGGTGGCAATTACTGTTAATCCACACTAACCACCAAGCCGTTGCTTTTGCATTTGCTTTTGCTTTTGCTTCTGAGCGCGCGATAGTTCAGCAAACGCCGAATGCGACTTCAGGAGGCCGGAGCGAGGGAACCCCGGAGCGCAGCGCAGGGGCCGGATGATAGGAGCCAGCGTTTTTTGGTTACTTTTTGTCGCGTGGGCTTTGAAAAACGGTCAACATTCATTCGCCATGGTGGCGCCGATTCACCTTTTCGCCTTTACGGCGACCTACTTTTTGACTGGGCAAAAAGTAGGCAAAAACCCCCGCTCCCATCATCCGGCCCCTACGCTCCGCTCCGGGGTTCCCTCACTCCGGCGCCTTCCGGGCCCGCGCGGCCTACGACTTGCTGCGCAAGTCTACATCTCGCGCCTTCGGCTATGCCGAAGGGGTGCTACGCACCCTGGCCCTCCAGACGCCTGCGTTCGGCCTCCTGAAGTCGCACTTAGTGTCGCCTGGACTATCGCGCGCTTAGAAGCAAAAGCAGAGCAAAAGCAGAGCAAAAGCGAAAAGCCGCTCGCACTACGGATGCGAGGCTATCGCCTTCTCGATCGCGGCCCTGAAGGCGGGGTCATCGGGCTTGGTCAAGCTGGAGAAGTTGCCGATCACCTTGCCCTGGCGATCCACCACGTACTTGTAGAAATTCCACTTCGGCGCGCTGCTCTGGTGCGCCAGCTCGACAAACAGCGGTATCGCATCCTTGCCGCGAACCGGCTGGGTCTTGGTCATGGTGAAGGTCACACCGTAGTTGGCGTAGCAGACCTTGGCAGTCTTCTCGCTATCAGCGTCTTCCTGCTTGAAGTCGTTGGACGGCACACCGAGCATCTCCAGGCCCTGCTCGTGATACTCCTTGTACGTCGACTCCAGCCCCTCGAACTGCGGTGCAAAGCCGCAATAGCTGGCCGTATTGACCACCACCAGCGGCTTGCCGCCGAAGCGTTGGCACAGGTCGACCTGCTCCTTGCCACGCAATTCAGGCAAGCTGCCCTGCAACAGCGCCGGGCAATCGGCAGCCCAGCTGGAACTGGCAGCCAGCAGCGCCAGCAACGACATCGTCAACCAATGGGCACGCATCATTCATTCCTCCGGCAAGACTCTCCTCGAACTTGCAGGGTAGCGCTTAACAAACGCTCATGCCCAGCTGCATCAACGCCAACCCGCCCCGCTGCCAGCCCCAGCACGCCAGCACCAGCAGCAATGCCGCTGCCGCCAGCAGCAGCCCGCGGGCCAGGTAGCGGTTCATGCCGCTTGCACCAGCAAGCGGGCAACCGGCCGTTCACGTACCGGCCAATTAAGCGCGGCAGCCAGCACGCTGAGCAGAATCGAAATTTGCCAGATCAGGTCGTAGTTGCCGGTCTGGTCGTACACCACGCCACCCAGCCAGCCACCCAGGAAAGCGCCCAGCTGGTGGAACAGGAAGACAATGCCGCCGAGCATCGACAGGTTACGCACGCCGAAGACCGTGGCCACGGTGCCATTGGTCAAAGGCACGGTGGAAAGCCACAGTAGCCCCATGGCAATGCCGAACAGGTAGGCACTCACCTGAGTCACCGGTGCCCACAGGAACAGCACGATCACCACCGCACGCAGCAAATACAACGCGGTGAGCAGGCGTGGCTTGGACATGCGCCCACCCAGCCAGCCGGCTGTGTAGGTACCAACGATGTTGAACAACCCGACCAACGCCAGCACCGTGGTGCCGGTGGTCGCCGGCAGGTGCTGGTCAACCAGGTAGGCAGGCAGGTGCACGCCAATGAAGACCACCTGGAAGCCACAGACGAAGAAGCCCAGGGCAAGCAGCCAGAAGCCGGAGTGCGAACACGCTTCGCGCAGGGCCTCGCCCAACGTCTGCTCCGCACCATGACTGGGCAGCGGGCGGTCACGCAGGAGCCCGACAAAGGGCACGATCAACGCCACCAGCAAGCCAAGCACCAACAGCGCCGACGACCAACCCAGCCATTCGATCAGGCCAAGGGTGCCGGGGAGCATGGCGAACTGGCCGAAGGATCCGGCAGCGCTGGCGATGCCCATGGCCATGCTGCGCTTTTCCGCAGGCACGGCGCGGCCGACCACACCCAGGATCACCGAGAACGAGGTGCCAGACAGGCCGATACCGATCAGCAGGCCGGCACTGAGCGACAGCGACCAGGCCGAATCGGCGGTGCTCATCAACAGCAGGCCAGCAGCATAGAGAATGCCACCGATAATCACCACCCGCGCCGCACCCAGGCGGTCGGCCAGCGCACCGGCAAACGGTTGTGCCAGGCCCCAGATCAGGTTCTGCAGGGCAATGGCAAAGGCGAACACTTCACGGCCCCAGCCGAAGTCGGCGCTCATCGGCGCCAGGAACAGCCCGAAACCATGCCGCACACCCAAGGACAGCGCCAGGATCAACGCTGCCCCCACAAGCACCCACCCGCTGGTTCGCCACACCGAAGTCATTGTCGTTATCTCCAGCACATCGCAAGGTTGTACGGGTATATACCCGCTTCTAGTCGTAATGATTCAGGCAAGCCGCTCCAGCAAGCGCACAAGCTCGTCACGCTGCCCTTCGCCCAACTGCTCGACCAGCATCAATTGCGCCTGCTCCCACGCTGGATGAGCCTCTTGCAATCGTGCCGCACCCGTCTCGGTCAGCAACACCATACGGTTGCGCTGGTCATCGCCTTCGGCGAGGGCGACCAGGCCTTCGGCCTCCAGTACGCGCAAGTTACGGCCCAAGGTACTGCGCTCCAGGCCCATGGCCTCGGCGAGCGTGGTGATACTGGGACGATCGAGCCGTTGCAGGTGGCGCAACAGGGAAAACTGGGCGACATTGATGCCGAAGCCGGCAAGGGCCTCGTCATAATGCCGGGTCACCCCGCGGGCGGCGCGACGCAGGTGGGTGCAGATGCATTCACTGGTCAACATGGATACGTGTATATACCCGCACCCAGGGTGTTGCAAGAAGTTTCAGTCTGCAAGGCGTCGTCGAATCAGTTCGAATTCCGCTGTGGCCTTGCGTAGCAATGGGTCTGGAGCCCCCTGTTCTATCGCTTGCCAATACCGCCAAGGCACCTTTGCCGATCCCAGTTCGTAGTCCATGCCATCCCAGCTGTCTTCACGGAAGCTGTAGAACGCCCAGTGCAACCGATGCCGGTCCATGACTGAGAGGACGTCCTCCAGGTATTCACTGCAACCGGGCAGTCGGCGCATGCACCCGAACTCCCCCACGACCAACCGGGAAGCCGGCAGCTTCATTCGCTCCATCCAGGCCAATGGCAGGTTCAGATACTGACGAACCCGTTCGGCATCCCATTGCTGGGTCTCACCACCGAACGGCGCCGGGCCGGGGTAATCGATGGGATCTTTGCGCATCAGGTTCGGCGCGCTGGTAGCCGCATAGGGTTCATACATGTGCACGCTGTAGAGCACGCGATCATCCTGCAAGGGCGCTTGCCAGTAACTGAAGGCGTCGGCGCTGGCGAACCAGCCGGCGTCGACCATGATCGGGGTCTTGGCATCCACCTCGCGTATTGCCGCGATCAATTGTGCGTACAACGCCGGCAGGTCACGCGTCCCTCCCTGCGCCTGGGCGTACCATTGCTGCATGTGTTCAGCCGACGCGTGCTCGGCCAGGCCGCCAAGTTTCTCGGGAGCTGGTTCGTTGACCAAGTTGTAGGCGGCGATGGCAGGATGATCTTTCAGCTCCCGGGCCAGATCGCGCCAGAAGATGGCTGCTTGCCGTGCGTAACCGTTGTCTTGCCAAAGACGGTCATCGAACTGCCCCTGGTTGTTTTGCGACCAACGCATGCCGGGTAACGATAGGGGCGCAATGACCACCTTGAGCCCTGCCCTGTGCGCGCGATCCAGGGTATCGCGCAGTTGCTTGAGATCGGCGGCGGGCAACTGCTCATACCGGTCCGCATTGCCCAACAGGAAGTCACGCTGCGCCGGCTTCCACTTGTCGTAGGACAACCGCACCCAGCTCGCGCCATATGCACTCAACGCATCGAAGTAGGCCTGATCCGGCGGCAAGCGATTGAAGCTGTTGCCGCCGTGGCGCGGGGTGTTCCAGAAATCGATCAGGTCGGCTGCAGTGACGGAGCCACTGACGGTGACCATCAACAAGGCCAGCAGGAGTCTTCGCATTGTCCATTGCCTTAGCGGTGACAGAGAAACCGCGAGCATAGACAGCTGCAGAAAAGGCGTCATTTCCTGATTTTTTTCAGCATTTTTCTGCAATTCTGCAGCCAGTTTTATCCGAAAGGGTTTTCGTCAAGCACTGTAGGACTCTTCCTAAATCGCCAAGCCCAACAGCACAGCCAGCTCAAGAATCTCCAGCATGGCGCCTGCGGTATCACCCGTGGTCCCACCCAGACGCTTACACATCAACCGGCGTAGCCCGATGAAAACAGCCATCGCCGCCAGCATCGGCAAGATCGCGCGCGCGCCACCCACCAGCAAACACAACAGCAGACTGGACAGCAGAACCCACACGGCCGTACGCCGCGGCAAGTGCTCGGCCAGCGCCTGCCCCAGGCCCCCGCGGCGCACGTAAGGCGTGCAGAGAAACAACCCGAGCATCGCCGCCCGCCCCAGCACCGGCGCCAGCAGCAAGGCCTTGCCCGCGCCCTGCTCCACCAGCACCCACAGGGCACAAAACTTCAGCAGCAATACCAGCACCAGGGTAACCACGGCTATCGGCCCGCTACGCGGATCTTTCATGATCTCCAGCGTGCGTTCACGGTCGCCGAAACCACCCAGCCAGGCATCGGCACTGTCGGCCAGGCCATCCAGATGCAAAGCGCCACTGAGCAACACCCACAGCGCCAGCAACAGGGCCGCGTGCAACGGCGCCGCAGCCCCCTGCAGCAGGTAGTTGGCCAGCCACAGCAACAGGCCGAACAGCAACCCTACCAGTGGATAGCACAGCAACGAGCGGCCCATTTCACGTGGCTCGGGCATCCCCGGCAAACGCACCGGCAGGCTGCTGAGAAACTGCAGGGCAATCCAGAACGGCAGCATGTCAAAGCACCTCGTGCATCGCGCCACTCGCATCCACCGCCAAGCGCATCAGGGCGCCATGGGCAACCTCGACCTGCAGCAACTGCTCCTTGGGCAGCCCACGGGCACGCGCCAGCAGCAGGCGCATGACACCGCCATGGGTGACCAGCAGCACACGCTTGCCGGCATGCTGCTGGCGCAGACGCCCGACGGCAGAGAGCACACGCTCGGCAAAGGCAGCGACAGGCTCCCCTGCAGGCGGCGTATAGCTGTATGGATCGGCCCAGAAACGCCCAAGCTCGTCAGCCTGCGTTTGCATGATCTGCAAGGCACTGCACCCTTCCCACTCACCGAAATGCAGTTCTTGCAGATCGGCTTCAAGCTGAACTGGCATGCCCAGCTGCTCGGCAAAACGCGCACAGCGCTGCAACGGCGAACTCACCAGCACATCCCAGGGCCCTGCACCTGCCAGCGCGTCACGCATCTGGCCCCAGCCCTTGTCGGTCAAGGCATCGTCCAGGCTGCCACGCAGGCCACCGCCCTGCTCCGTTTCACCGTGGCGCAGCAGGTCGAGGATCATGCCGGGCGGTCCGCCACCGCCGCTTCGGCGAAGGTTGCCATCTGCCCGTGCAGGGTGCAGGCCAGACGCATCAGCGGGACCGCAAGTGCGGCGCCACTGCCTTCGCCCAGGCGCAGCCCCAACGCCAGCAATGGCTGGGCTTCCAGTGCCGCGAGCAGGGTCTTGTGCCCAGGCTCGGCGCCCTGGTGAGCGAACAGCAGCCAGTCACGGCTCTGCGGATTGAGGCGCACCGCCAGCAATGCCGCGACGCTGCAGATGAAGCCATCTACCAGCACGGCGATACCTTGCTGGGCGCAGGCCAGGTAGGCACCCGTCAGCGCAGCGATCTCGAAGCCGCCGACACAGGCCAGCGCCTGCAACGGCTGGTCGGCGCGCAGGCCGTGCAGCACCAGGGCGCGCTCGATCACTTCGGCCTTGTGGCGAACACCGGCGCTGTCCAGGCCGGTACCCGGCCCACTCAACTCTCGCGCCGGGCAGGCCAGCAAGGTGCTGGCCAGGGCGGCGGCGGCAGAGGTGTTGCCGATGCCCATCTCGCCACCGATGAACAGCTGCGCACCATTGGCCGCTGCGCGCAGGGCACTGTCGCGACCGGCCTGCAAGGCAGCCTGCAGCTGGGCATCGGTCATGGCCGGCTGGCGGGAGAAATTGGCGGTGCCGGCGCCGAGGCGCAGGTGCAACACCCCTGGCAGTTCCAGCAGAGGGTCGATGGTGCCGAGGTCGACCACTTCAAGGCTGGCCTGCAGCTGGCGCGCGAGCACGCTGATCGCCGCACCACCGCCGACGAAGTTGCGCAGCATCTGCCCGGTGACTGCCTGCGGGTAGGCCGAAATGCCCTCTTCGACCACGCCGTGGTCGCCCGCAAAAATGGTGATTGCGACCTGATCCAGGGATGGCCGCTCGCGGCCTTGCAGGCCAGCCAACTGCACGGCCAGGCCTTCCAGCTGGCCGAGCGAGCCGGCAGGTTTGGTCAGCTGCTGCTGACGGGCGCGGGCCTGGTCCATGGCGGCGTTGTCGAGGGGTTGGCAGGCTTCACGCCACCAGGCTTGGTTCATAGAGCGGGTCCTTTGAGCATGAGAGGTAGGCCAGCCACGGTCAGCACCACACGCTGGCAGCGCTCGGCAACAGCCTGGTGCAGCCAGCCGGCCAGGTCGACATAACGGCGGGTCAGCTCGCCCATGGGCACCACGCCCAGGCCGGTTTCGTTGCTGACCAGAATGAGGGTGCCGGGCAAGTGCTCCAGGCAGTCGAGCAGCGCATCGCGCTCTGCGGCCAGCCGCTGCGGATCGTCGAGCATCAGCAGGTTGGTCAGCCACAAGGTCAGGCAGTCCACCAGCAGGCAACGGCCTTCGGCGGCTTCTGCATCCAGCACTGCGGCCAGGGCCAAGGGCTCTTCGATCAGCCCCCAGTGTTCAGGCCGACGCTGGCGGTGCAAGCGTACGCGCTCGTTCATTTCACCATCGAGCGGCTCACTGGTGGCGATGTAGGTGACGGGCAGGCCGCTGTCGCTGGCCAGTTGCTCGGCCAGGCGGCTTTTGCCTGAACGGGCGCCGCCGAGGATCAGGTTGCGCATGTCAGGCGACTCCACACAGCGTGCGCAGGTGCGCGGTATCCAGGTGCGTTTCCACCAAGTCGGCCAGGCGCTCGATGTCACATTCGCGCAGGGCCTCGTAATCGATGGTCTGCACATTCTCCAGCCCCGCCCAGCGCAGCAGCGCGGCACACGACTGGCTGCCCTCGAACAGGCCATGCAGATAGGTGGCGAGGATCTGGCTATCGGCACTGACCGCACCGTCACAACGGCCATCGGCGAGCAGCACGGCAGGCTGCTCCAAGGCAGGCCCCGCGGTGACGCCAGCATGGATTTCATAGCCGGCGACCGGTGCAGCTTCCAGGTTCAGGGTCCCGGCCACGTTGCGCAGTTGCTTGTCGGCTTCGAGCACCGTCTCGTAATCGAACAGGCCAAGCCCAGGGCTGGAACCGGCGGCCCCCTCGAGGCCAAATGGGTCGTGGACTTCGCGACCGAGCATCTGCAGGCCTCCACAGATCCCGATCAGCTTGCCGCCATAGCGCAGGTGCCGCTCGATGGCCTTGTCCCAACCGCGCTCGCGCAGTTGCGCCAGGTCACCACGCACGCTCTTCGAGCCGGGCAGGATGATCAGGTCGGCGGCCGGAATCGGCTGGCCCGGGCCGATGAACTGCAGGTCGACCTGCGGGTGCAGGCGCAGCGGGTCGAAATCGGTGTGGTTGCTGATGCGCGGCAACACCGGGACGATCACCTTGAGCACACGATCCTGCTTGGCGCCCTGGCGGATGTCGATGCCATCCTCGGCCTCCAGATGCAGGTCGGTGACATAGGGCAGCACGCCCAGCACCGGTTTGCCGGTGCGTTGCTCCAGCCAGTCCAGGCCCGGCTGCAGCAGCGCAATGTCGCCGCGGAAGCGGTTGATGACGAAGCCCTTGATCCGCGCCTGCTCGCTCGGCGACAGCAGCTCGAGGGTACCGACCAGGTGGGCGAACACCCCACCACGGTTGATGTCGGCCACCAGGATCACCGGGCAATCGACCGCCTCGGCAAAGCCCATGTTGGCGATGTCACCGGCGCGCAGGTTGATCTCGGCCGGCGAGCCCGCCCCCTCGACCATCACCACGGGGTAGGCCGCGCTGAGGCGCTGGTGCGAGGCCAGCACAGCCTGCATGGCAATGGCCTTGTAGTCGTGATAGGCCACCGCGTTCATGCTGGTGACTGCACGACCGTGGATTATCACCTGGGCGCCCGTGTCGCTGTTGGGCTTGAGCAGCACCGGGTTCATGTCGGTGTGCGGTGCCAGCCGGCAGGCCTGGGCCTGCACCGCCTGGGCACGGCCGATTTCGCCACCGTCGGCGGTCACCGCGCTGTTGAGCGCCATGTTCTGCGGCTTGAACGGCACCACGCCAACTCCCTGGCGCAACAGCCAGCGGCACAGGGCAGTAACCAGCGTGCTCTTGCCGGCATCGGAGGTGGTGCCTTGCACCATGAGGGTGGTCATGCCGTCTCCTTCTGATAATCGGCCAAGGCTTGGGCCAGGCGCTGCTCGTCTGCGGCAGTTGCCGGCAAGCCAAGGCGCACGGCAGCCGGCTGTTCGAAAAGGCGCACAAGGATGCCGCGGCGGGCTAGAAAGTCATGCAAGTGGGCTGCACGTTCGCTGCGCACATACTGGAACAGGTCGCAGCCACCGCTGGGCGCCAGGCCACAGCCTTGCAGCAGCGTAGCCAGGCGTTGGCTGGCCAGGGCGCAGCGTTCGATCTGGGCCTGATGCGCCGCGTGGTCGGCGAAGCAGGCTTGCGCCAGCACCCGGGTCGGGCCACTGATGGTCCACGGTCCGAGCAACTCGGCAAGGCGCTGCAACAATGAGGGTTCAGCCACTACAAAGCCCAGCCGCACACCGGCCAGGCCGAAGAACTTGCCGAACGAACGCAGCACGATCAGGCCTGGAAGCTCGGCGCAATCCGCCACGCTGTGTTCCGGTGAGTTGTCCATGAACGCTTCGTCCACCAGCAACCAGCCACCCCGCTCCGCGAGCTGCGCATGCCAGGCCAGCAGCCGCTCACGTGACACCAGCCGTCCGGTCGGGTTGTTCGGATTGACCAGCACCAGCACGTCAAGCTGATCGAGTTGCGCCTCGACCTGGCTTTCATCCAGCTCGATCAGCTGATGCCCCGCCCGCTGCCAGGCATGCGGATGCTCGGCGTAGCATGGCGTCAGCACACCCACGCGCCCCAGCGGGCGCAACAGGGGCATGGCCTGGATGGCCGCCTGGGAGCCGGCCACCGGCAACAGTTGCCGCACGCCGTAATAGTGTCGCGCAGCGTCTTCGAGGCCGTCGTCGGCTTCAGGCAAGCGGGCCCAGGCGTCCAGCGGTATGGGGGGAATCGGGTAAGGCCAGGGGGCAATGCCACTGGACAGGTCCAGCCAGTCTTCGCGGGCGATTGCGTATTGCCGCACTGCCCGCAGCAGGCGGCCACCGTGTTCAAGCATTCAGATAGGCTCCCACGCAGATTAGCAGTACCCACAACCAGACACCACGCTGCACCAGGCTCCAGCCGCGCTCGACGGCATCGGCATCGGCCATCGGCCCTTCACCCAGGCGCGGGCGCTCGTGCAGTTCACCGTGGTACACCGCCGGGCCGCCCAGTTCGACACCCAGCGCACCGGCACCAGAGGCCATGACCGGCCCGGCGTTGGGGCTGTCCCACAGCGGCGCCTGCTTGCGCCAGCAGGCCAGGGCCAGGCGCGTCTCGCCCAGCAGCGCGTAGGTCAGCGCCACGAGCCTGGCGGGAATATAATTCAGCACATCGTCGATTCGAGCGGCGCACCAGCCGAAGCGCTCGAAGCGTGCATTGCGGTAACCCCACATCGCATCCAGGGTATTGCTCAGGCGGTACAGCACCACCCCCGGCGCACCGGCCACGACGAACCAGAACAGCGCGGCGAACACCGCATCGCTGCCGTTTTCCAGCACCGATTCGGTGGCTGCGCGCGCCACGGCAGGCTCGTCCAGTTCGCGGGTTTCGCGGCTGACCAGATAACCGACACGGCGCCGCCCCTCTTCCAGATCACCTTGGCGCAAGGCGTTGGCCACTGGCAGCACATGCTCGCCGAGGCTGCGCAAACCCAGGGCGCAATACAGCGCCAGCACGTCCACCAGCCAGCCGACATAGGGCAGCCAGGACAGGATCAACGCCAGCAGGGTCAGCGGCACCACGGCCAGGAACCAGGCACTCACGCCATGGCTGCGCCAGCCGCGCCCACCGGCATTCAGGCGGCGCTCCAGGCCTGACGCCAGGTTGCCGAAGCCCACCAGCGGGTGCCGGCGCTGCGGCTCGCCCAGCAGCGCATCGAGGGCCACACCGGCCACAGTCAGCAAGGCCACGCTCATGGGCGTTCTCCCCATTGGTTCTCGAACAGCATTTCACTCAAGGGGCGTTCTTGCGCCCATTTTTCCTGTACCAGCATCGGCTGTGTGTAGAACTCGCTGACTGGCCCCAGGCACAACACCGCCACTGGCTTGGCGCCAGCGGGCATGCCCAGCAGCGCGGCCAGGGCTGGCGGGTCGAAAAGCGAGACCCAGCCCAAACCCAGGCCTTCGGCACGAGCGGCCAGCCACAGGTTCTGGATGGCGCAGGCCAAGGAGGCCAGGTCCATCTCCGGCAAGGTGCGGCGGCCGAAGATGTGCGGCTCGCGGTTGTCCATCAACGCCGCGACCAGCACTTCGGCGCAGTCGCTGATGCCCTCGACCTTGAGCTTCATGAAGTCATCGGAGCGTTCGCCCAAGGCTTCGGCGGTGCGCACCCGCTCCTCTTCGACCAGGCCCTGAATACGCCCGCGCAGCTCGGGCTGGCTGATGCGGATAAAGCGCCAAGGCTGCATCAGGCCGACACTGGGCGCCTGGTGCGCGGCAGCCAGCAGGCGGCCGAGCAGCTCGGGCGCGACCGAGCCACCGGCAAAGTGGCGCATGTCGCGGCGCTCACCGATGGCACGGTAGATCGCGGCGCGCTCGGCGGCGCTGTAGGCGTGATCGCTCATGGCCGCAACAGCGCCGCCGCCGCATCAGGGTTGGACGGGAAGTAGAAGTGCACGTAGGAGGCGGTCAGCCTGCCCAGCCGATACACCGCTTCGTTGCCGCGCCCGCCATTGGGGCTCAGGCCCCGGGCGATCGGTTCCAGTTCGGTGGTCGTCAGCGAGTGGTGATAGGTATGCCCGCGCAGGGTGCCTTCCGGCAGCTCCACAGCTTGTAGGGCCAGAGCCGCCAGGCGCTTTTGCATGGCCGCCTCGCCCGGCAGCAATCCCAGCAGTTCGGCACGCTCGCCTGCGACATCGGTCAGTGCATCGAGCAGATAGAGCATGCCGCCGCACTCGGCCAGCAATGGCTTGCCCTGGGCGTGATGGGCACGGATCGCTTCGCACATCGGCGTATTGGCTGCCAGTGCGTGATGATGCAGTTCCGGATAACCACCTGGTAGATACAGGCTGTCCACTGCCGGTAACTCACGGTCGTGCAGCGGCGAAAAGAACGCCAGCTGTGCGCCCAGGTCGCGCAACAGATCCAGGTTTGCACCGTAGGTAAAGGCGAAGGCTTCGTCTCGCGCCACACCAATGCGCACACCGCTCAGCGACGCAGCGCACGGCTGTGGCTCAGGCGCGGCAAACGCTACTGGCGGTGGCAAGGCAGCATCGCAGCTGGCACCGAGGGCCTCGGCAGCGGCATCCAGGCGGGCATCCAGGTCGTTCAGTTCGCTGGCCTGAACCAGCCCCAGGTGGCGGCTGGGCAGCTCGATGCCGCGCTCGCGGGACAGGCCGCCATACCAGCGCAGGCCTTCGGTCAGGCTGCCTTCGAGCAATTGCGCGTGACGCAGGCTACCGACCCGGTTGGCCAGCACGCCGGCGAACGGCAGGTCGGCCTGATAACGCGCCAGGCCCAGGGCCAGAGCGCCGAAAGTCTGGGCCATGGCCGTGCCGTCGATTACCGCCAGCACCGGCACGCCGAAATGGCGGGCCAGATCGGCGCTCGACGGAGTACCGTCGAACAGGCCCATCACCCCTTCGATCAGAATCAGGTCGGCTTCTTCTGCCGCTTGCCACAGCAGGCGACGGCTTTCTTCGGCACCGATCATCCACAGATCGAGCTGGTACACCGGCGCCCCACTGGCCCGCTCCAGGATCATCGGGTCGAGGAAATCAGGGCCGCATTTGAACACCCGGACCTTACGCCCAAGGTTGCGGTGCAAGCGCGCCAGAGCCGCAGTCACGGTGGTCTTGCCCTGGCCAGAGGCGGGTGCGGCGATCAGCACCGCCGGGCAACTGCGCGTTTCACTCACAGTTCGACGCCCTTCTGCGCGCGAATACCGGCCTGGAAAGCGTGCTTGAGCATGCCCATTTCAGTAACGGTGTCGGCCAGCTCGATCATTTCCGGCTTGGCTGCGCGGCCAGTGACGATCACATGCTGCATCGGTGGCCGGGCCTGGATGTCACTCAGCACCTGGTCAAGGTCGAGATAGCCGTGCTTGAGCGCGATGTTAAGTTCATCGAGCACCACGAACTGCACGCTCGAGTCTTGCAGCAGCTGGCGCGAGACCGCCCACGCCGCTTCGGCGGCGGCGATGTCGCGTTGGCGGTCCTGGGTCTCCCAGGTGAAGCCCTCGCCCATTACGTGATAGCGCACCTGCTCGGGGAAGCGGCGGAAGAACAGCTCTTCGCCGGTGCTGTTGCGGCCCTTGATGAACTGCACCACGCCACACTGCATGCCGTGGCCCAAGGCGCGGGCAAGCATGCCAAAAGCCGAGCTGCTCTTGCCCTTGCCGTTGCCGGTGAGCACCAGCAGCAGGCCGCATTCGTTAGGGGAGTTGGCAATGCGCTCGTCGATGACCGCCTTCTTGCGCTGCATGCGCGCCAGGTGGCGTTCGTCGCGTTCGGTGGATTCGCTCATGAAGGGTTCTCCGCAGGCTGGCGCCACGTGAACAGCGGCGACAGGGAATAGGCGGGCAGACGGAGAACGCGCAGGCGCCATGGCCGGAGCCACGGTGAACCGCGCATCACCCTCCGTGATGCCGTTGGCAGTTTCAGGCCGGTCTCCGGGCTCGTGAGCGGGCAATCGACCCTGGCCTGCGCGCCTTCCCGGGTATACGTACCCAGTGGCCCTGCGCGGCCGCTACTCACCTACCGTTGCGGGGGCAGCGCCGGAATCGCGCCATGCTGGCGACCACCGGCTTCCCAGTTTCACCCTGCCCAGTCGAGGCTGGCAGGGCACCTGAAACACGCGCGAAGGTTAGAGGGTTGCACTGGGAGCGTCAATCGAACGGGGCCTTTTACTTCGGCAGAACTGGCCTGGGCCAATGGCCGATCTGCCAGGTTGTGCCACACTGATCAGAGTGATATCACATAGCCATTATTTTGCGCTGAACGCGATCACAACGATAACAGGAGTGCGCAGCATGCAAGGCCAGATCATCAACAACCCGAACCTGGAGTTCCTCCGCCCCGTGCTGGAGCGCTGGATCGACTGCATCGACCGCTTCAACCAGTTCAATGGTGATGCCGAGGCACCTTACTGGCATGGCACCCAAGCCAACATCGGCATGCTTGCCGCAGCCGCCTGGCAAGCCGAACTGGCAGCGCTGCAGCAGTTCACCAGCAAGAAACAGCGTGACGAAGGTGAACAGGAGGGGCGCTGCGACCTGTCGATCTGCAGCGCCGATGAAACGCTGTACCTCAGTATCAGCCAGCGCTGGCCCAAAGTCGCGCGGCTGGACATGGCCTCGGCGCTCCAGGAAACAACTGCCCTCGCCCGCCACAAGGCCTACGCCAGCCAGCTGAAAGCCGGCGCCCTGTTCATCACGCCCTGGAAAGCTGGCCAATATGCCAGCCCCGAGGAGTTGCAGGATCTGGTGGACGACCTGCAAAAGCACACGGCCTGCGCCATCGCCTGGTATTTCCCGTACGCCTACCGCAAGCTGCACAACGAGACAGGACAGTACTACCCGGGCGTGGCACTGCTGCTCAAACAGGCCTGAGCCGAGCGGCCATCATGCCGGGAAGAACCGCTCGACAAGGGCGGCGCTCCTGAAGCGGTTACGGTAGTCCGCGTCGTCGAACAGCAGCCCCGTGCGCAAGTCGTAGACAGGGCCCAACGCTGGCTTGGTGATTTGCCTGAGCGTTACCTTGATGAAGCGGTAATGCTCGCCCCTGACCTCCTCCAGCCCTTCTATACGGAAATAGTGGCCTGGCAGGAACAGGCTCTCGGCCTCATCCCAGAAAAGGGAAAATGCACTGATCGGTGTCGCATCGCGGTAATGCCCGGCAGGCAGTTCGAACACCACCGAACTGTCGTCGAAGCGACCGGATACCGCGCCGGGCGCCTGCGCGTCAGGCAGCGCGGCAAACTCGGCAACCTTGTAAGGGTTTTCAGTAAACGAGGTCAGATCTGTATTGACCAGTACATCGCCAACGCCCAGCTGACCTGTGCGGTAGTTTGCACCGCTGGTACTGCGAGTGTGATTTCCCCCCCTGTAGAGACTGACCTCGTTGCTCTTGGGCAAAAATCCCAGGCTGTCGGCAAAATCGTGAATGTAGGCATCTTCATCACCATATTTGTAAACGCCCGAACGGAACACGTCATTCACCTGCGATTCGTCGCTGGTGTAGTACTCGATCATGGTATTGAAGTACTCGCGCCCGTAGCGATATGAATAGTAAGGCCGGCCATTGACCATCACGCAATCCAGCCCGCGCGCATCGAGGTCCGGTGCCTGCCCGCGGGGCAGCTCAGCGACCGGCCATTTCGCCAACAGGGCCTTCTGCCTTTTCAACGAGTTGATGGACAACTGGGTATTGCGGACGCCGTTGCTGACCGTGTAGGTATCCCAGAACGCCGAGCGTCTGACAGGTATGCTTCCCTCCTGCGGCGGTGTCCCACCCGACAGTCGCGGCGGTGCCAACAACTCCCATTCACCTGATGCATTCAGCCGCACGGGCTGCAGTGATACAAAGGCAAAAGGGTTGTCCGCTGGCACCACCAGCCAGGTCGCCAGCTCGTGGCTGTAGCGCACACGATAGGTCAGGCGATTGAGGGTGATCCAGCAACTGCCATCCTGACTGACCTGTACACCACGCAAACGGCCGTTGTGGGACACCTCGCCAGCGGGCACGATATTGCTTGCCCAATCTTCCACTTCCAGGCTCGCCGACTCCACCGGCTGCCACTCTTCAAGGTTGGCGCCCACCTCATGAGGAGGGGCTTCAAAAGCGAGTGAAGCGAACATCGAAGTGAAGCCGATATCAGCCATGTCGAAGGTCGCAAAGACACTTTCCAGCATCGCCGAGCGCAAGGCGCTCTTGCGTTGCTGCTCATCGGTGGCATGCAACGCAGTGTCCACGTCCAACCCAACCTTGGCGAGCGTGGCCCCGAGCAAGATCAGCGTCATTGGCCAACCGAAGGGGGCAAAACTGCCAAATAGGTTGAGGAAGGCCGACAGATAGCCACTGTACATTGCCCTGCGCAGCCTGGTGTTGTCCTGCAGAAGCCTGCCATTACGCCGCAGCTCCGCGACAGCCTGGTCAGCCAGCCAGGCAAACAGGTCGTTACCGAGGGCACGCTTGAACAGTGACAGTGCGACCAGTCCGGCCTCATCCGAACGGCTGTCGGCGATGCCTTGCAGGTGCACCCTGATCAGCTGGTTGGCCGACCGGTCACGAGGATTGCTGTGCGCCACCATGGCGAAGTTGTCCAACGTACTCGCCACCTGCAGCTGCGCGCGCAGCCAGGCGGCCATCGCCAGCTCAGAGTCGAACCCTCTCAACGCTTCGTCTGCCCATGGCAGATAGGCGATGAACCGCCCGCCCGGTGCCTGCATCGAGAACAGGCAGCCTCTATCTCCCTCACCGAATGTGTATCGGTCCAAGGTCAAGGCATGATCGCCGCTTTGCCGCTGCAACATGGCAAGGGAAGGCATGGTGATGTCGGCCAGCTCAGCTGACACCAGGGTGCGCAGATGCCGCGCGTCGTCGGCCGTGATCCGCCCCTGGAGCAACGCTCCCGATACTTGCCCAAGCAGGTTGACCTTGGCCAGTACACGAAAGTGCTCACCATTGGCTGTCCAGAAACGCTCGACCGCCTCACGGTAGAGAACCGCGAAGTCCAACGCCCAGAGATCCTTCTGCACGTCGCTGCCGAGCATCCGCACCTCATGGCGCTCATCGTAGGTCTTGGCATGAGGGCCCTGCAGGTAAAAGCCGCCTCGTTGGTCGAGTTCATCGGCGGCGTCCTGGTAATACAGGTCGAACCGCTCGATAACCAGCTCGGTCATCACCATCGATTTCTGTGGCGGCCCGCTGTGCTGCCAGCCAGTGAAGCTGCGCGCACTTGAGCTTGAGCTGTTGAACTGGTGCCACCAGACAAACCGCGGGTCCATCTGTTTGCCGGTGCGCCTGTGCAGGATCCGCGCAGCCTGCTGGCTGGCCAGATCATGCAGGTCAGGGAAGTTCGCGATAATCTGATCTATCAGCCCCACCAGCGGACGCGCGGCATCCAGTGTGTTCAGGCTGCGGATAATTCGTTCATTGACGGTATTCATGTCCCACTCCAGACCGCTGCAATCGGAGGCACATGCTGGTGTCCCTCAGGCAACGCGGAGTGGTAGATGTATGTCGTCGCCGCGGTGGGCGAGAAATCAGGGGTTCTGCGCCAGGTGGCCTTGCGGAATGACCCGCTTGGCCTGCAGGTAAGCTTTGGACCAATAGCTGTTGGACAGGTAATCCAGGCGTACCGTACCGCCCGTGCGCGGCGCATGCACGAAGCGCCCCTCCCCTACGTAGATGCCCGCATGGCTGACCTGCGAACCGCCACCGGTGGCGAAGAACACCAGGTCACCCGACTGCAGCGAGTCGATGTTCACGGTCGGCGCGCGCATGACGATCATCTCGCGCGTCGATCGCGGCAGGCTGATACCCGCAGCATCGCGGTACACGTAACCGATCAGGCCACTGCAGTCGAACCCGGAATCCGGTGTGTTGCCGCCCCAGCGATACGGTGTGCCGACCAGGCCGATCGCGCGCATGAGCACGTCGTCGGCGAGTGGCGAGCCTTCGGGCTGGCTGTAGGTAATCCGTGGCTGCACCACAGGGGCCGGTGCCGGGGCACGGCTGGAGCAGGCGGCAAGCAGTGCCACCAGGGAAAGGAATGCGAAGCGCGCCATCATCGCCATGGCCAGAACTTCCTGTCTGAGACCGAACGGCCGCAGCCGAAAAGAGTTGAGAATTTAGATTAGACGCTTTCTGTAAATGCGCACGGCGGCGAGCTTTTCAGCTGCGCCGCCGCGGCAGAATATATCATTTTGATATCAGTTGCGCGCGATACTGGTGGTCGGCGCCATGGCCAAGGCACGCTTGGCTTCGATGAAGGTCTTGCTCCAGTAGCGATCACCGAGGCTGTCAATGCGCACACCACCGCTGCGGCGGCTGCTGGAGTGAATGAACTGATTGTCACCCAGGTAGATGCCGGCATGGCTGACACGCCCACGGCCATTGGTGCTGAAGAACAGCAAATCGCCAGGCTTGAGCTTGTTGCGGGCCACCTTGGGCGCATCGACGTTGATCATTTCGCGGGTCGAGCGCGGCAGATTCATCCCGGCTTCTTCGCGGAACAGGTAGCCGATGAAACCGCTGCAGTCGAACCCAGAGGCTTCCGAGGTACCACCGAAGCGGTAGCGGGTGCCGATCAGCGACATGCCACGCTCGAGGATGCTGTCTGCCAGAACCGGGAGCTGATAAGGCTTGCTGCTGGAGAAGGCCTCCAGGTCATCTTCAGTGGCCTGTTCTTCTTCGCCGAATACGGACGAAGGCGAAGCCTTGGCCTTGTTGACCGATTGCGAGGCAATCGGGGTGTGATCCTGGGGCTGGGAATCCGGGCCGTGGGCCGCGCAGCCAAAAAGCAAGGTCACGAGTGCGAGTGGCACGAGGGGTGCGAAGCGCTTCAGCATGGGCACGACCGTGTCTGTAATCCTTTAGAAGGGGGAAACTATGCCCTCTATCACGGCCATTTGCAAATTTTATCGAAAAAGATGTGACTTTTTCGTTTTGCACCTCAGAGCCCCGTGTTTATGGGCTTTACCAACCGAGGGTTTCCTTCAGGAAAGGGATGGTCAACTTGCGCTGAGCTTGCAAAGAGGCCTGATCGAGGCGCTCGAGCAGGTCGAACAGCGCGCTCATGCTGCGCGTGCCACGGGTCAGGATGAAATGGCCGACTTCGTCAGTCAGGTGCAGGCCACGGCGCGACGCTCGCAATTGCAGGGCTCGCAGCTTGTCTTCGTCGGACAGGCCGCGCATCTGGAAGACCAGCGCCAGGGTCAGCCGTGACTTGAGATCGGGCAGTTTGATCGGCAGTTCGCGAGGTGAAGCGGAGGCTGCCAGCAACAGGCGCCGACCGCTGTCGCGCAAGCGGTTGAACAAATGGAACATCGCCTCTTCCCAGTCCGCCTTGCCAGCGATCACGTGCAGGTCGTCGATGCACACCAGTTCGTACTGAGCCAGGTAGTCGAGCAACTCCACGCCGCGATCGAGCAATTGCGCCAGCGGCAAATACACGGCGGGTTCGCCGCGCTGCTGGAAACGGTGGGTGGCTGCCTGCAGCAGGTGGCTGCGGCCAACGCCCTGCTTGCCCCACAGGTAGATGAGGCTCTCGGTCCAGCCAGCGTCGGCTTCGCATAGCCGCTCGACATAGCCCAACGCCGCGGCATTGGCGCCCGGATAGTAGTTGATGAAGGTGGCGTCATCGCGCAGGCGCACACCCAGGGGCAACTGGATCGGTGGTTTCATGCTCGCGGGCGGTCGTCAGGACCGCAGGGGGCCTTTGGTGAACAATGTGCAAAGTCTATACCCGCATTGCAGGGCGCACAATCATGCAGGCGGATAGCGCAAGCGAAATCAACGAGTTGCGCCACTTTGCGGCAACGCAACCCAGTACTCAGGTCACAGATCCGGGTCGACATCCCCGGCATACATGTCCGATTCCTTGTACAGATCATGCACATGCCGCAGCAATACCATGATCACCGCCGCCACCGGCAGCGCCAGCAACACCCCGGTAAAGCCGAACAGTTCGCCACCGGCAAGGATGGCGAAGATCACCGCCACCGGATGCAGGCCGATGCGGTCACCCACCAGCAGCGGGGTCAGCACCATGCCCTCCAGCGCCTGCCCGACCATGAACACGGCAACGATGCCAAGCATCGGGTACAGGTCACCACCAAACTGGAACAGCCCGGCCACCAGCGCCGCGCCGATACCAATGATGAAGCCCATGTACGGCACGATGGCCGCCAGGCCCGCGAGCATGCCGATCAGCAAGCCCAGTTCGAGCCCGACCAGCATCAGGCCGGCGGAATAGATGACGCCCAGCGCGAGCATCACCATCAACTGGCCACGGACGAACGCCCCCAGTACTTCATGGCATTCACCGGCCAGGCCCACCACCTGAGGTTCGCGCTGACGCGGCAGCAGGCCGCGCAGCTTGGCCATCATCAGATCCCAGTCGCGCAGCAGATAGAAGCCCACCACCGGGATCAGCACCATGTTGGCCAGCCAGGCGATCAGCGCCAGGCTCGAGGCAGTGGCATGGGACAACAGCATGCCGACGATGTCGGTGGTCTGGCCCATGTGCTCGCCGATGGCGGCCTTGATCTTGTCGAACTTCCAGAAGCCATCGGCCAGGCCCAGGCGGCCCTGCACCCAGGGCAGCGCCACATGCTCGAGCCAGTCGAGCATTTGCGGCGCCAATTCGTACAGGCGCAGCAACTGCTTGGCCAGCAGCGGCACCAGCACCAGCAGCAAGGCCAGCAGCACCAGGGTGAACAGGCCGAACACCACCACCACACCCCAGGTGCGCGACAGGCCAACGCGCTCCAGACGGTCGACCAGCGGGTCGGCCAGGTAGGCCAGCAAGATGCCGACCAGGAATGGGGTGAGAATGTTATGCAAGCTATAGAGAAGCACGGCAATCAGCAGTGCAGCACCCCAGCCGATCCAGCGACGCATGTCAGTCATCGATAGCGCCCCTTACCAACGGAATCGCAGGCCGTCGAACGGCTTGGCGGCAACAGGAGCGGGTGCGGCCGGCTGGCCTGGAGCAGCACCCGGGGCCGGCGTGGGTGTGACCGGTGCCGGCGGAGCCTGCTCCGGTGGCACTTCCTGCAATTTGGCCAGACCCAGCTGGGCACGTAGTTGCTCGCGATTACCGGTGACCGCATAGGTCAAGGTACCGCCTTCGGCCAGCTGCAGGCGTGGGCCATAAGGCTCCAGCACACGGCTCAGCTCGGCATAGCGTTGCAGGTTCATGCCTTGCACCTGCAACTGCAACTGGCTGCTGGCACCGGCCTTGACCACATAGCGCGGCGCCAGACGACTGCTGACTGCCAGCATGACGGCGTCCGCCAGGGCCGCCTGGTCAGCGCCTTCGGCGTTGCCCTGCTCGCGCTTGTCGCCCAGCCACAACTGCCAGGTACCTTGCCATTTGCCATCGGCCTCATGGGCATGCACCGCCAGCATGGCGTCGGCGCCGTAGCGCTCCGCAGCTTGGCGCAGGGGGGCCGGATCATTGCCTTCGAGCTGCTTGGCGTTGGCTACCAGTTGCTCTTGCAGGTCGGCCAGCGGCAAGCGCAGCGGCAAGCCCCGGTGCTGGGCGGCTCGACGCAGCGGCTGGGCGCTGGCCTGGCCGTCACCGACCAGGTTGCTGCCTTCTGCACTGTCATTGAGCCACCAGCCGAGGATGGAGGGCCGGTTACTGCCCCACAGCGCCAGGCCAGCTTTGCGCAAAGCACGCTCGGTGCTGCCAGGGTCGAACTCGACCAGCACCGACTCCGGCGGCCCGGCTTCGGTGCCGACCTGGTTGATGATCTGTTGTGGGTCCTTGCGCAGGTCGGCCAGCGCCGGGTTCTGCGCCGCCTTGGGGTCACCCGTCAGGCGCAGCACCAAGGTATCGAAGGCCTTGGCAGTAGCTGCCGAACGGGCTTCGGCACCCTGCCATTCGACCGGCTCGCGCACTTGATAAAGCCCGGAGACGGTTTCGGCCTGCGCAGTGAGGCAGGCTAGTGCAAGGCACCCTGCCGCCAGAGAATTGAATAGTCGCATGGGGATTCCTGTCCGGTTGCGCATGAAGCATGTGGCTTGCAGCTTATACAGAAGGAGGCGCATCAACCACCCACACACCTTTTTCAGCAATTTACCGCCCTGCCCGTCGGCCTGAGGATGGCCGCTGCCCGGCAACCCTGATAAAATCGCGCGCCTTCACAGACCACTGACGTTTCAGGCAGCCGCCGCTTCCCAGCCGGCCTTGGCCGTCATGGTCGTTTTTACGAATCCCTCCCTCTTAAAGGCCTGGATCAATGAGCAAGCAACCCTCCCTGAGCTACAAGGACGCCGGTGTAGACATCGACGCCGGCGAAGCACTGGTCGAACGCATCAAGGGCGTGGCAAAACGCACCGCACGCCCTGAAGTCATGGGTGGCCTGGGTGGCTTCGGCGCCCTCTGCGAGATCCCGGCCGGCTACAAGCAGCCGGTGCTGGTCTCCGGCACCGACGGCGTCGGCACCAAGCTGCGCCTGGCACTGAACCTGAACAAGCACGACAGCATCGGCCAGGACCTGGTCGCCATGTGCGTCAACGACCTGGTGGTCTGCGGCGCCGAGCCGCTGTTCTTCCTCGACTACTACGCCACCGGCAAGCTGAATGTCGACGTGGCCGCCACCGTGGTCACCGGCATCGGCGCCGGCTGTGAACTGGCTGGCTGCTCCCTGGTCGGCGGCGAAACCGCCGAAATGCCGGGCATGTATGAAGGCGAAGACTACGACCTGGCCGGCTTCTGCGTCGGCGTCGTGGAAAAGGCCGAGATCATCGACGGCTCCAAGGTTGCCACCGGTGACGCGCTGATCGCCCTGCCGTCCTCCGGCCCGCACTCCAACGGCTACTCGCTGATCCGCAAGATCCTCGAAGTGTCCGGCACCGATATCGAGAACACCCAGCTCGACGGCAAGCCGCTGACCGACCTGCTGATGGCGCCAACCCGCATCTACGTCAAGCCACTGCTGCAGTTGATCAAAAACACTGGCGCAGTCAAGGCCATGGCCCACATCACCGGTGGCGGCCTGCTGGACAACATCCCGCGCGTCCTGCCGAAGAATGCCCAGGCCGTGGTTGACGTGGCCAGCTGGCAGCGCCCGGCGGTGTTCGACTTCCTGCAGGAAAAAGGCAACGTCGACGAGCACGAGATGCACCGCGTGCTGAACTGCGGTGTCGGCATGGTCATCTGCGTGGCCCAGGATCAGGTCGAAGCTGCCCTGAACGAACTGCGCGCCGCCGGTGAGCAGCCTTGGGTCATCGGCCACATCGCCGAAGCCGCCGAAGGCGCCGCCCAGGTCGAGCTGCAGAACCTCAAGGCACACTGATGCCGAGCAAGCCCTGCAATGTAGTGGTACTGCTGTCGGGTTCCGGCAGCAACCTGCAAGCCTTGATCGACAGTTGCCGCACGCATGACAGCCAGGTGCGCATCGCTGCGGTGGTCTCCAACCGCGCCGATGCCTACGGCCTGCAACGGGCCCAGGCGGTCGGTATCGACACCGTGGTGCTCGACCACACCCAGTTCGACGGCCGCGAAGCCTTCGATGCCGCGCTGATGGCGCGTATCGACGGCTTCACGCCGGACCTGGTGGTGCTGGCCGGCTTCATGCGCATCCTCAGTGGCGACTTCGTGCGCCACTACCAAGGCCGCCTGCTCAACATCCACCCGTCGTTGCTGCCCCGCTACAAGGGCCTGCATACCCACCGCCGGGCACTGGAGGCAGGCGACGCCGAACATGGCTGCAGCGTACACTTCGTCACCGAGGAACTCGATGGCGGGCCTCTGGTCGTACAGGCTGTGGTACCGGTGCTGTCTGATGACACGGTGGAAAGCCTGGCCCAAAGGGTTCACCATCAGGAACACCAGATCTACCCGCTGGCGGTGCACTGGTTTGCCCAAGGTCGTTTGCGCCTGGGTGAACAGGGTGCGTTACTGGATGACCTGCCGCTGCCGGCCAGTGGTCACTTGATCCGACCCTAGGAGAATTTATGCGTCGTGCCCTGCTATTGGCTCTCGCCGTGCTCGCCCTGCCCCTCCAGGCAGCTGACCTCAAGCCCTTCTCGGCCAGCTACACCGCCGACTGGAAGCAACTGCCCATGAGCGGCACCGCCGAGCGCAGCCTGGTCAAAAATGCCAACGGTACCTGGGACCTTAATTTCAAGGCTTCCATGATGATCGCCAGCCTGACCGAGCAAAGCACCCTGCGCATGGACAACGACACCCTGCTGCCGCAGAAGTATCACTTCGAGCGTGGCGGCCTGGGCAAGGCCAAGACCGTCGACCTGACCTTCGACTGGAACGCCAAGAAGATCACCGGTACCGACCGCAAGGACCCCATCAACCTGCCGCTCAACCGCGGTGTGCTGGACAAGTCGTCCTACCAGCTGGCACTGCAGCACGATGTGGCCGCCGGCAAGAAGAGCATGACCTACCAGGTGGTCGATGGCGACGAGATCGACAACTATGACTTCCGCGTGCTCGGCACCGAGAAGATCGCCACCAAGACCGGCCAGGTCGAGGCGGTGAAGGTCGAGCGCGTGCGTGCCCCAGCGCAGAACAAGCGTGTTACCGAGCTGTGGTTCGCCAAGGACTGGGACTACCTGCTCGTGCAGCTGCGCCAGGTGGAGACCGATGGCAAGGAGTACGTGATCGTGCTGCAGGATGGCACGGTCGACGGCAAGACGGTGAAAGGTAACTGATCCGCTGCAACCCGCAGTATCCGGAGCCCCGCCCTGTGCGGGGCTTCTTTTTGCCCGGCTTTCATGAAACTTGTTTCATGCCTGTTTTATTTACTTAGCCTGCTAACAAACTCTATAAAGGGGTTGTGCGACACAGTGTCGCAGTCAACTCAAAGCAGTGGAGTTTACCGATGACAGTCCAAGTAACCGAACGCGACGAATCGAAAATGTCCCACGAAGGCCTGGCCGCTGGCGTGCGGATCTGGGATGTGCACCAACAAGGCCAACTGGTAGGGATGTTCCACCAGGAACATGAAGCTCACCAGTACCGGGCAGAGCTCGAAGAGCTTGAAAACCAGCGCACCACGCAGTAATCCGAACCTTGATACAGTCTTCCAATAAAAAACCCCGCCAAGGCGGGGTTTTTCGTGCTTACCACATCAGATCGTCTGGGATCTTGTAGGCCGCGTACGGATCGTCCTCGTCCGCTTCCTCGACATGGGTATTGAGCAGCAGGATACGGTTCGGGTCGCGCTCCTGAATCTTCACCGCCGCCTCGCGCGGGATCACTTCGTAGCCGCCAGCATGCGACACGATGGCTAGCGCGCCATTGCTCAGGCGGGTGCGCATCAGGGCGTTGACGGCAATGCGCTTGACCTTCTTGTCATCAACGAAGTTGTAGTAGTCCTCGGTGGTCAGCTTGGGCAGGCGGGTGGCTTCGATCAACTGCTTGATCTGCGCCACGCGGGCCTTCTGCTCGGCCTTTTCCTGCTGCTGGCGATTCAGCTCCTGGTCACGCTTGGCCTTCTCGGCCATGGCTTCCTTGGCCATGCGCTGCTGGCTGTCGTCGACCTCGACCTGGCCTTTGTGCTCCATGCGCTTTTGTTTCTTTTCAGCTTTGTTGGTCTGCGAGACCTGTTTCTGGTTGACCAGACCGGCTTTGAGCAATTGGTCGCGAAGGGAAAGGCTCATGAATGTTCACTCACTTATGCAACAGCTCAGCCGCAGCTGGGCAGGTTCTTTTCCTGACGCTTGGCCTCACCCCAAAGGGCATCCAGCTCGTCAAGGTTACAATGTTCAATCGGCCGGCCACTGTCACGCAATGCCTGTTCGATGAAGCGGAAACGCCGCTCGAACTTGCGGTTGGCGCGGCGCAGGGCGTTTTCCGGGTCTTGCTTGAGATGGCGGGCCAGGTTCACGACGGCAAACAGCAGATCGCCGACTTCATCCTCGAGTGCATCGGCGTCGTTGTCGGCCATGGCCTGCAACACTTCGTCGAGCTCCTCGCGCACCTTGTCCAGCACCGGCAGTGCCTCTGGCCAGTCGAACCCGACGGTAGCCGCGCGCTTCTGCAGTTTGGCCGCTCGCGACAGCGCCGGCAATGCCGCCGGTACGTCATCGAGCAGCGACAGTTGCTCAGGGGTGCTTTTCTCAGCGCGCTCCTCGGCCTTGATCTCCTCCCAGCGTGACTTGACCTGGGCCTCGCCCAGGCTGGGAGTGTCCAGCGGCGCGTACAGTTCGCCCGTCGGGAATACGTGGGGGTGACGGCGGATCAGCTTGCGGGTGATGCTGTCGACCACGCCATCGAACTCGAAACGCCCTTCCTCCCGGGCCAGCTGGCTGTAGTAGACCACCTGGAACAAGAGATCGCCGAGCTCGCCCTGCAGGTGCTCGAAATCGCCGCGCTCGATAGTGTCGACGACTTCGTAGGCTTCTTCGATGGTGTGCTGCACGATGCTCGCGTAGTTCTGCTTCAGGTCCCATGGGCAGCCGTACTGCGGGTCGCGCAGGCGGACCATGAGGTGCAGAAGGTCTTCGAGGGTGTAGGTCATTTAAGCAGGTCCTTCGGTGGGGCCATCTTCGCGGGTTTACCCGCGAAGCAGGCGCCGCGGCTTCAAGGTGTACGATTACGCCGCGTTTCGATGATGTTCGGCAACTGCGAAATCCTGCCCAGCAAACGCCCCAGCGCATCCAGGCCCGGAATCTCGATGGTCAGCGACATCAGTGCGGTGTTGTCTTCCTTGTTCGAGCGGGTGTTGACCGCCAGCACGTTGATCTTCTCGTTGAGCAACACCTGCGACACGTCGCGCAGCAACCCGGGGCGGTCGTAGGCGCGGATGACGATGTCGACCGGGTAAGTCTGCACCGGGATCGGCCCCCAACTTACCTGGATCATCCGCTCCGGCTCGCGCCCGGCCAGCTGCAGCGCCGAGGCGCAGTCCTGGCGGTGGATGCTGACGCCCCGACCCTGAGTGATGTAACCGACGATCGCATCGCCCGGCAGCGGCTGGCAACAACCGGCCATCTGTGTGAGCAGGTTGCCGACGCCCTGGATCTGGATGTCGCCACGCTTGCCGGTACGCGGGCCGGTAGGCTTGCGCGGCACCAGCTCGATCTGTTCGATGCGCTCGGGCTCGAGCAGCTGCTGGGCGGCGTTGACCAGGTGCGCCAGGCGCAGGTCACCTGCACCGAGCGAGGCAAACATGTCCTCGGCGGTCTTGACGTTGGTTTTCTCGGCCAGGCGCTCGAAGTCCACCTGCGGCAGGCCCAGGCGGCTGAGTTCGCGCTCGAGCAAGGTCTTGCCGGCGGCGACGTTCTGGTCACGCGCCTGCAGCTTGAACCAATGGACGATCTTGGCCCGGGCCCGCGAGGTTGTGACGTAGCCCAGGTTGGAGTTCAGCCAGTCACGGCTCGGGTTGCCGTGCTTGCTGGTGATGATCTCCACCTGCTCGCCGGTCTGCAGGCTGTAGTTGAGCGGCACGATGCGCCCGTTGATCTTGGCGCCACGGCAGTTGTGGCCGATCTCGGTGTGCACGCGGTAGGCGAAATCCAGCGGCGTGGCGCCTTTGGGCAGATCGATGGCGTGGCCATCCGGGGTAAACACGTAGACCCGGTCGGGTTCGATATCGACCCGCAGCTGCTCGGCCAGGCCACCAATGTCGCCCAGTTCTTCATGCCATTCGAGCACCTGGCGCAGCCAGGAGATCTTCTCTTCGTAGTGGTTGGAGCTGGGCTTGACGTCGGTGCCCTTGTAGCGCCAGTGGGCGCAGACGCCGAGCTCGGCTTCCTCGTGCATGCCGTGGGTACGGATCTGCACTTCCAGCACCTTGCCCTCGGGGCCGATCACCGCCGTATGCAGCGAGCGATAGCCGTTTTCCTTGGGGTTGGCGATGTAGTCGTCGAACTCCTTGGGGATGTGCCGCCACAGAGTGTGCACGATGCCCAGCGCGGTATAGCAGTCACGCACCTCCGGCACCAGCACGCGCACCGCACGCACGTCGTAGATCTGGCTGAATTCCAGGCCTTTGCGCTGCATCTTGCGCCAGATCGAATAGATGTGTTTTGCCCGGCCGCTGATGTCGGCCTTGACCCCGGTGGCCAGCAATTCGTTCTGTAGCTGGTTCATCACGTCGCTGATGAAGCGCTCGCGGTCCAGCCGGCGCTCGTGCAACAGCTTGGCGATCTGCTTGTACTGGTCAGGCTCCAGGTAGCGGAAGGACAGGTCTTCCAGCTCCCATTTGATATGGCCGATGCCCAGGCGGTGGGCCAGCGGCGCATAGATGTCGAACACCTCGCGCGCCACGCGCAGGCGTTTTTCGTCATCGGCAGACTTCACCGCCCGGATCGCACAGGTACGCTCGGCCAGCTTGATCAGGGCCACGCGCACGTCGTCGACCATGGCCACGAGCATCTTGCGCAGGTTCTCGACCTGCGCCTGCGAACCCAGCACCAGCGACTGGCGTGGACTGAGGCTGGCGCTGATGGCGGCCATGCGCAGCACGCCGTCGATCAGCTTGGACACCACCGGGCCAAAGCGCTGACCGACTTCGGCCAGAGTCACTTTGCCCTCACGTACTGAGCGATAGATCACCGCCGCGACCAACGAATCCTGGTCGAGCTTGAGGTCGGCGAGGATTTCGGCGATTTCCAGGCCGGCCTGGTAACTGGACGTACCATCGGCCCAGGAATGTTTGGCCGGGTTGCCCTTCTTTTCGATTTCCTGGGTGAACTCGCAGGCTTCTTTCAGCGCCACGCGATCCAGTGCCGAATCGACGCTCACCACATGATCCAGCCATGCTTCGAGATTGATACTGCCGTCTGTGTTGACCGGCTGGTGCACTCTCACCTGTACCATCTTTGTTTTACCTTTCCATACAGCGCACCACACGGGTGCACTGGCTATCACCGTGCAGCTTCGCTTCCGTGGAAGCCGCACCAAGGGGCCAGTTCGCTAGCCCGCTTCGAATAACGCCATGGCTTCGACATGCGCCGTCTGAGGAAACATGTCGAGAATCCCGGCCCTTTTTAACCGGTACCCCTGACCGACCAGCACCTGGGCGTCTCGCGCCAGCGTGGCCGGGTTGCACGATACATACACCAAGCGCTTGGCGTTGAGGCGGGCGATGCCTTGCACCACCTCGTATGCACCGTCACGCGGTGGATCCAAGAGTACCGCAGAAAAGCCTTCGGCGGCCCATCCGGCGCCTGCCAAAGGCTGCGATAAATCGGCCTGAAAAAACGCGGCGTTATGCACATCGTTGTTCCGGGCATTGGCCGCGGCCCGATCGACCATGGCCTGTACACCTTCCACCGCCACCACTTCACGTGCCTGACGCGCCAGCGGCAGGGCGAAGTTGCCCAGGCCGCAGAACAGGTCCAGCACACGCTCGTCAGCCTGCGGCGCGAGCCAGGCCAGGGCCTGCTCGATCATCGCCGTGTTGACCTGGGCGTTGACCTGGACGAAATCGCCCGGGCGCCAGGCCAGCTCCAGCTGCCAGGGCGCCAGGGCAAAGCCCAGTTTCGCCTCGGCATCCACTGGAGCAGGGTCACCCTCGCCCTGCAGCCACAACTGGGCCTTGGCCTCGTCGCAGAACGCTTGCAGGCGCGCCAGGTCATCCGCCGGCAGCGGCGCGACATGGCGCACTAGCACGGCTTCGGCGGTGCCACTGAACAGCTCCACATGGCCGATCGCCTGCGACTTGCCCAACGAGCGCAGCACGGTCGGCAAGTGGCGAAGAATAGATTGCAAAGGCTGTACCAGCACGGCGCAGTCATCGATGGAGACAATTTCCTGGCTGGCTTCGGCGCGGAAGCCGACATCCAGGTGCTTTGCCTTCACGTCCCAGCGCACGGCCACCCGCGCACGGCGCCGGTAGCCGAATTCCGGTCCGCTCAGGGGCGCGGCCCATTCTTCGGGCTGCACGCCGGCCACCCGTTGCAGCTGTTCGGCCAGAGTGCGCTGCTTGAGCGCCAGCTGGGCTTCGTGCGGCAGGTGCTGCAGGTTGCAGCCGCCGCAACGCTCATAATGGCGGCACGGCGCCTGGCGGCGTTCGGGGCTGGCTTGCAGCACACGCTCCAGGCGCGCCTCGACGACCTTGCCGCGGGCATTGAGCACCCGCGCCTCGACCGCTTCACCGGCCAGTGCGCCACTGACGAACCAGGTGCGCCCCTCCAGGAAGGCGATGCCGCGGCCGTCACCGGCCAGGCGCTCGATATCCAGGCGCTGCTTCTTGCCCACGGGGACCTGGGGCGCGCGGTTGCCACCGGCCGGCTGGAAGCGCAGGCCGCTGTTGCTTTTTTTCTTGGACATTTAGCTCGGGTCGAACAGGCCGGTGGACAGATAACGGTCGCCGCGGTCACAGATGATCGCGACCATCACGGCGTTTTCCACTTCGCGGGACAGGCGCAGCATGGCTGCCACCGCACCACCGGAAGACACGCCACAGAAAATGCCCTCTTCGCGCGCGAGGCGGCGAGTGGTGTCCTCAGCCTCCTGCTGGGACATGTCCATCACGCGGTCGACGCGGGTGGAATCGAAAATCTTTGGCAGGTACTCCTCGGGCCAGCGGCGGATGCCCGGAATGGCCGAGCCCTCCATCGGTTGCAGGCCGACGATCTGCACGTTGGGGTTCAGTTCCTTGAGGTACTGCGAGCAGCCCATGATGGTGCCGGTGGTACCCATGGAACTGACGAAATGGGTAATGGTGCCCTGGGTCTGCTGCCAGATTTCCGGGCCGGTGCTGCTGTAGTGGGCGATCGGGTTGTCGCCGTTGGCGAACTGGTCGAGGACCAGACCGCGGCCTTCGGCCTGCAACTTCTCGGCGAGGTCGCGGGCGCCTTCCATGCCCTCTTCCTTGGTCACCAGGATCAGCTCGGCGCCGTAGGCAGTCATGGCTGCCTTGCGTTCGGCGGTGGAGTTGTCGGGCATGATCAGGATCATCTTGTAACCCTTGATCGCCGCTGCCATGGCCAGGGCGATGCCGGTATTGCCGGAAGTGGCTTCGATCAAGGTGTCGCCTGGCTTGATCTGGCCGCGAAGTTCGGCGCGGGTGATCATCGACAGTGCCGGGCGGTCCTTCACCGAGCCGGCTGGATTGTTACCTTCGAGCTTGAGCAGGAGGGTATTGCTGGTTTCGCCAGCGATGCGCTGCAGGCGAACCAGGGGCGTATTGCCGACGCAATCGGCGATGGTTGGGTACTGCAAGGTCATGGCGTATTTCACAATCCGGACGGCAGGGGTGCCTATCATACC
Organism: Pseudomonas sp. SMN11; assembly: GCF_052041945.1. NCBI lineage: Bacteria > Pseudomonadati > Pseudomonadota > Gammaproteobacteria > Pseudomonadales > Pseudomonadaceae > Pseudomonas > Pseudomonas sp. SMN11. Next base: position 5,099 of record NZ_JBKGGW010000029.1, on the reverse strand, counting down.
GGCAAACCCTTCCCGGCCATATCACGCAATCTGTGGTTGCTATAGCTACAAGCTATAAGCGCTAAGCTACGAGCAACTTATCGTTGCCCCTGTAGGAGCGGGCTTGTCCCGCGAAGAGGCCGGCACATGCATCGGCAACCTCATGCACAGCCGCAGCCCGCGCTTGCCATTCTCCGCCCACAAGGTTCCGCCCTGACGCTGGATCGCACTGCGGGCAATGCTCAGCCCCAGGCCAAACCCGCCATCCCCCGGTCGTGAGCCATCGAGCCGGGAGAACGGTGCAAAGATACGCTCCAGGTCTTCATCGGCCACACCCCCGCCCTCATCCTCCAGCCACAAACGCCAATACCCGCCCTCACGTTGCCCACCCAGCCGCACCAGGCCATTTTCCGGCGAATGGCGGATGGCATTGCGCAGCATGTTCTCCACGGCCTGGGCCAGGTGGTTGAGGTTGCCCTCCACCCAGCAATTGCCCGGCAGCTCGCAGCGCAAGCGCCCGGCCGACCAGCCGCTTTCATAGCTGGCGTCCTCGGCCAGCAGGTCCCACAGTGCCTGCACCTGGATCGGCTCAAGATTCATCGGCGTACGCTCGGCGTCCTGCCAAGCCAGTTGCAGCGTGTTCTCGACCAGCTGCTGCATGCAATCCACCTCACGCCCCAGGCGTTCTCGCAATCGCGCAAGGTCGGTCTCGCCGTCACAGGCCACGCGCAGGCGGCTGAGCGGCGTGCGCATTTCATGGGACAGGTCGCGCAAAAGCTGCTGCTGCATCACCACGGTACCTTGCAGGCGCTCGGCCATCTGATCGAAAGCTCGGGCCAGTTCGCCCAGCTCGTCGTGGCGGGCCGTGGTCCGTGAATCCAGGCGTGCCGAAAGCTGGTCGGCACGCCAGGCATTGGCCTGCTCGCGCAGCTGGTTGAGCGGGACGATCAGCATGCGGTACAGGCCGACACACAGCAGCAAGGTAAACAGGCCGGGGATGATGCCGTTGGTGACGATTTGCCAAGCTAGGCGGTAATGGCCCGGGTTGAGCCGTTGTGGCAGCTCGATCACCAGCATGCCCTGCTGCGGCGCGCCGGGGAACGGAATGCGCAGCCACGGCTGGTCGACGCTGCGCCGGCTCATGGGCCAGTCGACGCCACGCAGGCGGGTGAGCCGCTGCATGATCTCGGGGCCGAGAATGGCACTGTCGAGAGGTCGCAGGTTGAGGTCGAGCACACCGACCCAGCCGCGTTCGCGCTGCTGCATCGCCGCCACCCAGCGGTCCAGCCCCTCCCGCCCACCGCCACGCCAGGCCGTTTCCGCCTCGCTGGCATAGTCGCGCAGCACCTTGCGGGCCGGCTCGTCGAGAAAGGCGTTCTGGGTTTCCATGTGGCGGCCCCAGGTGTAGCTGAGGCCGATCATCAACAGGCAGAAGCCCACCAGCAGGATGGCCAGCTTCCAGAACAGCGAATGGCGATCGAGCATGGCCTACTCCGCTTCGCCAACGCTGAGCACGTAGCCTTTGCCCCACACAGTGCGGATCTCCCGCTCGTGATAGCCGATACTCTTGAGCTTGCGGCGGATCTGACTGACGTGCATGTCGAGGCTGCGGTCGTGTCGCGAGTAACCGCGCTGCAGCACCTGCTGGTAAAGGAAGGGCTTGCTCAGCACTTCATCGACATTGCGGTAGAGAACGTCGAACAGCCGGTATTCGCTGGGGGTCATGCCGGCTAGCCGACCACCCAGACTGACGTCACACAGGCCTTCGTCGAAATGCAGCGCGTCTGCGGCGGCCTCCAGCGGCGGCTGATGGCGCCGCTCAAGGGCGACCCGGCGCAGTATCGCCTCGATCCGCACCTGCAGCTCGGCCATGCTGAAGGGCTTGGGCAGGTAATCATCGGCACCACGCTGGAAGCCGCTGATGCGGTCGGCCTCGGCGCCCAGCGCCGACATCAGGATCACCGGCGTGGCGCTGTGCTGGCGCAGCCGGGCCAGGGCATCCAGGCCATTGAGGCCAGGCAGCAGGATGTCCATCAGCACCACGTCGAAGCTTTGCCGACCGGCCGCCGCCAGGCCATCCAGGCCATTGCGGCACCAGGTGACTTGGAAGCCGCCACGCTGCAGCTCTTCATGCAGGTACGCCCCCAGGACCGGATCGTCCTCGATCGCCAGGATGTGGGAGGTGTAATTAGCTACAGGATTCATTGGCAACTGCCATCCATTCTCAGTTACTCAATTATTGAGCATGCTTTCCTCCCAGGCAACCGCCCTGCGACCAATGCGTTGGCCAAGTAACGAAATGACATTCAGTGGGTGCATTAGCGCAGCCAGCGGAGTAACTTTCCGCTTTGTTCCGTCGCAGCGACGACGGCGTCCAGGCACATCACAGGAGGCGAGTGTGCTCGATCGTTTGGGAATCAGAAGCCGGGTGCTGCTGCTGGCACTGCTGCCGGCCAGCCTGATGGCACTGGTGCTGGGCAGCTATTTCACCTGGCTGCAACAAGACCAGTTGCGCACCCAGTTGCTGCAGCGCGGCAAGATGCTCGCCGAGCAGTTGGCACCGCTGGCCGCACCGGCCCTGGCACGGCAGGCACCCGCCCAGCTGGAGCGCATCGCCGCGCAGACCCTGGAGCAGGCTGATGTGCGCGCCGTGGCGTTCCTCGCCCCCGACCGCAGCCGCCTGGCCCATGCCGGGCCGAGCATGATCAACCAGGCCCCCAGCGGCGGCACCGGTACCCAACTGCTGCAGCGCACCGGCAACGACGCCACCCGTTACCTGATGCCGGTGTTCGGCCACCACCGCGACCTGGCCACCGATGCCGTACCGTCCGAGGCCGAGCGCCTGCTGGGCTGGGTCGAGATCGAGCTGTCCCACGACGGCACGCTGTTGCGCGGCTACCGCAACCTGTTCACGAGCGTGCTGCTGATCCTCGCCTGCCTGGCCCTCAGCGGCCTGCTGGCAATGCGCATGAGCCGCACCATCAATGACCCGATCGCACGCATCAAGCATGCGGTCAACCAGCTCAAGGACGGCCACCTCGACGAACGCCTGCCGGCCATGGGCAGCCATGAACTGGACGAACTGGCCCGCGGCATCAACCGTATGGCCGAAACCCTGCACGGCGCCCACGAGGAGCTGCAGCACAGCATCGACCAAGCCACCGAGGATGTGCGCCAGAACCTGGAAACCATCGAGATCCAGAACATCGAGCTGGACATGGCGCGCAAGGAGGCCTTGGAGGCCAGCCGCATCAAGTCGGAGTTCCTGGCCAACATGAGCCACGAAATCCGCACGCCGCTCAATGGCATCCTGGGCTTCACCCACCTGCTGCAGAAGAGCGAGTTGACCCCGCGGCAGCTGGATTACCTGAGCACCATCGAGAAATCCGCCGACAACCTGTTGGGTATCATCAACGAGATCCTCGACTTCTCCAAGATCGAGGCCGGCAAGCTGGTGCTCGACAGCATCCCGTTCAACCTGCGTGACCTGGTCCAGGACACCTTGACCATCCTCGCCCCCGCCGCCCACGCCAAACAGCTCGAACTGCTCAGCCTGATCTACCGCGACACGCCGACATCGCTGATCGGCGACCCGTTGCGGCTGAAACAGATCCTCACCAACCTGGTGAGCAACGCGATCAAGTTCACCCGCGAAGGCACCATCGTGGTCAGGGCCATGCTCGAGGACGAACAGGATGACAGCGCCCAGCTGCGTATCAGCGTGCAGGACACCGGTATCGGCCTGTCGCCACAAGACGTGCGCACGCTGTTCCAGGCGTTCAGCCAGGCCGACAATTCGTTGGCACGCCAGCCCGGTGGTACCGGCCTGGGGCTGGTGATTTCCAAGCGCCTGATCGAACAGATGGGCGGTGAGATCGGCGTCGACAGCACACCAGGCGAAGGCTCGCAGTTCTGGATCAGCTTGAGCCTGCCCAAGGCCCACGACGACATCGAGGAACACCCACTGCAACCGTTGCTGGGGCGCAGAGCGGCCATTGTCGATAGCCATGAGCTGGCGCGCCAGGCCTTGGAGCACCAGCTCGAGGACTGCGGCCTGAGCGTCAGCCTGTTCGCCTCCTACGATCAGTTGCTGCAGGGTGTGCAGGCAGGCTTCCAGGCCGGCTTGCCATTCGAGTTCGCGGTACTCGGCGCCAACCTCGGCACGCTTTCGCCGGAGCAGCTCGGTCAATACAACCAGCAGCTGGAACGTTTGCACTGCCAGTGTGTGGTGCTGTGCCCGACCACCGAGCAGGCGTTGTATCACCCGTTCCTGCCTAACGGTCATGGTCAGCTGCTGTCCAAACCGACCTGCACGCGCAAGTTGCGCCGCCTGTTGCTGGAGCTTGTGCAACCGCGCCGGCCGCTGGCCGAACCGGCACTGGCCAGCAGCGGCCAACGCCGGGCGAAGATCCTGTGCGTCGACGACAACGCCGCCAACCTGCTGCTGGTGCAGACGCTGCTCGAAGACCTGGGTGCCGAAGTGCTGGCTGTCGACAATGGCCATGCCGCCGTGCTTGCGGTACAGGCCGAGCCTTTCGACCTGGTGCTGATGGACGTGCAGATGCCCGGCATGGACGGACGGGCCTGCACCGAGCAGATCCGCCTGTGGGAAAAGACCCAGAGCGGCAACCCGTTGCCGATCGTCGCCCTGACTGCCCATGCCATGGCCAACGAAAAGCGCGCCTTGTTGCACAGCGGCATGGACGATTACCTGACCAAGCCGATCAGCGAGCGACAGTTGGCCCAAGTGGTCATGAAGTGGACCGGGCTGAGCCTGGGCGCATCGCCACTGGATCATGCCAGCGGGCCGCATGCCGACAGTCATGAGCTGCCGGTGCTGGACCCGGACGAAGGCTTGCGCCTGGCCGCCGGCAAGCCAGACCTGGCTGCCGACATGCTGGCCATGCTGCTGGCGTCGCTGGAAAGCGACCGCCAGGCGATTCGCGCAGCGCGCGAGGCGGATGACCCATCGACATTGATCGAGCAGGTGCACCGGCTCAACGGTGCCTCGCGCTATTGCGGCGTGCCCCAGCTGCGCGCGGCGTGTCAGCGCAGCGAGACCCTGCTCAAGCAGGACAGCCCACAGGCAACGCAGGCGCTGGATGAGCTGGATGCGGCGA
>NZ_JBKGGW010000028.1:0-82743 GCF_052041945.1 Pseudomonas sp. SMN11 | reverse complement strand
TGAAGCCCTGGCGATTGCCAACGACACCGAGTTCGGCCTCGGTGCCGGCGTGTGGACCCGCGACATCAACCGCGCCTACCGCATGGGCCGCGGCATCAAGGCGGGCCGCGTATGGACCAACTGCTACCACCTGTACCCGGCGCATGCCGCGTTCGGTGGCTACAAGAAGTCCGGTGTCGGCCGTGAAACCCACAAGATGATGCTCGACCACTACCAGCAGACCAAGAACCTGCTGGTGAGCTACGACATCAACCCGTTGGGCTTCTTCTAAAACAGGGCACTGGGGCCGCCGGCTGGCGGTCCCAAGCGCTCTGGCTCGCTTCCTGCAGTAACCCATCACCATCGGCCCGGAACCCTTCCGGCCACCAAGAAAAAGAACAGGTGAACTATGCCAAGCGATCATTCCGCCGGTGCGCCGGCAGGGTCTTCCGTCGACTTCGAAAAAGTCGGGTCGGACTATTTCCAGCAACGTGAACTGAAAAAAGGCGCCGCCGGCTGGGTACTGCTGGTGGGCCTGGGCGTCGCCTACGTGATTTCCGGCGACTATGCCGGCTGGAACTTCGGCCTGGCCCAGGGTGGCTGGGGCGGCATGTTCCTCGCCACCTTGCTGATGGCCACCATGTATCTGTGCATGTGCTTCTCGCTGGCCGAACTGTCCTCGATGATCCCCACTGCTGGCGGCGGCTACGGCTTTGCCCGCAGTGCCTTCGGCCCATGGGGCGGCTTTCTGACCGGCACGGCGATCCTCATCGAATACGCCATTGCCCCCGCCGCCATCGCCACGTTCATCGGTGCCTACTGCCAGTCACTGTTCGGCATCGGCGGCTGGATGATCTACCTGGCGTTCTACGTGGTCTTCATCGGCATCCACATCTTCGGCGTGGGTGAAGCGCTGAAGCTGATGTTCATCATCACCGCCATCGCGGCCATCGCCCTGGCCGTGTTCCTGGTGGCCATGGTGCCCCATTTTGATGCAGCCAACCTCTTCGACATCGCCAAAACCGACGCTGCCGGCGCTAGCAACTTCCTGCCGTTCGGCTACGTCGGCGTGTGGGCGGCGATCCCTTATGCCATCTGGTTCTTCCTCGCCGTTGAAGGCGTGCCGCTTGCCGCCGAAGAAACCAAGAACCCCAAGCGTGACCTGCCGCGCGGCCTGATTGGCGCGATGCTCGTGCTGTTGGCCTTCGCCCTGCTGATCCTGGTGGTCGGCCCTGGCGGTGCGGGCTCCGAAGCGCTTAAGGCGTCCGGCAACCCGTTGGTCGAGGCACTGGCCAAGGCCTATGGCGGTTCCACCTGGATGGGCAGCTTCGTCAACTTGGTGGGTCTGGCCGGCCTGATCGCCAGCTTCTTCTCGATTATCTATGCCTATTCGCGGCAGATCTTCGCCCTTTCCCGCGCCGGCTACCTGCCGCGCAAGCTGTCGGAAACCAACAAGAGCAAGGCCCCAGTCATGGCGCTGGTGATCCCCGGCATCATCGGCTTCGCCCTGTCGCTGACCGGCCAGGGCGACCTGCTGATCCTGGTGGCGGTATTCGGTGCCACACTGTCGTATGTGCTGATGATGGCTGCACACATCACCCTGCGTATCCGCCGACCGAAAATGGAACGCCCCTACCGCACTCCGGGCGGCATCTTCACCTCGGGCCTGGCGCTGGTGCTGGCCTGTATCGCGGTGGTCGCGGGCTTCCTGGTCGACCCACGGGTGGTGATTGGCGCTGCGGTGATCTATGCGGTACTGATTGCCTACTTTGCGTTCTACAGCCGCCACCACCTGGTGGCGGGCACACCGGAAGAGGAATTCGCCGCGATCCAGAAGGCCGAAGAGGCCCTGCACTGATCGCCGCCACCTGCCGCGGGCCAGCCCGCGGCTCTGGAGAGTCTGTATGGCAAGTTTCGTACACACGGTAGGCCATCTGGTCTATCGCTTCGACAGCCTCAAGGAAGTGATGGCCAAGGCCAGCCCAGCCCGTTCCGGGGACTTCCTGGCCGGTGTCGCCGCCAGCAATGACGGCGAACGGGTCGCCGCGCAGATGGCCCTGGCCAACATCCCGCTCAGCCATTTTCTCAATGAAGCGCTGATCCCCTACGAACAGGACGAGATCACCCGGCTGATTGTCGACACCCACGACGCCCAAGCTTTCGCCCCGGTCAGCCACCTGACCGTCGGCGGCCTGCGCGACTGGCTGCTCGGCGATGAAGCCAACGAACAGAGCCTGCGCGCTCTCGCCCCAGGGCTGACCCCGGAAATGGCCGCGGCCGTATCGAAGATCATGCGTGTGCAGGACCTGGTGCTGGTGGCGCAGAAGATCCGCGTGGTCACCCAGTTCCGCGGCACCATGGGCCTGCGCGGGCGCCTGTCGACCCGCCTGCAGCCCAACCACCCGACGGATGAGCCGGCCGGCATCGCCGCCAGTATCCTCGACGGCCTGCTCTACGGCAACGGTGACGCCATGATCGGCATCAACCCGGCCACCGACAGCATCGCCTCGATCTGCGCCCTGCTGGAAATGCTCGATGCCATCATCCAGCGCTACGACATCCCAACCCAGGCGTGCGTGCTGACCCACGTCACCACCTCGATCGAAGCGATCAACCGCGGCGTGCCGCTGGACCTGGTGTTCCAGTCGATCGCCGGCACCGAGGCGGCCAACGCCGGCTTTGGCATCAACCTCAACGTGTTGCAGGAAGGTTACGAGGCCGGCTTGTCGCTAAAGCGCGGCACCCTCGGGCAGAACCTGATGTATTTCGAGACAGGCCAAGGCAGCGCGCTATCGGCCAATGCCCATCACGGTGTCGACCAGCAGACCTGCGAAACCCGCGCCTACGCCGTGGCTCGCCACTTCAAGCCGTTCCTGGTCAACACGGTGGTCGGTTTCATCGGCCCCGAGTACCTGTACAACGGCAAGCAGATCATCCGCGCCGGCCTGGAAGACCACTTCTGCGGCAAGCTGCTCGGTGTGCCGATGGGCTGCGACATCTGCTACACCAACCACGCCGAAGCCGACCAGGACGATATGGACACCCTGCTGACCCTCCTGGGCGTGGCCGGGATCAACTTCATCATGGGTATCCCCGGCTCCGACGACATCATGCTCAACTACCAGACCACGTCATTCCACGACGCGCTGTATGCGCGCCAGACCCTCGGCCTGAAGCCCGGGCCGGAATTCGAAGCCTGGCTGCATCGCACCGGCATCTTCACCCAGGCCGATGGCCGCGTGCGCTTTGGCGACAACCTGCCGCCGGCATTCCGCCAGGCGTTGGCGCAGCTGGCATAAGAGGTGACCATGGCAGACCGTACTCCACCCTCCAATCAGGAAAGCCCTTGGCTGGCGCTGCGCAACCTGACCCCGGCGCGTATCGCCCTTGGCCGCTGCGGTACCAGCCTGCCCACCAGTGCGCAACTGGACTTCCAGTTCGCCCACGCCCAGGCCCGCGACGCCGTGCACCTGGCGTTCGACCACGCCGCCCTGAGCGAACAGCTCAAGGACCGTGGCCAGGACAGCCTGGTGCTGCACAGTGCCGCCAGCGACCGCCACCAATACCTGCAACGCCCCGACCTGGGCCGGCGGCTGAACGAAGATTCCGCCGACCGCTTGCGCCAGCTTGCCCAGGCCAACCCCGATGGCGTCGACCTGGCCATCGTGGTCGCCGACGGCCTCTCGGCCCTGGCCGTGCACCGCCATACCTTGCCGTTCCTGGCCCGCTTCGAGGAGCAGGCCGCTAGCGATGGCTGGACCCGCGCCCCGGTGGTGCTGGTAGAGCAAGGCCGAGTGGCGGTGGCGGATGAAGTGGGCCAACTGCTCGGTGCGCGCATGACCGTGATGCTGATCGGCGAACGCCCGGGGCTAAGTTCGCCAGACAGCCTGGGCCTGTATTTCACCTATGCACCCAAGGTCGGCCTGACCGACGCCTATCGCAACTGCATCTCCAATATCCGCCTGGAAGGCCTGAGTTACGGCATGGCGGCCCATCGCCTGCTATACCTGATGCGCGAAGCCTGCAGGCGACAGCTTTCCGGTGTGAATCTGAAGGACGAAGCCGAGGTCCATAGCATCGACAGTGAAAATGCTCCCACCCAGCGAGGCAATTTCCTGCTCGGTGAACGTTAAAGAACATGTAACGGAAGGCGGATTGCGCTGATGGCCAGCATTGGGGCAGCATGCCCATGAAAGCTGCAGGCATTCCGCTGTTTCCCCAAATGGACTCTGAGGGCCGCACATGCGCATCATCAAGGCAACCCTGGAACACCTCGACCTGCTCACCCCGCTGTTCGTCAGATACCGCGAGTTCTATGGGCAGCTCCCTTATCCGGACAGTTCGCGCAAGTTTCTGCAAAAGCGCCTTATGCGCAGTGAATCGATCATCTACCTGGCTTTGCCGGTTGACGATGACAGCAAATTGCTTGGTTTCTGCCAGCTTTATCCGAGCTATTCATCGCTGTCGCTGAAGCGGGTGTGGATTCTCAATGACATCTTCGTGGCCGAAGACTCACGGCGCATGCTGGTAGCTGACCACTTGATGCGCGAGGCCAAGAAGATGGCCAAGGAAACCAATGCGGTGCGCATGCGGGTTTCGACCAGCGCCAACAACGAGGTGGCGCGCAAGACCTATGAGTCGATGGGCTTTCGCAAGGATACCGAGTTCGAGAACTACATTCTGCCGATCAATCCGGACTGACCCATACAGGCCCTTTCGCAGGGCAATTCGGCTCGCCGCACCGCCGCTCCCACAGGATTTTCACAGGCCCAGTGATTACATGGCGCCTGTGGGAGCGAGTTGCCTTGCGAAAGAGCCGGTACGGGTCAACGCAGTAACCCCCCGCTACAAACTCCCCGGGCAGGTTTGCTACATCGCCGTATAATGCCCCTCTGTTGCGTGGGAAATTTCACTCCCACGACAGGAAAAGATGCCGACACCCAGGGCATAGCCCGTCATCGCGTGCCCGTATAGGCGGGTCAAGAACACAGGTGCTGTACATGGAATTCAACCCGCTGGATTTAATCCTGCATCTCGATGCCTACCTCGATCTGCTGGTGACCAATTACGGCCCCTGGATCTACGCGATCCTGTTTGCCGTGATCTTCTGCGAAACCGGTTTGGTGGTGATGCCGTTCCTGCCGGGCGACTCACTGCTGTTCATCGCCGGCGCCGTGGCCGCCGGTGGCGGCATGGACCCGGTTCTGCTGGCGGGCCTGCTGATGGCCGCTGCCATCCTTGGCGACAGCACCAACTACATCATCGGCCGCACCACGGGCGAAAAACTGTTTAGCAACCCCAACTCGAAGATCTTCCGCCGCGACTACCTGCAGCGCACCCACGAGTTCTATGAGCGCCATGGCGGCAAGACCGTAACCATGGCGCGCTTCCTGCCGATCCTGCGCACCTTCGCCCCGTTCGTGGCCGGTATCGCCCACATGCACTACCCGCGCTTCCTCAGTTTCAGCGTGGCAGGTTCGCTGCTGTGGGTCGGCGGCCTGGTGACCCTGGGCTACTTCTTCGGCAACGTGCCGTTCATCAAGCAGCACCTGTCGCTGATGGTGGTCGGCATCATCGTGCTGTCGCTGGTACCGATGATCCTCGGCCTGCTGCGCAGCCGCCTGGGCCGCACCGCCAAGGCCCACTGACAGCCGACATGTGGTCCTTCAGCGCCTGGCGGCGCAAGCGCACCCTCGCGCGCTACCCGATCGAGCCAGGGCAATGGCAGGTGATCCGTGATCGCCTGCCAATGCTCGATGGCATCAGTGAAGCGGAAGACCAGTGGCTGCGCGAAGCCTGCATCCTGTTCCTGCTCGACAAGCACCTGACCACCCTCCCCGGGGTCGAACTGGACGACGAGCAGCGCCTGTTTCTTGCCGCCCAGGCGCAGCTGCCATTGCTGCACCTGGGCGAGTTGAACTGGTACCAGGGGTTCCACGAGATCATCCTCTACCCCGACGACTTCAAGAGCCCGCAACGCCACCGCGATGCCAGCGGCGTGGAGCACGTGTGGGATGCCGAGCACAGCGGCGAAGCCTGGCAACAGGGGCCGATCATCCTGGCCTGGGCCGGGGTGCTGGCCAGTGGTGGCTGGGAGGCCTACAACCTGGTGATCCACGAACTGGCGCACAAACTCGACATGCTCAATGGCGATGCCAACGGCCTGCCGCCGCTGCACCCAGGCATGCACGTGGAAGACTGGGCTGCAGCCATGCAGCAAGCCTATGACGACCTCAATCGCCAGCTCGACGCCGACCCCGACGCCGAAACCGCCATCGACCCCTACGCTGCGGAAAACCCGGCGGAGTTCTTCGCCGTCACCAGTGAGTACTTCTTCAGCGCTCCCGACGTGCTGCAGCAGGCTTATCCACAGGTGTACCAGCAGCTGTCGCTGTTCTACCGGCAGAACCCTCTCGAGCGCCTGCTCAAGCTGCAGGGCGGGCACCCGGATTACCGCGAAAGCCACGCCTGATGCGGCCGCACATCCGTCCGCACGTGGCATGGCCTGGCGGAATGTGCCTATAATCGCCGCCACTTTTTTGATCAAACACGGGGGCACTGCCCAATGAGCTACAGCAAGATTCCGGCTGGCAAAGACCTGCCGAACGACATCTACGTCGCCATCGAGATCCCGGCCAACCACGCGCCGATCAAGTACGAAATCGACAAGGACAGCGACACCCTGTTCGTTGACCGTTTCATGGCCACCCCGATGTTCTACCCGGCCAACTACGGCTTCATCCCGAACACCCTGGCCGACGACGGTGATCCGCTGGACGTGCTGGTCGTGACCCCCTACCCAGTGGCTCCAGGCTCGGTCATCCGTGCCCGTCCGGTCGGCGTGCTGAACATGACCGACGACGGCGGCGGCGACGCCAAGGTCATCGCCGTCCCTCACGACAAGCTGAGCCAGCTGTACGTCGACGTGAAGGAATACACCGACCTGCCAGCCCTGCTGATCCAGCAGATCGAGCACTTCTTCGCGAACTACAAGGATCTCGAGAAGGGCAAGTGGGTCAAGATCGAAGGCTGGGAAGGCGCCGACGCCGCCCGCGCCGCGATCACCAAATCGGTCGCTGCCTACAAGGGCTGATACCGCTTTGCATAAGAAAACCCGCCTCGGCGGGTTTTTTTTGGGCGATGCTGAGGGCAGGTAAAAAATCCTACGCAGTCCTACACATTGGCCCTACATCCAGGCCTTTTTCGCACCGTTCACGTCAACATCACGTTCATTTCGCTACTGGCAACCGGCCGCTACACTCGGCCTCATGAACAGATCCGGTGACCGACTCAAGGCACTCCTCCGGGAATGTGGCCTGACCCCCGCAGACTTCGCTGCCCAGCGCCGCGTCACGTCGCAGCACATCAACAACTGGTTCACCCGCGGCATTCCGATTGCCCGCCTCGATGAAATGGCCGAGTTGTTCTGTGTACAGCGTCGCTGGTTGCAAACGGGCGAAGGCCCCAAGCACCCGCATTCGCTTCTGCGCATTTACGCACCACAGGCAACGCCGATAGACGCATTCGGCGCGTCACCGGACCGGCCTGTCCCGCTGGTGCAAGTGCCCTTCCATGTGCTGCGCAATGGCCAACTCATCGCGCTCGACAATCACCACCTGGCAATGCCGGCACCTGCACTGGAGGCATTGGCCGTACCGGTGGAGCATGCCATCTGCATGACCATGCCTGCCGCCAACATGGGGCCGTGGATCCCGCGCGATGCCATCCTGGCGATCGACCTCAGCTACACCCAGGTGGTTGATGGCGAGATCTATGCCCTGCTGCACAATGGCAGGCTCAGGGTGAACAGCCTGAGCCTCGGCCACCAAGGCACCCTGTGCCTGCACAGCCACAACCGGCGTGAGGTCGTTGAGCGCTATACACCATTGCAGCGCAAGGCGCAGAAACTGGAGGTAATCGGCTGGGTGTTCCATTGGTCGCATTACCGCCAGCGACGCCCAGGCTGACACACACTGTGCCATTTTTTGCTGGGCATACCGCGCCAGCCCTTGTATGCTACGCGGCACATTCAGCCCCGGCCGGCACAAGCCGCGTTCCAGAGGGCTCGGCGACGCTCCACACGACCGTTTGCCATCTCTTTCAGGCCCTTTGCTGGCCGCACAGTTAAGGCGGTTGCGACTTACCATAAATTAGTCGGAACCGTCCCCGAGAAGCCGGCCACAAGCCGGCTTTTTAATGCCTGTCAGTTTGTTCGCCATGATATTTGCATCGCTTGTGAGACCGAGCGCCGCGCGGGCGGCGCTCGATCTAATAGGCGCTGAAGATGTTGCGGCATGCACCTGGCAGCCCTGACGCGCCTTCAATCTCGGCCCATCAATGCCTCATGCCCAACTCGGCATCATCCATCAGCGCCTTGGCCATCGCGCTCAGGTAATGCGAGGCCCAGATCAGCATAGGTTTCTCGTCCATCAAGCCGAGGATGGTCAGCTCGCGCACATAGCCCATCAGTTCAGAGGCTTGCTCGCGGGCGTCGCGGCAGGGGATGCCGGGTTCGATGCGGAACAATGGGTGGGTCTGGTTTTCACCTTGGAAGAAGGCGGTCTTGCCGACGGTGCATTGGTGTCGTCTGTGGTCATTGGTCAATCTCCCTGAAAATTTGCTTTGCCTGGGCTGGCCTCTTCGCGGGGCAAGCCGGATCGCCGCACCGCCGCTCCTACACGGAGTCGCAAACCCTTGTAGGAGCGGGCTTGTCCTGCGAAAGGGCCAGACCAGTCAGCACATCACCTGAGCCTTAGTGCAAGGTCCGAGGCCCAGTGGGCATCTGCACCTGGATCAACGCCGACTCGAGCAAAGCCCGCAGCGCCTCCATCTCATGCATCGAGGCCATCATCAGGATCGACGCCGGTGACTTGGGCTGCAGGAGCAACGCCTGATGCACCACAGTCGTCGCGCACAGCGCGTAGTCGGTGGCTTGGATCAGGGTGTCTTCAAGGGAATGAATATCGTGGGGTGGATCGGGGACAATCTTAAGCATGGCGTAACCTCGTCTGTATCCGAAGAGACCACCACGCCATCACTTGCATTTGATGGGTGGCAGCTACGCGCGGGTCTGCAAGACCGGACAGACGAGAACCGGCAGATCCGAAGATCTCCCGCACGCAGCCACCATTGACCGAAGTTGCTGGCAAGTAGCAACTCGGAAAGCGGTACTGATGTCTGTACGGGCTTGCAGGCCCGGTCGCTGCTTTGGCAACGACCGGACCACACTAGGCCGCCCAGAACACCACCGCAATGGCCCAGGGGCGCTAGGAAGCTAATTCAGAAATGGACTCCAAACAACGGGAATTTTCTGAACTTAGAAGTCATACCGCGCCCCGACCATCATGCTCCGCGAAGGCCCATAGAAATTGAACGTCGAGGTCGACCCCACCCGCGACAGGTAATCGCGGTCGAACAGGTTGTTGACGTTGAAGGTCGCCGTCAGCTTCGAGGTCACCGGGTACGACAGCATCGCATCCACGGTGGCATAGCCCGGCGCATCGATACGCACGCCGCCATTCTCGGAGTAGAAATTGCTCATCGCCGACACGCCACCACCAATCGCCAGCCCGTTCAGCGGGCCCTGGCTGATGGTGTACTTGCTCCACAGCGATGCCTGGTTGCGCGGCATGATGAAGAAGGTGGTTTCGGCGTCACCCTTGACGGTGTCGGTTTCCATCCAAGTGTAGCCCGCCAGCAGTTCCCAGTTCGGCGTGAGCTTGCCGCTGACTTCCACTTCCGCGCCCTTGACCCGAGTCTTGCCGGAGGCGACCGAGAAGCCGGTGTCCACGCCATCGGCATCGTACTCGGTGCTGGCGCGGTTCTTGTCGGTCAGGCGGAAGACCGAGAGGCGGGTGTTCAGATCGCCACCGAAGTAGCTGCTCTTCAGGCCGAATTCATACTGCTCACCCTGGCGCGGCTTGAGCACACGGCCGTTGCCATCGGTGTCCGATTGGGGCTTGAACACCTGCGAATAGCTGGCGTACAGCGCGTGGTTTTCGGTCAGGTCGTAGACCAGGCCGCCATACGGCGTGAAGCGGCCATCGACGCGCTTGTTGTCGTCGACAGTCGAGCCGCTGCTCAGGGTGGTGGTGTAGAAGTCACCGCGGTACCAGCTGAAGCGGCCGCCGGCAATCAGCGCCAGGCGCTCGACCGGGCGGAAGGTGACCTTGGAGTACAGGCCGTATTCCTCTTCCTGCATGCCGGTTTCGGTGCTGTAGTTCGGCGACGGCTTGGCGAAGCGCGTCGGCGTGTAGGTGTTGACGTTGATGCTGCCCAGGTTGGTGGTGCCGTTGAGGTACTCGGTGTCGTAGTTCTTGTAGTCGGTGCCGACCACGAATTCGCTGACCTGGCCGAAGGTTTCGAACGGCTGGCTGTAGCTGGCGTCCAGCGAGTAGGTGTCCTGGGTGAAGTCACGGGCGCTGGCACGCTCGGAGTTGGCCCCGGTGGTGGCATTGGTCGCGGTGAAGGCATACAGGTAGTTGGTGTCGCGGTGCGAGCCGCGGGCGGCGACGCGGCCATAGCCACCGTTGTCGAAGCGGTGGGTCAGCTCGGCGACCAGGTCGGTGGTCTTGCCGTCGAAGTAGTTCCAGTCGGCGCCGAGGAACTTCGAATGGCTGAAATCAGGCACCTCGCCCGACAGCGTCGCCGGGTAACCGTTGTGCGGGGTGATGTTCTTCACTTCGTGGATCAGGCCGAACGACAGCTGGGTGTCGTCGTCCAGGTCGATGTCCAGCGCGCCGTAGTAGCTGTTGCTGGTGTTGGCGTTGTAATCCACCTCGCCGTTGGTGTCGTCACGCGAAGCGATGAAGCGCCCGCGCACCCGGCCGGCATCGTCCAGCGGCCCGCTCAGGTCGATTTCTTCGTGGTTGGTGTCCCAGGTGCCATAGCGGCCTTCGACATGGCCCTGGAATTCGGCGGTCGGGCGCTTGCGCACCATGTTGACGATGCCGCCCAGCTCGCTGGTGCTGCTGAACAGGCCGGCCGGGCCGCGCATGATCTCGACCCGGTCGAAGGCCGCCAGCGACGGCACGGTGCCGAAGATACTGGCCATGGGCGCCGGCAAGCCGTCGATGTTGAACTCACTGTACTCGTAGCCACGGGCGTAGATCGACGAACGGCCGCTGTCGTTGGTCAGGGTGCGCAGGCCGGCGGTGTACTTGGCCAGGTCATCCAGGTGCACGAACTGGCGGTCCTTGACGTAGTCTTGGGTGTACACGGTGATCGATTGCGGGATGTCCTTGAGTGCCGCCGGGGTCTTGGTGCCCACGGTGGCGGCATCGACGCTGTAACCGCCGGTCTGCTCCGAGGGCAGCATGTCGTAGAGGCGGTTGCCTTCGATGGTCAAGGCCGGCAGGTCAAGCGAATTGTCGTCTGCAGCCGCCTGGCCTGCCACCGTTTCAGCCAGTGCCGACAATGAAAACGGTGCCAGCAGCCCCAGCACCAGCCATCCCCGAACCCGTCGCGGGCTCCCCTCACCTTTGAAACCGCTCATGACACACCCTTCGCCCAAGTGATATTTAATCGCAAATGAAACAAGTTGCTTTTTGCGAACGATACCGGACGAAAAACCGGGGTGCAGCAGGATTAACC
This sequence comes from Pseudomonas sp. SMN11, assembly GCF_052041945.1. NCBI lineage: Bacteria > Pseudomonadati > Pseudomonadota > Gammaproteobacteria > Pseudomonadales > Pseudomonadaceae > Pseudomonas > Pseudomonas sp. SMN11. The sequence goes on along the minus strand of NZ_JBKGGW010000028.1, from coordinate 71,172 downwards.
TTCTTAACACATGCCCCCGACACAGGGCGATTGCCCTTCCCCCGCCCACAATGGGATGATGGCTAACTGATACAAATTCTCATTAAAGACAAACGATGCCCACCTCTCTCCTCCTCGCCGAAGATGACGCACGCCTGCGTGAGGATCTGCAGCGCCACTTTCTCAACCGCGGTTTCCTGGTCAACGCCTGCGCCAGCGGTACCCAGGCGTTGAATACCGTGCAGCACAGCCGCTTCGACCTGGTGCTGTTGGACATCATGCTGCCGGGCATCGATGGCCTCAGCCTGCTCGATGAACTGCGCCGCCAGCATGCCGTCCCCGTGATGCTGATGTCGGCGCTGGGCGCCGAGCAGGACCGCATCAGCGGCTTTACCCGCGGCGCGGACGATTACCTGCCCAAGCCGTTCAGCCTCGCCGAGCTGGACGCCCGGGTGGATGCCCTGTTGCGGCGGGTGGCCTTCGGCCGCAGCACGCTGCCGCACAGCGAAGCCGGCCCGCTGGTCTACGACCAGTACCTGCAGGATGTGCTTCACCACGGCAAGGCGGCCGGCCTGACTGCTTCGGAATTCCGCTTGCTGGCCACGTTGAACGCCCACCCGGGCGAGGCCCTGAGCAAGCCGTTCCTGTACCAGACCGTGCTGCACCGTGCCTACACCCGCCTGGACCGCGGCCTCGATGTGCACGTGTGCAACCTGCGTCGCAAGCTGGCCGATATTGACGCCCAGCACCTGCAGATCCAAGCCGTGCGCGGACAGGGCTACATCCTGGTCGACACGGAACGCGCCTGATGCGCCGACACCCCTTGCTGTGGAAACTGGCAGCCTTGCAGGTGAGCTTCTGCCTGCTGCTGACGTGGCTGATCTGGACCTGGGGCCTGTCGGTAGAGCGCAGCACCTATTTTCTCTCCCAGGCCGACCAGGACTACCTCGCCCGCTACGCACAGCAGGCTGAACAGGCCTGGGAGCAAGGGGGGGCGACAGGCGCCGAGGCGTTCCGGCGCAAGCTCGAACACGCCGAAGACACTTGGGCGGTGCTGCTCGGGCCACACCTGCAGAGCCTCGGCACCACGCCGCTGGACGCCGAAGAGGCCAGCCACCTGACCTTCATGCGCAAACTCGACTGGCCGATGAGCCGGCGCCTGCAGGATGAACTGCCGTACGTCAGCATCGAGTTCCCGCAGCACCCCGAGAACGGCCGCCTGGTGATGCAACTGCCCGAACGCCTGCTGCCCACGGGCCTGACGCCCTGGACCCATGTCATCACCCATGGCGTCGCCCCCACGCTGCTGGCCCTGCTGCTGGGCCTGGCGATCTATCGGCAGCTGGTGGTGCCGCTCAACCGCCTGCGCGACCGCGCCGATGCCCTGCGCGCCGACGACCTGGATAGCCCTGGCCTGCCCCTGCAGGAGCGCCGCGACGAGTTGGGTGAACTGGCACAGGCCTTCGAGCACATGGCCGGGCGGCTGCGCCAGAGCCTGGAGCAACAGCGCCTGCTGCTGCGCACGCTGTCCCACGAACTGCGCACGCCACTGGCGCGCTTGCGCATCGCCCATGACAGCGAGTTGCCCCCGGCACAACTGCGTGAACGCCTGGAGCGTGAGGTGAACGACATGCAGAAGCTGCTCGAGGACACCCTTGACCTTGCCTGGATGGACACCGAGCAACCGCAACTGCCCACCGAGCCCGTGCTGATGCTTTCCGTGTGGGAGGCGCTATGCGAGGACATCTGCTTCGAAAGTGGCTGGGACCGATCACGCCTGCCCTGCTCGCTGGGCACCGACTGCCGGGTGCAGGTCCATCTGGACAGCCTGGCCCAGGCCTTGGAAAACCTGATACGCAACGCCATCCGCCATTCGCCCGAGGGCGGCCGGGTTAGCCTCGATGGCTGGCGTGACGGCGACTGCTGGCACCTGCGCCTGAGCGACCAGGGCACCGGCGTACCGCAAGCGGACCTCGAACGCATCTTCCAACCCTACCAACGTTTGCCCCACAGCGGTGCAGGCTTCGGCCTGGGGCTGGCCATCGCGCGCCGTGCCATCGAACTGCAAGGCGGTCGGCTGTGGGCCAGCAATGGCCACCCTGGCTTGTGCCTGCATGTGCTGTTGCCGATCGGCGAGGAATGTTTAGAAAGTTAATGCGCTTTACGCCCAAACAACACTGATTATCATCTGGCCTCTCCCTGCAAAGCCCTGACGAGAGGCCTGATGAGCAAGATGACCCTGTCCCTGCCCCTGTTTGTGGCACTGGCGCTGGCCGCCCCGGTTGCCATGGCGCAGCCAGCGCGTGAGCAGAAGATGGACACCTCTCTGCTGCAGCGCCAGGACCTGGCTTACCACTTCAGCCACCTCGATCTGGACTCGGCCGACGGCCAGCGTCACTACCGCCTCTGGGTCGGCAAGCCGGATCGCCCGGCGCCGGCCGCCGGATATCCGGTGCTGTGGATGCTCGACGGCAATGCCGCGCTGGGTGCACTGAATAACCAGCAACTGAGTCAGCTCGCCGCCGGCCAGGCCCCGTTGCTGGTGGCCGTGGGCTACCAGACTGACCAACGCATCGAGCGGACCGGGCGCACCTTCGACTACACCCCGGCAGTGCCAGGGCAGGCCGAGCAGCGCGATCCACTGACTGGAGAGCCCAGCGGTGGGGTGGATGCCTTCCTTGATCTGCTGACGCAAAAGATGCGGCCAATGGTGGCTGACGTGGCACCGATCAACCTGCAGCGGCAGACGCTATGGGGGCATTCCTATGGCGGTGTGGCGGTGCTGCATGCGCTGTTCACCCGGCCTGGGGCGTTCAGCGACTATGCAGCGGCAAGCCCATCACTGTGGTGGAACGACGGGGCGATCGTGCGTGAGGCGCAGGGGTTGCAGCAGCGCCTGGGTGATAGCCGGCCGCGGCTGTTGCTGATGCGCGGCAGCGAGGAGCCGGCAAACCCGCGTATGCCGGTGAAAGGTGATGTGGAGGGGCCGGCGCGGGAACTGGCAGCCGACTTAGCCAAGGTATCTGAGCTACAGGTGCGCTTCGAGCGATTCGCAGGGCTTGGGCATGGGCCGATGCTGCCGGCTTCGCTGGGTAAGGTGATTGGAGATATGTCGCGGTAATCCTGTCCCGGCCTCTTCGCGGTGTACGACCGCTCCCACAGGGGATCGCGTACGCCTGTGGGAGCGGTCGTGCCCGCGAAGAGGCCGGGACAGGTCAACCTTTCACACAGACCACCTGGCGCAGCGTGTGCACCACCTCCACCAACTCGCTCTGCGCCTTCATCACCGCGTCGATGTCCTTGTACGCCATCGGAATTTCGTCGATCACGTCCTTGTCCTTGCGGCACTCCACATGCGCCGTCGCCCGCCGCTGATCCTCCACGGTGAAGCGGCTCCTGGCCTTGGTCCGGCTCATCACCCTGCCCGCGCCATGGCTGCAGGAGCAGAACGACTCCTCGTTGCCCAGCCCCCGCACGATGAAGCTTCTGGCGCCCATGGAGCCAGGAATGATGCCCAGTTGCCCCTTCTGCGCCGACACCGCGCCCTTGCGCGTCACCAGCACCTCGCGGCCGAAATGCTGCTCGCGCTGCACATAGTTGTGGTGGCAGTTGACCGCCTCCAGGTTTGCCTCGAACGGCTTGCCCAGCAACTTGCGGGTGGCCGCGACCACCGCCTGCATCATCAATTCACGGTTGCGCCGGGCAAAGTCCTGCGCCCATTCCACCGCCTCGACATAGTCGGCGAAATGGCGGCTGCCCTCCTCGAAATAGGCCAGGTCCTTGTCGGGCAGGTTGGCCAGGTGCTGACGCATGTCGGCCTGGGCCAGTTCGATGAACAGGTTGCCGATGGCATTGCCGACACCGCGCGAGCCGCTGTGCAGCATGAACCAGACCCGGTCGGCCTCGTCCAGGCACACCTCGATGAAGTGGTTGCCGCCGCCCAGGGTGCCCAGGTGGTGGCGGTTGTTGGTCTTTTCCAGGCGCGGGTACTTGTCGGTGATGGCCTTGAAACGCCCGGCGAGCTGGCCCCAGGCTTTGTCTGCCAGGCCCGGCACGTTGTCCCAGGCACCTTGGTCGCGTTTGCCGAAGGTCTTGCCGTGGGGCACCGCCTGCTCGATGGCGCTGCGCAGGCCATGCAGTTTGTCCGGCAGGTCACGCGCCTGCAGCGAGGTACGCGCGGCGATCATGCCGCAGCCGATGTCGACGCCCACCGCGGCGGGGATGATCGCGCCGACCGTGGGGATCACGCTGCCAATGGTCGAGCCCTTGCCCAGGTGCACATCCGGCATCACCGCCAGGTGCTTGAAGATGAACGGCATCTTCGCCGTGTTGAGCAGTTGCCGGCGGGCGTCGTCTTCGACCGGCACGCCGTCGGTCCACAGTTTGACCGGCTTGCCACCGGCGACCTGGAGAATGTCCATGGAGCAGTTCCTGTTGAGCCATGCCTGCATGATACCGCCGAAGGTCGTAGAACAGCGGCTTGCCAGCAAGGTGGCACAGTGCTGTATGCTTGGCCGGTCTTCAGGGCGGGGTGAAAGTCCCCACCGGCGGTAAATCGAAAGATGAGCCCGCGAGCGCCCCGGCCATGCCGGGGGTCAGCAGATCTGGTGCAACTCCAGAGCCGACGGTCATAGTCCGGATGAAAGAAGGCGTCAGGCAGGGGCCATTCGGGCGCCCCTGCGCGCGCATTTTGTTCGCCCCGAGACGTTCATCGATCAATCACGAGGAGCGTTTCATGTCCCCTTTGCTACAAAAAAAATTTCCCAATGTATCCGCCGCCATCGCCGCCTTCCAGGCCGGGCGCCCTGTGCTGCTGCTCGACGATGACGACCGCGAGGACGAAGCCGACATTGTCGCCGCCGCCGAGAACCTGTCGCTGCAGACCATGGCCATGATGATCCGCGACTGCAGCGGCATCGTCTGCCTGTGCCTGGACGAAGCCACGGTCGATGCCCTGCAGCTGGCGCCGATGGTGCAGAACAACCAGGCCCGCCACGGCACCGGCTTCACCGTCACCATCGAAGCGGCCGAAGGCGTGAGCACTGGCGTTTCTGCGCAGGACCGCATCACCACTATCGAAGCGGCGCTGCGTTCGACCGCCGAGCAACGCCATATCGTCAGCCCGGGCCATGTGTTCCCGCTGCGCGCGCGCGATGGTGGCGTGCTGACCCGCCGCGGTCACACAGAAGGCTCGGTGGACCTGGCACGCCTGGCGGGTTTGCGGCCGGCGGCGGTGCTGTGCGAGCTGATGAACCCCGATGGCAGCATGGCGCGGGGTGAGCAGGTGGCGGTGTATGCGCGGCAGTACAACCTGCCGGTGCTGACCATCGAGGAGCTGGCGCGGTGCCGCGAGGCCATGGTGGAGCTGGAAGCCGAGCCGGCCTGATCCCTGGGTTGCACAGCACCTGTATGAGCGGCCTTGTGTCGCGAAAGGGCCGCATAGCGGCCCCAGAATTTCAGCGCAAATGCATGAATTGCCGGGGCTGCCTTGCAGCCCTTTCGCGACACAAGGCCGCTCCTACAAATGACCGCGTTAACCGATCAGGTGGTCGGGAGTTTGCTCCCCTAGCGCCGCTCTGCTAACGTCGCGCCGTTCTGACCTGCCACCGAGACTGTCGCCATGGCCCGCAAAAAAGCCTCCATCGATTTCGAACAATCCCTCGCCGACCTGCAAGCACTGGTCGAGCGCCTGGAGAACGGCGAACTGTCGCTGGAAGACTCGCTGGCCGCCTTCGAGCAAGGCATCGCCCTGACCCGCGACTGCCAAGGTGCCCTGGCCCAGGCCGAACAGAAGGTACAGATCCTGCTGGAACGTGACGGCGAACTCGCCGCACAGCCGTTCGATGCGGAGCCAGAAGCATGATCACCGCTTACCAGGCCACCTGCCAGGCCCGTGTCGACGCGGCCCTCGAACCCCTGTTCATCGCCCCGACCAAAGAGCTGGAGCGCCTGTATGCCGCCATGCGCTACAGCGTGATGAACGGCGGCAAGCGTGTGCGCCCGCTGCTCGCCTATGCGGCCTGCGAAGCCCTTGGCGCGCCGGCCGAACAAGCCAACGGTGCCGCCTGTGCGGTAGAGCTCATCCACGCCTATTCGCTGGTCCATGACGACCTGCCGGCCATGGACGACGACGATCTGCGCCGTGGCCAGCCAACTACCCACAAGGCCTTCGACGAAGCCTGCGCGATTCTCGCCGGTGACGGCTTGCAGAGCCTGGCGTTCAGCGCCCTGCTCGACCCACGCCTGAGCCCGCAGGCCGACAACATCCGCCTGGCCATGGTCCAGGCCCTGGCCAAGGCGGCAGGCCCTGCAGGCATGGTCGGTGGCCAGGCCATCGACCTCGGCTCGGTCGGCCTGAAGCTGGACCAGCAGGCCCTGGAATTCATGCACCGGCACAAGACCGGTGCGCTGATCGAAGCCAGCGTGCGCCTGGGCGCCCTGGCCAGTGCCCGCGCCGAGCAGGCGCAGCTGGACGCCCTGCAGACTTATGCACAGGCCATCGGCCTGGCCTTCCAGGTGCAGGACGATATCCTCGACGTGGAGAGCGACACCGCCACCCTGGGCAAGCGCCAGGGTGCCGACATCGCCCGTGACAAACCGACCTACCCGGCCCTGCTGGGGCTGGAAGCCGCCAAGGCCTATGCCATCGAACTGCGCGACCAGGCGCTGGTCGCACTGCAAGGGTTTGGCGAAAATGCCGAGCCGCTGCGGGCGTTGGCACGCTATATCGTCGAGCGCCGCCACTGATTGAATGGGGCCACTTTGCGGCCCCACGTGATACCCGTCTGAATGGGCAGTATTTCCCACAATGGGGTAAACTGCCGCGTCTTCACACACCTATAACGACTCGCCTGATGCCCACGACGTTTCAAGAGATCCCCCGCGAACGCCCGGTCACGCCGTTGCTCGACCGCGCTGACACGCCTGCCGGCCTGCGCCGGCTGGCCGAAGCCGACCTGGAGACCCTGGCCGACGAATTGCGCCAGGAGTTGCTCTACACCGTTGGTCAGACCGGTGGGCATTTCGGCGCCGGCCTGGGCGTGATCGAGCTGACGATCGCCCTGCACTACGTCTTCGATACCCCGGACGACCGGCTGGTGTGGGACGTCGGCCATCAGGCCTACCCGCACAAGATCCTCACCGGGCGCCGCAAGCGCATGCTCAGCCTGCGCCAGAAGGACGGCATCGCCGCCTTCCCGCGCCGCAGCGAGAGCGAGTACGACACCTTCGGCGTCGGCCACTCCAGCACCTCGATCAGCGCCGCGCTGGGCATGGCCATCGCCGCCCGCCTGCAGAACAGCGCACGCAAGTCGATCGCCGTGATCGGCGACGGCGCCCTCACTGCCGGCATGGCCTTCGAGGCGTTGAATCACGCCCAGGAAGTCAACGCCGACATGCTGGTGATCCTCAACGACAACGACATGTCGATTTCGCGCAATGTCGGCGGCCTGTCCAACTACCTGGCCAAGATCCTCTCCAGCCGCACCTACGCGAGCATGCGCGAAGGCAGCAAGAAGGTGCTGTCGCGCCTGCCGGGCGCCTGGGAAATCGCCCGTCGCACCGAGGAGTACGCCAAGGGCATGCTGGTGCCGGGCACGCTGTTCGAAGAATTGGGCTGGAACTACATCGGCCCGATCGACGGCCATGACCTGCCGACCATGATCGCCACCCTGCGCAACATGCGTGACCTCAAGGGCCCGCAGTTCCTGCACGTGGTGACCAAGAAGGGCAAGGGCTTCGCCCCGGCCGAGGTCGACCCGATCGGCTACCACGCCATCACCAAGCTCGAACCCGCCGACAAGCCAGCTGCGCCGAAGAAGGTCAGCGGGCCGAAGTACTCTGCGGTGTTCGGCCAGTGGCTGTGCGACATGGCCGCCGCCGACAACCGCCTGGTGGGCATCACCCCGGCGATGAAGGAAGGCTCCGACCTGGTCGATTTCAGCGAGCGCTACCCTGAGCGCTACTTCGACGTGGCGATCGCCGAGCAGCACGCAGTGACCCTGGCCGCGGGCATGGCCTGCGAAGGCAGCAAGCCGGTGGTGGCGATCTACTCCACCTTCCTGCAGCGCGGCTACGACCAGCTGATCCACGACGTGGCGGTGCAGAATCTCGACGTGCTGTTCGCCATCGACCGCGCCGGCCTGGTGGGCGAAGACGGCCCGACCCACGCTGGTGCCTATGACCTGTCGTATCTGCGCTGCATCCCCGGCATGCTGGTGATGACCCCGAGCGACGAGAACGAGCTGCGCAAGATGCTCAGCACCGGCCACCTGTACAACGGCCCGGCGGCTGTGCGCTACCCACGCGGCACCGGCCCGAATGCACCGATCAGTGGCGACCTCGAACCGCTGGAGATCGGCAAGGGCGTGGTTCGCCGCCAGGGCGAGAAAGTGGCCTTGCTGGTATTTGGTGTGCAGTTGGCCGAGGCCCTGCAGGTTGCCGAGCAGATCAACGCCACCGTGGTCGACATGCGTTTCGTCAAACCGCTGGACGAGGCCTTGGTGCTGGAGCTGGCTGCCAGCCATGAGCTGCTGGTGACCATCGAGGAAAACAGCATCATGGGTGGCGCCGGCGCTGCCGTGGGCGAGTTCCTGGCCCAAGAGGGCGTGGTCAAGCCATTGCTCCACCTGGGGCTGCCGGATATTTATGTCGAACATGCCAAGCCGGCGCAGATGCTGGCCGAGTGTGGGCTGGATGCGGCTGGCATCCAGGCTTCGGTCAACGCTCGAATGGCCAAGCTCGGCCTGTAGGGCCTATTCGCGGGCAAGCCCGCTCCCACAGGTAACCCACCGCCCTCAAGACCGGTGATGACCATGTGGGAGCGGGCATGCCCGCGAATGCTATGGAACTGCACATGAAAAAATCCGCCTGTGCCGCGCTACTCTGCGCGCCTACACTCCTGCTGGCCGCCGAACGCGACGACGCCCTGAAGCTCCCCGACATCCTGATCAGCGCCAACCGCCAGGTCGAATCGCGTACCGCCACCAGCGCCGCCAACACCGTCTTCACCCGCGCCGACATCGACCGCCTGCAACCCGGCAGCGTGACCGACCTGCTCACCCGCGTGCCCGGTGTGCAAGTCGCGCCTACCGGAGGCCGTGGCAGCCTGCCGGGCATCTTCATCCGTGGCACCAAGACCGCCCAGAGCCTGGTACTGGTCGATGGCGTGCGCATCGCCAACGCCACCTCCGGCGACAGCGGCTTGCAGTTTCTCGATATCGACCAGATCGAACGCGTCGAAGTGCTGCGTGGTTCGCGCTCGGCGGTGTATGGCAGCGATGCCATCGGCGGGGTGATCCAGATCTTCACCCGCCGCAGCAACGGCCCCGGCCTGCAGCCACGCCTGCGCGTGGCGGCGGGCAGCAACCAGACGTTCCAGCGCAGCCTGGGGCTGTCCGGCGGTGACGATGCCACCCGTTTCAACCTCGGCGCCAGCCTCGATGAAACCGCTGGCATCGATTCGACCGGCCCGTCGTTTGCCAGCGACGGCGACCACGACGCCTACCGCAACCAGTCGCTGAACCTGAGCCTGAGCCATACCTTTGGCGAGCGCTTCGAAGCCGGCCTGAACCTGCTCGACAGCCGCGGCCGCAGCGAATACGACAACCCGTTCGGCCGCTTCGACCCGGTCAACTTCGAGAGCTTCGGACAAAAGCCCTACACCGACTTCAGCGTCAGCAGCCTGGGCAGCTATTTTGACGCACAGCTCAACGATGTCTGGCATTCGCGCCTGGAACTTGCCCACAGCGAAAACCGTGACGACAAGCGCGACAAGCTCAGCGACGAGCGTTTCGTGTTCAACACTTACCGTGACCAGGTCACCTGGCAGAACGACCTGTCGCTGGCCGAGCGGCACAACCTGTTGCTGGGTGGTGACTGGTACGAAGACCGTGTGCACGGCAGCACCGACTTTACTGAAGACAGCCGCTGGAACCGTGCGGCTTTCATCCAGCACCGCTACAGCGGTGAAAACTTCTCCACCGAGCTGGGCGTACGGCACGACGAGAACCAGCAGTTCGGCGGCCAGACCACCTGGAGTGGCAGCCTCACCATACCGCTGAATGCCCGCAATGACGTGCTGCTGTCCTACAGCGAAGGCTTCCGCGCCCCGACGTTCAACGACTTGTACTACCCGCAGTTCAGCAACCCGGACCTCAAGCCCGAGCGTTCGAAGAGCTATGAAGTACAGTGGCGCAGCCAGTTGACCCACGACAGCCGCCTGGAGACCTCGCTGTACCGCACCGACCTGCGCGATGCGATCATCTTCGGCCAGGACTCGATTCCACAAAACGTCGCCTCGGCGCGTATCAACGGCCTGGAAATGGCACTGGACCAGCAATGGGGCGAATGGCGCAGCCAGCTTGGCCTGGCGCTGATCGACCCACGCGACCGCGACAGTGGCCATACCCTCGCCCGCCGCGCCCGGCGCACCCTGAGCCTGGACCTTGATCGCCAGTTCGAACGTTTCAATGTGGGCGCCAGCTGGCAGGCCGTGAGCGCCAGCTATGACGACGAAGCCAACCGCAATCGACTCGGCGGCTACGGCTTGCTGGGCCTGCGTGCAGGCTGGCTGGCAACCGAGGAACTGAAGCTGGAAGTGAAGCTGGATAACCTGCTGGACAAGGACTACAGCCGGGCGCTGTACAGCTTTGACGGAGCCAGCTACGGCTACCGCGAAGAAGGCCGCACTGCGCTGTTCAGCGTCACCTGGACGCCGGCACTCTAGCCGCCAGCAGCGCGCACAGGCGGGCGGTGGCTTCGATCATCTGCCCACTGGGCCGCTCCAGGCCCCTGTCCGGCACCACCAGCAAACCCTCGCCGGCCACCGCGCTCAGCCGTGGCCAGGCCTTCCAGCTCGCCAGCTGCGCCTCATCACCCGCCAGGATCACCTGCGGGTCACGCATCAGCACCGACTCGACACTCACCTGCGGTGCCGGCTGGCTCAGATCGGCGAAGACATTGCGCGCCCCGCACACCGACAGGGCATCGCTGACCACCTGCCGCCCGCCAAGGGTATACAGCGGCCGGTCCCATACCTGGTAGAACACCCGCAACGGCTGCTCGCGCCGGTACTGCTGGCGCAGCTGCTGCAAGCGCTCGCGCAGAGCCTGCACGTACAGCCGGCCTTGCTCGCCCTGCCCGACTCGCACGGCAATCGCCTCGATCTGGTCGATCAGTTGATTCAGGTCGTGGGGTTCGGCGCTATAGGTGGCAATGCCCAAGCGCTTGAGCTGGTCGCGCTGGGCGGGTGCCACGCTACCGGGCCAAAGCAGCAGCAGGTCAGGCTTGAGGCTGAGCAGGGTTTCCATGTCCAGCTGGCCCTGGCGCCCCACCGAAGGCAGCCGTTGCAGCGCTTGCGGTCGCTCGCCGCCGTCGAGCACGCCCACCAGCAGGTCATCGGCGTGCAGTTCGAGCATGATTTCGCTCATCGACGGCGCGAGGCTGACCACGCGCAAGGGCTCGCCGGCCCTCGCGGTAAGGGCCAGCAATGCCAGCAGGCAAATCAGGATACGCATCAGCCCAGCTGACGCGGGATGCGGTAGAGGTAGAGCAGCACCACAGTGGACAGCGCGAGGAGGAACTGCGGCACCGCCTCCAGCCCGACCAGCACCGACAGCGCAGCGACCCAGGCCGGGAAACAAGCGAACAACATGGCCATGCGCCGCACCCGCGCCAGCATGATCCAGGCGGCTGGCTCTTCAGCCGTGCCCAGCACCTTCGAGGTGGCGATCAGTGCCCGCTTGTAGGCGCCGAAGCGCGGCAGGCTGAGGAACATGGTCGCGGCACCAGCGATGAACAGCGGCATCGCCAGCACCGGGATCAGCGCATCGCCCCCGCCAAAGGCCCAGGCCATGACCGGCAGCGGCACCAGGCCGACCGCCAGGTACTGCCACCAGGCCAGCGCCAGGCGCCGCTTGACCTCGCCGCGGGTCACGCCTGGGGCACCTCGCCCTGGTGTTCGTTACCCAGCATGTGACCGAGCTTGCCGGCCTTGGTCGCCAGGTAGTAACGGTTGTGCGGGTTGTGCCCGGTGTGCAGCGGCACGCGCTCGGCGACCTTGATGTTCATGTCGGTCAGCGCCTTGACCTTGCGCGGGTTGTTGGTCATCAGGCGCAGCGCTTTCACACCCAGATGCTCGAGCATCGGCAGGCACATGGCGTAGTCGCGCTGGTCGGCGGCGAAGCCCAGGCGCTCGTTGGCCTCGACGGTGTCGGCACCACCGTCCTGCAGCTCATAAGCGCGGATCTTGTTCAACAGGCCAATGCCGCGGCCTTCCTGACGCAGGTACAGCAGCACGCCACGGCCTTCGCGGGCGATGGCCTGCAGTGCGGCTTCCAGCTGCGAACCACAGTCGCAGCGCTGGCTGAACAGGGCATCGCCGGTCAGGCACTCGGAGTGCAGACGCCCCAGCACCGGCTCGCCGTCGGCGATATCACCCAAGCTGAGCACTACGTGCTCACGGCCAGTGGCTTCGTCGAGGAAGCCATGCATGGTGAAGATCGCAAAGGGAGTCGGGAGTTTCGAGGCGGCAACAAAGACGACGGGCACGTTGTGCTCCTGGATAAAGTAGGAAATTTCTCGTGAGCCGATTGTATCAGCAGGTCGCCGCGTGTGCGCTCGTTGAATACCGTAGCTTAAGATCGAAAAGTTCGATGCTTAGTCATACGGCCCTACAGCGGTTTGCTGTCCGGAGTGAAGGGATAGGGCTGCTTCCAGTGCTCGAAAATCGGCTTCAGCTCGCCACTGTGCACCAGCTCGGCCATGCGTTTGTCGAACAGGTCGCACAGGGCTTTGGCGTGCTCGTTCCTGGAGAACGCCAGGTACAGCGGCAGCTCGGCCACATGGGTGCTGCGAAAACGCTCCGGCTGCGAGGCCTGTCCGAGCACGTAGTCGACTTCGGTCTGCGCATCGATGTAGAAATCCACCCGCTCATGTTCGAGCATCGGCAGGATGCCTTCACGGCGCTGGATTTCTCTGAAGTTGTTCGCGTTGGGCAGGTAACTGCTGTAGTCGTAGCCGCGTACCCAGGCCAGGCGGTACTGGCCGACGGTGGCCAGAGTCGGCACCGGCTTGCTGGCCAGGCCCAGGGCATAGATGTGGTCCATGTCGAAATGCCAGCGTGGGTAGAGGTTTTCGTCGTTTTCTTCCTTGTACGACCCGACCCAGGCGTCCGCCTCGCCACGCTTGACCAGGCCAACCGCGCGGCTGTACGGCGCACTCTGGGTCACCACCTTGACTCCGGCAGGCTCGAACACCTTGCGCAATACATCCCAGGCCACACCGCTGCCATCGGCATTGGTGTAATCGATCCACTCTTCGCTGACCAGATGAATCTGCTTCGGTAGCGCATCGGCCGCCATCGCCCAAGGGGCAAGGCTCAGCATCATTGCCAGCAGCACAGTCCTTATGGCCATCGAAACGCTCCCCGCTTCAGCCTACCGCCCACACCAGAATCTGCATGCCCAGCCAGGCGAAAACACCGGCCAGGATATCGTCGAGCATGATCCCGACGCCCCCGTGTACATGGCGGTCGATCCAGCGAATCGGCCATGGCTTGAGAATGTCGAAGAAGCGGAACATCAGGAACCCGGCGAGGATCCACTGCCACCCTTCCGGCACCAGCCAGAGGGTGATCCACATGCCGACCATCTCGTCCCAGACAATGCCTTCATGGTCGTGCACACGCAAGTCATTCGCAACTTTGCCGCACAGCCAGAAGCCGAACAGCATCGTCACGCCCAGCAGCAGCCAGTAGCCCCAGTCGGGCAGCATCTGCCACAGCGGGATGAACGGGATCGCTACCATCGAGCCCCAGGTGCCGGGGGCCTTGGGCAGGGTGCCGGAGCCGAAGCCAAAGGCGATGAAGTGCCACGGGTTGCGCCAGACCGATGGCGGAACGAACTCCGCAGGCACCTGGTTGGGGTGGTCGGTCACGGTGTCTCCCTAAAGTGTTGATAGCCCCGCTGAACCGGGGTGATGTCCTGGCCCTGCGGGTCGCGCAGGGTCACGCCCTGGCCTTCGAGCACGCGACCGATGACGTGCACCTCGGCGAAACCGAGGTCGGTCAGCGAGGCGAGCGCCGCAGGCGGCAGGGTGAAGGCCAGTACGTAGTCGTCGCCACCGGTCAGCGCTGCCAGCCGTGCCGCATCCTGGCCAAGGAAGGCTTCCAATGCAGGAGACACTGGCACCTGCGCCAGGTTCACCTCGAGTGCGACCCCGGACGCCTTGGCAATATGCCCACAGTCGGCGAGCAGGCCATCGGAAATGTCCAACGCCGCCGTGGCCCGGCCGCGCAGCAGCTGGCCCAGGTTGAGCTGAGGCATCGGCGACCAGTAGTGCTGGAGCAGCGGCTCGGCCAGTTCCGCCGGCGCCTCGCGCTCACCTAGTACCAGCGGCAACGCCCCTGCTGCCTTGCCCAGCGAGCCGCCCACGCACAGCAGGTCGCCCGGCCGCGCGCCGCTGCGGCGCAACGCCTGGCCTGCCGGCACGCGGCCGAACACGGTGACGGTGATGCTCAGCGGGCCACGGGTGGTATCCCCACCGATCAGCCTCATGCGGCAACGGTGGGCCATGCGGCTGAGGCCGTCGGCATAGGCCGCCAGCCAGTCGGGGCCGACATCAGGCAGGGTCAGGGCGAGGGTGAAGCCGATCGCCGTCGCGCCCATGGCCGCCAGGTCACTGGCCGCCACGGCCAACGAGCGCTGGCCAAGCAGCAGCGGATCGCAGACAGCGGGGAAATGCACCCCGGCGACCAAGGTGTCGGTCGACACCGCCAGTTGTTCACCGGGAGGAAGGTCCAGCAGCGCACAGTCGTCGCCGATACCCAGGGCCACGCCCTCGCCGCCCTGCGCACAGGGCGCGGCGGCGAAGTAATGGTTGATCAGCTCGAACTCACCCATGGGCAGGCAGCGCCAGGATCAGCGCTTGTTCGCCTTGACTTCTGCTTCACGCAGGGCCGGGGCGAGCTTGTCCAGCACACCGTTGACGAACTTGTGGCCGTCGGTGGCACCGAAGACCTTGGCCAGTTCCACGCCTTCGTTGATTACCACACGGTACGGTACGTCGACGCGCTTGATCAGTTCCCAGGTGGACAGCCGCAGCACGGCCAGCTCGACCGGGTCGAGCTCTTCCAGGGCGATGGTCATGCAAGGCACCAGCGCCTTGTCGATTTCGCCTTTGATCGCCGGGACCCCGTGGAGGATCTCGCGGAAATAGGCACCGTCGACATCGGTAAAATCGTTATCGACCCGGAACTGCGCTTCGATCTCGTTCAGCGAATGCTGGGCCATGTGCCACTGATACAGGGCCTGGGTCGCGAGCTTGCGGGCTTCGCGGCGCTTGGCGCTCTTCGATGGCTTGCCGGCATCCGCAGGTTTTGGATCGCGCGGGTTGAAACGATCGCTTTCGTCGCTAATCACTTGGCCTCCAACTGCGCCAGCAGGCTGACCATTTCCAGAGCGGACAGGGCAGCTTCACCGCCTTTGTTGCCAGCCTTGGTGCCGGAGCGCTCGATGGCTTGTTCGATGGAGTCGACGGTCAGAACGCCGAAGGCCACCGGTACGCCGAACTCCATGGACACCTGGGCCAGGCCCTTGGTGCATTCGCCCGCCACGTATTCGAAGTGCGGGGTACCGCCGCGGATCACTGCGCCCAGGGCGATGATCGCGTCATATTCGCCTTGCTGGGCGACTTTCTGTGCCACCAGCGGGATTTCGAACGCGCCCGGGGCACGAATGATGGTGATGTCGCTTTCGCTGACACCGTGGCGTACCAAGGTATCAACGGCGCCGCTTACCAGGCTTTCGACGACGAAGCTGTTGAAGCGGCCAACCACCAAAGCATAGCGACCTTTGGGGGCGATGAAGGTACCTTCGATGGTCTTCAGGGTCATTCCGATATTCTCATCTTCAAGAGCGAGGCCGCATACAAGCGGCCTCGACAGGGGTCTGGACTCGAGCTTAAGGGCGTCAATGCCGCCTCAAGTCACTCGGAGGGCACGTATTCTACAACTTCCAGATCGAATCCGGATATCGCATTGAACTTCATCGGCGAACTCATCAGGCGCATCTTGCGCACGCCGAGGTCACGCAGGATCTGCGAACCGGCACCGACGGTGCTGTAGGTGGTCGGCGCCTTGGTCGGTGCATCGCCCGCGCTTTCGCGGATATGCGCCAGCAGCACGTCGCCGTCCAGCGGGTGGCCCAGCAGCAGTACCACGCCGCTGCCCGCCTCGGCCACGGCGGCCATGGCCGCGCGCAGGCTCCAGCGGCCCGGCTGCTTGACCAGCAGCAGGTCGCGCAGCGGGTCCATGTTGTGCACGCGCACCAGGGTCGGCTCTTCGGCGCAGATGTTGCCCAGGGTCAGGGCCATGTGCACATCGCCTTCCACCGCGTCACGGTAGGTGACCAGGTTGAACTCGCCCAGCTCGCTCTCGATCGGCTGTTCGGAGACGCGCTGCACGGTGCGCTCGTGGATCATGCGGTAGTGGATCAGGTCGGCGATGGTGCCGATCTTCAGGCCGTGCTCCGCGGCGAACACTTCCAGCTCGGCGCGGCGCGACATGGTGCCGTCGTCGTTCATCACTTCGCAGATCACGCCGCTCGGCTCAAAGCCGGCCATACGCGCCAGGTCACAGGCCGCTTCGGTATGGCCGGCGCGGGCCAGGGTGCCGCCCGGCTGGGCCATCAGCGGGAAGATGTGGCCCGGGCTGACGATGTCTTCGGCCTTGGCGTCCTTGGCAGCGGCGGCCTGCACGGTGCGCGCACGGTCAGCGGCGGAGATGCCGGTGGTGACGCCTTCGGCGGCTTCGATCGACACGGTGAACTTGGTGCCGAAGCCCGAACCGTTGCGCGGCGCCATCAGCGGCAGCTTCAGGGTTTCGCAGCGCTCGCGCGTCATCGGCATGCAGATCAGGCCGCGGGCGTGCTTGGCCATGAAGTTGATGTGCTCAGGCAGGCAGCACTCGGCCGCCATGATGATGTCGCCTTCGTTCTCGCGGTCTTCGTCATCCATGAGGATGACCATTTTGCCCTGGCGGATGTCTTCGACCAGTTCTTCGATGCTGTTGAGCGCCACTCGGCACCCCCTTCTCAATCAGGATTTCAAGAAGCCGTTGGCGGCCAGGAAGCTTTCGGTGATGCCACTGCCCTTGCTCGGTTCGGCAGCCTTGTCGCCCAGCAGCAGACGCTCCAGGTAACGGGCCAGCAAGTCGACCTCAAGGTTGACCCGACGCCCTGCGCGGTAGTCGGCCATGATGGTTTCGGACAGGGTGTGCGGGACAATGGTCAGCTCGAATTCGGCGCCATTGACCTCGTTGACCGTCAGGCTGGTGCCGTCGACGGTGATCGAACCCTTGTGGGCGATGTACTTGGCCAGCTCCTTGGGCGCACGCACGCGGAACTGGATGGCGCGGGCGTTATCGCTGCGCGAGATGATTTCGCCGACGCCGTCGACGTGGCCGCTGACCAGGTGGCCGCCCAGGCGGGTGGTCGGGGTCAGGGCTTTTTCCAGGTTGACCTTGCTGCCGCTCTTGAGGTCGATGAACGCGGTGCGCTTGAGGGTCTCGACGCTGACGTCGGCCCAGAACCCGTTGCCCGGCAGCTCGACGGCAGTCAGGCACACGCCGTTGACGGCGATGCTGTCGCCGAGCTTGACGTCACCCAGGTCGAGCTTGCCGGTTTCGACGTAGACGCGCACGTCACCGCCCTTGGGGGTCAGGCTGCGGATGGTGCCGATGGATTCGATGATGCCGGTGAACATGGGGACTTCCTCAGAAACGGGTTGCGCGGGGCAAGCCCGGCATTATACGCCGGGCGCCGGCAGAGGGATGGCCGTGACCCGCCAGTCATCGCCCACTGCGCGCATTTCGGTGATTTTCAGCCGCGGTGCCTGGCTCATCTTGTCCAGCGGCCAGTCCAGCAACGGCCGGGCCTGGGAGCCGAGGAATGTGCCGGCGACGAACAGCTGGTACTCGTCGATCAGGCCCAGCTGGGCAAAGGCACCGACCAGGCCGGCACCGGCCTCCAGCAGGATTTCGTTGACGCCGCGCGCGGCCAGTGCCTGCAACAGTGCCGGCAGGTCTACCTGGCCATTGTCGCCCGGCAGGCTGAGCAGTTCATGACCGGCAGCGGCATAGCGCAGGTCATCTGCGACGGCGGTGACCACCAGTGCCGGGCCGGCCCGGAAGAACGGCGCGTCCAGCGGCAAACGCAGGCGGCCGTCGACCAGCACGCGCAACGGCGTGCGGCTCAGCGCCAGGGCGGTGGTTTCGGCATCCAGGCCCAGCTCGGCGCCACGCACGGTCATCCGCGCGTTGTCGGCCAGCACGCTGGCCGCACTGGTCAGCACCACGCTGGAGCGGGCGCGCAGGCGCTGCACTGCCGAGCGCGCAGCGGGCCCGGTGATCCACTGGCTTTCGCCGCTGGCCATGGCGGTGCGGCCGTCCAGGCTCATCGCCAGCTTGGCACGGACGAACGGCAGGCCGTGCTCCATGCGCTTGAGGAAGCCGGGATTGAGCGCGCGCGCCTCGGCTTCGAGCACGCCGCTGGCCACGCTGATGCCGGCGTCCGCCAGGCGCCGCAGGCCTTGGCCGGCGACTTGCGGATTGGGGTCCTGCATGGCGGCGACCACCCGGGCCACACCGGCCTTGACCAGTGCCTCGGCGCACGGCGGCGTGCGGCCATGGTGGCTGCACGGTTCCAGAGTCACGTAGGCGCAGGCGCCGCGGGCCAGTTCGCCGGCCTGACGCAGGGCATGCACTTCGGCATGCGGCTCACCGGCACGCACGTGCCAGCCTTCACCAACTACCTCGCCATCGCGGACGATCACGCAACCTACGCGTGGGTTGGGGTGTGTGGTGTACACGCCCTTGCGCGCCAGTTCCAGCGCGCGGGCCATGTAATGGGCGTCGAGGATCGCGGTCTGGCTGGGCATGCTCACTCTTTAGCCGGCTCGCGGGCCAGGCGGTCGATTTCTTCGCGGAATTCGTCGAGGTCCTGGAAGCGCCGGTACACCGAGGCGAAGCGGATGTAGGCCACTTCGTCGAGCTTGCGCAGCTCGGCCATGACCATTTCGCCTACCACCAGCGACTTTACCTCGCGCTCGCCAGTGGCGCGCAGGCGGCTCTTGATATGCGCCAGCGCCGCTTCCAGGCGCTCGACGCTGACCGGGCGCTTCTCCAGCGCACGCTGCATGCCGGCGCGCAGTTTGTCTTCATCGAAGGGCTGGCGCGTGCCGTCCTGCTTGATCAGCCGGGGCAGCACCAGCTCGGCGGTTTCGAAGGTAGTGAAACGCTCGCCGCAGGCAACGCATTCACGGCGACGGCGCACCTGTTCGCCCTCGGCGACCAGACGCGAGTCGATGACCTTGGTGTCGTTGGCACCGCAAAAGGGACAGTGCATGGTGGCAGGCAACAAAAAAAGGGAGGGCCATGGTAGCGCATTGCACTGGCAAGACAAGCCAAAGGGGTTAACATCCATACAATTCTGCCCGTGAAGGACCCCCCCATGCATCTTCGTGCGCTCGTCGTGCTGTGCTGCGCTTCCCTGCTCGCCGCCTGCGGCAGTGACCGCCCCAAGACCGAAGCAGTCCCCGCACCAGCAGCGGCCAAAGTGGCGAAAAACGCCGAACCGCTTGGCCCGCTGCCGGCCTATCAGCGTGAATTGAGCGGCACCTTGCTGGAAATCCCCGCCGGCGCCGACGTGGAGCTGGCACTGCTGGTCATCGACGACCGCGACCGCCCGCAACAGCTGCTGGCCAGCAGCACCCTGACCGGCACCGGCCAGGCCCTGCCCTACCACCTGCGTTTCAACCCCGAGGCCTTCCCGGCCGGTGCCCGCGTCGAGCTGCGCGGCCGTGCCAGCAGCTCCGGCCAGTTGATCATGCACCTGCCCCCCGTGCGCATCATCCAGGCCCAGACCCAGGCCACCGGCCCGCTGCGCTTCGAGAAGGCGCCTTAAGTGGCGCCGCTTGCCCTGCAACAGGCCCTCAGCGGCCTGATCGGCGAAGCGCGCCTGGTGGTCAGCGACTTGCCCGAGTGTGAACTGAAACTGTGGCTGATCGATGACCGGAACATGGACCGCGCCTTCAGCAGCGAGGAAACCCGACGCATCCTCGAAGAACCGCCGTACTGGAGCTTTTGCTGGGCCAGTGGCCTGGCCATGGCCCGCTACCTGGCGGCGCACCCCGAGTGGGTCGCCGGCAAGCGTGTGCTGGACTTTGGCGCCGGCTCCGGTATCGCCGGGATTGCGGCGGCCCGTGCCGGGGCGCTGGAAGTGGTCGCCTGTGACCTCGACCCGCTGGCCCTGCAAGCCTGCCGTGCCAACGCCCAACTCAACGATGTGGAACTGGGCTACAGCAGCGACTTCTTCGCCGAGGCCGACCGCTTCGACCTGATCCTGGTCGCCGACGTGCTCTATGACCGCGCCAACCTGCCGCTGCTCGATGCATTCCTGGGCCGTGGCCGCCAGGCACTGGTGGCCGACTCGCGAGTCCGCGATTTCAGTCACCCGCTGTACCGCCAGCTTGGCGTGCTCGAAGCCCTGACCCTGCCGGACTTGGCCGAGCCGCACGAATTCCGCCGGGTCAGCCTGTACCACGCGAGCCGCGAGCCTTTATAGTGGTGCCATTCACGGATTACCGAGAGTCGCGATGAGCCAGGACACCCCATACATCTTCGATGCCACCGATGCCACCTTCCAGCAGTTGGTGATCGAGAACTCCTTCCACAAGCCGGTACTGGTGGACTTCTGGGCCGAGTGGTGCGCGCCGTGCAAAGCGCTGATGCCGTTGCTGGCGAAGATCGCCGAGGGCTATCAGGGCGAGCTGCTGCTGGCCAAGATCAACTGCGACGTCGAGCAGCAGGTGGTAGCCCAGTTCGGCATCCGCAGCCTGCCGACCGTGGTGTTGTTCAAGGATGGCCAGCCGGTTGACGGCTTTGCCGGTGCCCAGCCGGAGTCGGCGATCCGCGCCATGCTCGAGCCGCATGTGCAAATGCCTGCCGCGCCAACCGCTTCGCCGCTGGAGCAGGCCAAGGCGCTGTTCGCCGAAAGCCGGTTCGCCGAGGCCGAAGCCCTGCTGCAGGCGCTGCTGGGTGAAGACAACAGCAATGCCGAAGCGCTGATCTACTATGCCCGTTGCCTGGCCGAGCGTGGCGAACTGGGTGAAGCCCAGGTCGTGCTGGACGCGATCAAGACCGACGAGCACAAGGCTGCACTGGCCGGTGCCAAGGCGCAGCTGACCTTCCTGCGCCAGGCCGCCAGCCTGCCGGAAGTCGCCGACCTGAAGAGCCGCCTGGCGCAGAACCCACAGGATGATGAGGCGGCTTACCAGCTGAGCATTCAGCAGTTGGCGCGTCAGCAGTATGAAGCAGCGTTGGACGGGTTGCTGAAGCTGTTCCAGCGTAATCGCGGGTATGAGAACGGCTTGCCGCAAAAGGCGATGCTGCAGGTGTTCGAGCTGCTGGGCAGTGACCACCCACTGGTGGGTGTTTACCGCCGTCGATTGTCTTCGGCCATGTTCTGAGTTTGGGATTGCCGGGGCCGCTTTGCGGCCCTTTCGCGACACAAGGCCGCTCCTACAAAGGAACGCGGTCTCCTGCAGGAGCGGCCTTGTGTCGCGAAAGGGCTGCAGAGCAGCCCCAGAATCCAGAGCCTCAACCCACCCAGTGATACACCGGCGCATCCACGCCACTTTCCACCTTCACCTCACTGCTGTGCCGCAAGCGCACCAGCAGCCGCTTGCCCGCTGCCGTGCTCCCGGCCAACCCTTCCAGCCGGTCGAGCAACTCCGGCCCGCTCATCTGCCCTGCCAGGCGCAGCACCTCACGGGCCGCCTGCCATTGCCCATCATCCTGGCGCGGTGCTGCTGCCACGGCGACCGGTTCAGCCACCGGCACCTCGATCTGCCGCCCCAGCTGCGCCCACTCCTGCGGCTCCAGCTCGATGGTCAGGTCCACCGGCCAGTCACCAATCTGCCCACGAATTCTCACAATACGTTCCTTGAGCTCAGTTCAATGCAACCATGCTACCGCAACATGAAACCTGCGCCACACAGGCTGGCGGTACGAAGAAAAATTGTTATAACATAACCGAAACATCCAGCCCGCTCCCGGAGTCGTCCATGCGTCGTCTGCTGCTCGCCCTGCCCTTCGCCCTGCTGCCCCTGGCCGTGGCCCATGCCCACGACGAACATGACCACGATCACGCCCATGGCACCCTTGGCGCCCACGAGCATGGCGTGGCCAAGCTCAATGCCGTGCTCGACGGCAACACCCTGGAGCTGGAGCTGGACAGCCCGGCGATGAACCTGGTCGGCTTCGAGCACATGGCCAGCAGCGATGCCGACAAGGCCAAGGTCGCCGCCGTGCGCCAGCAACTTGAACAACCGCTGAAGCTGTTCGCCCTGGCTTCGGCCGCCGGCTGCAAGGAAGACCAGCAGGAACTGGAAAGCCCGATGTTCGGCGACGTAGCCAAGGCAGACGACGACGGTGACGAGCACGAGAAAGGCCACGTGCACAGCGACATCAATGCCCACTACCAGCTGACCTGCACCACTCCGGAAAGGCTCGCCCAGATCGACCTCACCCCGCTGTACAAGGCCTTCCCGGCCACCCAGAAGATCAACGTGCAACTGATCGGCCCGAATGGCCAGAAAGGCGTAGAGACTTCGCCTGCCAAGGCCGTGGTCGCGTTCTGAAATGAGCCAGGCGTTGATTGAACTGCAGGACCTGGTGTTCGCCTGGCCCGGCCAGGCGCCGCTGCTGGATATCCCGGCGTTCCGCCTGGAAGCCGGCGAAGCCCTGTTCCTCAAAGGCCCCAGCGGCAGTGGCAAGACCACCCTGCTGGGCCTGCTCGGCGGGGTCAACCGGCCAGGTCAGGGGCGTATCCAGCTGCTCGGACAGGACCTCGCCGTGCTCGGCCAGGGTGCGCGTGACCGTTTCCGGGTCGACCACACCGGCTACATTTTCCAGCAGTTCAACCTGCTGCCGTTCCTTTCGGTAAGGGAAAACGTCGAGCTGCCGTGCCGTTTCTCGCGCAGCCGCGCTGAGCGTGCCAGCCAGCGCCACGGCAGTGTCGACCAAGCCGCCAGTGAGCTGCTGGCGCACCTGGGCCTGGGTGACCCGGCGCTGCTCGCACGGCGCGCCGACAGCCTGTCGATCGGCCAGCAGCAGCGCGTTGCAGCTGCACGCGCGCTGATCGGCCAGCCAGAACTGGTAATTGCCGACGAGCCGACCTCGGCGCTGGATGCCGACACCCGCGAAGCATTCATCCGCCTGCTGTTCGACGAATGCCGCGCGGCCGGTTCCAGCCTGTTGTTCGTCAGTCATGACCAGAACCTGGCACCGCTGTTCGACCGTCACCTGTCCCTGGCCGAACTCAACCGCGCCGCCAAGCCCCAGGAGGCTTGATGTACCTGCTCCGCCTTGCCCTGGCCAGCCTGGCCAACCGCCGTTTCACCGCATTCCTCACCGCCTTCGCCATCGCCCTGTCGGTGTGCCTGCTGCTGGCCGTCGAACGTGTGCGCACCGAAGCTCGCGCAAGCTTTGCCAGCACCATCAGCGGCACCGACCTGATCGTCGGCGCCCGTTCGGGTTCGGTGAACCTGCTGCTGTATTCGGTGTTCCGTATCGGCAACGCCACCAACAACATCCGCTGGGACAGCTACCAGCACTATGCCCAGGACCCACGGGTGAAGTGGGCGATCCCGATCTCGCTGGGTGACTCGCACCGTGGCTACCGGGTAATGGGGACCACCACCGATTACTTCAGCCATTACCAGTACGGCCGCAAGCAGCATCTGGAACTGAGCCAGGGCCGTGAATTCGCCAGCGACCCGTTCGAAGTGGTGCTCGGCGCCGAAGTGGCCGACGCGCTGCACTACAAGCTGGGCGACAAGCTGGTACTGGCGCACGGTGTCGCCGCCATCAGCCTGGTCAAGCACGACGACAAACCGTTCACCGTGGTCGGCGTGCTCAAGCGCACCGGCACGCCGGTCGACCGCACCCTGCACATCAGCCTCGGTGGCATGGAGGCCATCCACATCGACTGGCACAACGGCGTGCCGGCCCGAGGTGCCGGGCGCATCAGTGCCGAACAGGCGCGGACCATGGACCTGCAGCCGGCGGCCATCACGGCGTTCATGCTTGGCCTGAACAACAAGATCGCCACCTTCAGCCTGCAGCGCGAAATCAACGAGTACCGCAGCGAACCGTTGCTGGCGATCCTGCCTGGGGTTGCCTTGCAGGAACTGTGGAGCCTGATGGGTACCGCCGAGCAGGCGTTGTTCGTGGTGTCGCTGTTCGTGGTGCTGACCGGCTTGATCGGCATGCTGACGGCAATTCTCACCAGCCTCAACGAACGCCGCCGGGAGATGGCAATTCTGCGCTCGGTGGGCGCACGCCCGTGGCATATTGCCGGGCTGCTGGTGCTCGAAGCGCTGGCGCTGGCGCTGACGGGCATCGCGGCGGGGCTTGGCTTGCTCTACGCGGGCATCGCCCTGGCCCAAGGCTACGTGCAGGCCAGCTACGGCCTGTACCTGCCCCTGGCCTTGCCCACTGCACATGAATGGACGCTACTGGCTATCATCCTTGGCGCAGCGCTGTTGATGGGCAGCGTACCGGCCTGGCGCGCCTATCGGCAATCGCTGGCCGATGGCCTGTCCATTCATCTCTGAGAGGCACCATGCTCCGCGTACTACTGCTATCGATCCTGTTCCTCGCCGCCCCTGCGTGGGCGGGCGAGGTGCGCGAACTGGACTGGCCTGCCCTCATTCCCGAAGGCGCGCCGGTCATACCGCCACAACTGACGCCGCTGCACGACATGTCGCAGCTGAGCGATGCGCTGTCTGCTGAATCGGCCCCACCAGCGCGCCAGCAAGGGCCCGACGCCCCGGTGGTGAAAAGCCTCGATGGCCAACAGGTCAAGATCCCGGGCTACATCGTGCCGCTGGAGGTGAGCGAAGAAGGTCGCACGACGGAGTTTTTGCTGGTGCCTTACTACGGCGCCTGCATCCATGTGCCGCCCCCACCGTCGAACCAGATCGTGCACATTTTCAGCGAGATGGGTGTGCGTGTGGAGGACCTCTACCAGCCCTACTGGATCGAGGGAAAGATGCAAGTTAGAGCCTCCAGCAGCGAATTGGCCGACGCCGGATACCAGATGGAAGCGGAGAAAATATACGCTTATGTGCTCAAGTGAGAACTGTTTCTAATTCGTGACGACGGTTCTTTGAGCTGGGTCAAACAATTGGTTTAGACGGCTCCGTACCATTGGACTACTCGATTATTCACGTCCTTTGGGAGCTTCCATGAACAAGTCCTTGCTCGGCGCCTCGCTTGTGGCCCTTGCGCTCGCCGCCCCTGTTGCCCACGCCCATAAAGCGGGCGATGTTATCGTCCGCGCCGGTGCCATCACCACTGCACCGAACGAAAACAGCGGCGACCTGAAATTCGACGGCAACAAGGTGTCGGGCACCAAGGCGACCCTGGACAGCGACACCCAGCTGGGCCTGACCTTCGCCTACATGCTCACCGACCACATCGGCCTGGAGCTGCTGGCCGCAACCCCGTTCAAGCACAGCGTAGGCGTCAAAGGCCTGGGCGGCGGGCTGGACGGCAAACTGGCCGACATCAAACAGCTGCCACCGACCCTGTCCGTGCAGTACTACCCGATGGAACCTAGCTCCAAGTTCCAGCCCTATGCCGGCGTCGGCATCAACTATACCCTGTTCTTCGACGAAGACCTGACGAGCGAGCGCAAGCAACAGGGCTTCAGCAACCTCAAGCTGCAGGATTCGGTGGGTATCGCCGGCCAGTTGGGCATGGACTACATGATCACCGACAACCTGCTGGTCAACGCCTCGGTCTGGTACGTCGACATCGACACCAAGGCCAGCGTCAATGGCCCGACCGCCCTGGGCTATAGCAAGACCAAGGTCGACGTCGATGTCGACCCTTGGGTGTACATGGTCGGCCTTGGCTACAAGTTCTGACCTGAGCACGGCAGGGCGGCTTCGGTCGCCCTTTCTCGTTGCCCCCAAGACCAGTACCCCAGTGCCAGCCCACTGATCACCATCCCCAATCCGCATACCGCGGTCCAGCCCCAACGCGCATACATCCAGCTCGCCAGCACTGCGCCCAGGCCGCTACCGATCGAGTAGCAACACATGTAGGCGCCGATCAAGCGGCTGGCCATCGCACCACGCCCCGCCAGCAGCAGGCTCTGGTTGGTGACATGCACCGCCTGCACGGCGAAATCCAGCATCAGCACACCCAGCACGAACGCTGTCAGCGACTGCTCGACGAAGGCGGTTGGCAGCCATGACAGCGTCAGCGAGGCCAGCGCCAGCCCGGTGGTACGCTCGCCCAGCCCTCGATCAGCCAGCCGACCGGCACACGACGCCGCCAAGGTGCCGGCGATACCTGCCAGGCCGAACAGGCCGATCTCGGTATGGCTGAGCGCAAGCGCAGGTGCGCTCAGGGGTAGCACCATGGCACTCCACAGCACGCTGAACGCAGCGAAGATCAGCAGGCCGAGCAACCCACGCCGGCGCAGCAAGCTGTCGTGGCGATACAAGGCGTACAAAGAGCCGATCAGTTGCAGGTAGCCCGGTCGTTGCACGGGTAACCGGCTCGCTGGCAGCCAGCGCCAAAGGAGCACAGCCATCAGCACGAGCAGTGTCGCCGCCACGAAGTACACACTGCGCCATCCGGCCAGGTCGGCGAGCGCTCCCGAGACCAGGCGCGCCAGCAAGATGCCCAGCACGACCCCGCTGGTGACGGTACCCACCGCCTGGCCCTGGCAGGCTGGGGTAGCGAGGGTGGCGGCATGGGCGACCATCACCTGCACCATGACCGCCATCAGCCCGACCAGGGCCAGGGCTGCCAGCAGAACCAGCCATTCCTGTGCCAGGCCTACGCCGACCAGGGCCAAAGCAGCAACCAGCAATTGCACCAGCGACAGGCGCTTGCGCTCGATCAGATCGCCCAACGGTACGATCAGGATCAGCCCTAGGGCATAACCCACCTGGGTCGCACCAACTACCCAACCGATCTGCTGCTGCGCCACCCCTAGGTCACTGGCGATCGACTCGAGCAGAGGCTGGGCGAAATAGACCGTGGCCACTGCCATGGCGCAGGTGGCGGCAAGCAACAGGGTTATCCAGCGATTCATCGGGCTGACTCCTTAGCATCTGGTTTCAAATTGAAACCACATGATGGATATTTAGCAAATGTGGTTTTAATCTGCAACCAGGTGAATCATGCAGGTGCTGCCAAATGCTCGATGAAGTGAACGCTCAATGCCCTGTGGCCCGGGCGCTGGAAGTGCTGGGTGACCGTTGGGCACTGATGATCCTGCGTGATGCCTTCGATGGCCTGCGCCGTTTCAGCGAGTTCCAGAAGAACCTGGGGCTGGCGAAGAACGTCCTGGCGTCGCGGCTGAAGCTGCTGGTGGAGAGTGGGTTGCTGGCGTTGCAGCCGGCGTCCGATGGCAGCGCCTACAAGGAGTATGTGCTGACCGAGAAAGGGCGCTCGGTGTTTCCGATCGTGGTG
This sequence comes from Pseudomonas sp. SMN11, assembly GCF_052041945.1. NCBI lineage: Bacteria > Pseudomonadati > Pseudomonadota > Gammaproteobacteria > Pseudomonadales > Pseudomonadaceae > Pseudomonas > Pseudomonas sp. SMN11. The sequence continues at coordinate 43,643 of NZ_JBKGGW010000028.1, read as the reverse complement.
GGGTTGCGCCAGTGGGGGGAGCGGTTTCTGTTCGAGGCGGGGGAGGCGCGGTCGGAGCTGGTGGACAGCGCCAAAGGGCGGCCAGTCGGGATTCTGCAGGTGCGGGCCGAAGATGGCAGACTGCTTGCGGCGGAGGAATGCCTACGCAAGGCTGTACGGCATACGTGAGCTGGGGCTGCTTCGCAGCCCTTTCGCGACACAAGGCTGCTCCTAAACGGACCGAGATCCCTTGTAGGAGCGGCCTTGTGTCGCGAAAGGGCCGCAAAGCGGCCCCAGCTATCTCAAGCCCTACCGAGCAGCTTGGCCAAAGCCTCGACCATCGGGGTCGCCTGCGGAAAATCGAAACGCGCCAGCAAACGCTGGTTATTCGCCCGCGAATGGCGAATATCCCCCGAGCGCGCCTGGCCGTAACTGATCGCTGGCAGGCTGCCCACCACCTGCTCCAGTGCCTTGAGCATCTGGTTAAGCGAAGTTGCCTGGTTCAGGCCGACGTTTACCGCGCCCTCTTCCACCTGTGGCTTCTCCAGCGCCTGCACCATTACCTGCACCAGGTCACCGACATAGAGGAAGTCACGGGTCTGCTCGCCATCACCGAACACGGTGATCGGCAACCCTTGCTCCGCCCGTTCACTGAAGATGCTGATCACCCCGGAGTACGGCGAGGATGGGTCCTGGCGCGGGCCGAAGATGTTGAAGAAGCGAAACACCACTGGCTCCAGGCCATGCTGGCGGCGATAGAAGTCCAGGTACTGCTCGCTGGCCAGCTTGTCCACGGCATAAGGCGTCAGCGGCGCCTTCGGCGTGTCTTCGGCAATCGATTCGCCTTCGCCATTGTTGCCATACACCGCCGCGCTCGAGGCGAACAGCACCCGGCGCACGCCATGCACGCGCATGGCCTCGGCCACGTTGAGGGTGCCGATAAAGTTGCTCTGGTGGGTCTTCACCGGGTCTTCGACCGACGCCTGCACCGACGCCACGGCGGCCAGATGGACCACGGCAGCACAACCGGCAGCGGCATGCTGAACCAGCTCGGCGTCGGCCACATCGCCTTCGATCAGTTCGAGGCGCGGGTTATCCAGTTGCAGGTTAACGCGCTTGCCGGTGGAAAGGTCGTCGAGAATACGTACGGCATAGCCCTTGGCCAGCAACGCATCGCACAGGTGGGAGCCAATAAAGCCGGCGCCGCCGGTGATCAGGATGGGGGCATCAGCCATGGCGGTAGAATCGATCCAGTAGTGGCGGCAAGCCTGCGCGCCAGGCACGCGGCTTGATACCGAAAGTGTGAAGTATTTTCTTGCAGGCCAACACCGCGTGCTGTGGCTCGTCGCTGGCATCCGGCCGTGCGGCATGGGCCTGCGCGGTCGGCGCCTGTACGGCCAGCTGACGGTACTGCCCGGCCTCGCTGAGAATTGCCTGGCCCAGCGCCAGCGGCGTGGTCGCCTCGTTGCCGGCGTAATGGTAGGTGCCCCACAGCGGCGCACTGCAATCGAGCTGCTTGAGCACCGAGAGGATCACCCGCGCGGCATCGTCGACCGGCGTCGGGTTGCCGCGGCGGTCATCAGCCAGCAGCAGCTCCTGCGGTTGCTCGGCACGGGTCAGGAAGCGGCCTAGGGCACCGTCGATGCTTTCGTCCAGCAACCAGCCGAAGCGCAGCAGCACATGCTGCGGGCATGCCGCGCGCACGCTCTGCTCGATACGCCACAGGGCCTGGCCACGCTGGCCCAGCGGTACCGGCTCGTCCTTCTCGCTGTAGGCCGTGGCCCGCGATCCGTCGAACACCCGGTAGCTGGAAGGCTGCACCAGGGTGATCTGGTGGTGCTGACACAACTCCGCCAGCCGCTCCACTGCCCGCTCCTGCAGGGCCAGGCGCTGGTCGCTGACCGACTCGGCCTGGAACCAGTCGAAGTAGTAGGCCAGGTTGACCACGGCATCGGGACGATGATCGTCAAGCAGCTGAGTGAGGCTGGCCGGGGCCCAGCCGTTCTCCGGCGGCCGCGGTGCCAGGAATGCGATGTCCTCCTCGGCTCCGAGACGAATCAGCGCTTGCCCGAGGGCATTGCCACCACCCAACAGCATCAGGCGCATACGCATAGAGTCAGCAGATCCGAACAGGTTGATAGAAGGAAAGGAGTCATTTTGCGGTTTCCGGGCAGGGAAGTCCAACCCTAGGGTGCGCTGCTACCAATGCGCCTCAGAGCCACCACCTCGCAGGAAAATTCCTACACCTTCGACTGGCCAAGTCCTGCATCCAATATCAAAAATAATTGCCTAAATAGCTCCCGTATCTTCGGAAGGTTCACAACATCCCTACAGACAAGGACAAAACAATGACAGGGAGCTATAGCGAAGCATTACACGATGTTGCTCATTTTAACTTCGACCAGGGTCAAGCTCGTAGACTGGACGAGGCGTGCCTTCGCGTGGCCGCTGAGGGGGGACCTGATGCTTCAGGCGCTGCAGCGTTATCTAGGCACTGTGCTGAGTCGCTGAAACAGGAGATCTCAGCTCAACAGCAGGCACTTCTTGATGCGTTCACATCTGGCCAGGTTTGTGCAATTGAGTTCAGCAACATGCTGCCACTGCCCAGTGACCCTCCCCCAGATGTAATGCCGCCACAAGAAAGTCTGAGCACCGCGCCTGCAGTGATTTATTTGGCGTCCAGACATCAGATTCTGCTGAGTCTAGTCGGATACCGATCTTTCGCATTTGATATCGACAACGAGGGGAAACAAACGCGACTTGTGGGTAACTTCAAAGGTGGTGGAAAGGTCCCGCTTGTTGAGGAAAAACAAGACCGAACGGCCGAATTGAGCTCCCATGCAGGCGTTAGCCTTGGCCCCCATACGGAACCCCCTTACAACTGTTCGGTCAAGGCTGAAGACGAACACTCACCAGCACCGAGCGCGCTAATCCTGACCGCAAGAGGGAACCCACAGCGAAACCGACACGGTTAACACCCATGCGCGCAGCCATCAGAAAACTGAACGGTATCGAAGCACTGGCGCTCACATCACGCTCGTTTCGCTTCAGCCGAAGCGAATGCTTCATCAAGGATGACAGCCCGCCTCCTCGTCCAAGTTCCATATTACAGTTCGACAGAATGGAAGGGTTTACCTTGCGCTACAGCACTTACCGCTATTCGTTGGACTCAGAGGCCTCAGTCCCTGCGCAGCACGCATTCAAGGCATTAGAGGGATTAGTCAGCGAAATAGAGCCCAAAGTATTTGTGCTGGACTCAAGTTCAACTCTTTTGATCAACAACAGCCAGGCCCTGCATTCACGGGACACCATTCTTGATAACAGAAGGCTTCTGGTTCGGTTGTTTGCATATGCACCTCACACGGAGCCTCTGGTACTTCAATCAGACCCACTCGTCGTTCGCGGATAAGACTGGATAACCAAGTATGGAAATCGAAATTTCAACTTTGTTGATCCTTGCCGCCACTGCATTGCTGGCAGGCTTCTTCGACGCCATCGCAGGCGGCGGTGGTTTACTCACGCTTCCGGCGCTATTCATTGCCGGAGTCGATCCGCTGGCTGCAATGGCTACCAACAAGCTCCAGGCTTCTTCAGCGAGTATTTCGGCGGTCTGGGCGTTTGCCCGAAAACGCATGATCCATTGGCGAACAGATTGGCCACTGGCTGTGCTGTCATTCGCCGGAGGTGTTGCGGGCGCCTTGTCAATCAGCTTGCTCGACAGAGTGGTGCTTGAAGCAACTGTGCCGTTCTTGCTGATAGCGGTCGCTACCTACTTTGCACTCAGCCCCAAGCTTGAAGATCAGGACCGCAAGCAGAGGCTCTCGAATTTCTGCTTTGCGCTCGTGGTTGCTCCAGGCATTGGCTTCTATGACGGCATTTTTGGCCCAGGTACCGGTTCATTCTTCATGGTCGCTTTCACTCTGCTGCTGGGACAGCATCTCATGCAGGCAATCTGTAGCAGCAAACTGCTCAACGCATCCTGCAACCTTGGAGCATTGTCGGTATTTGCCTACAGTGGAGCCATCATATGGCCTTTGGCGCTGGCCATGGCGGCCTGCGCCATCATCGGCGCTCAACTCGGCGCTCGTTGCGCCCTCTACTTCGGGCCGCAACTGGTCAAACCACTGTTGATCACGGTGTGTTGCCTGATGGCGGCGAAGTTGTTGCTTGGTGATGCTCATCCGGTAGGTGAATGGCTGCGCGCTTACACGGCGCTGCGCTAAACTTTTCACTCAATCTCGAACAAGCTGTTACGCAATGGCCCCACACTCAACCGCTCACGCACATCGTCATCGATCCGTGGGTCATCCGGCCGGTACAGCTTGACCTGCCGATAGGCATTGATGCGGTTGATCTCCTCCCCCAGGTACTCCCACACCACCCGGGTGCAGGCCGGGTTGCGTCGGTCACCGCTGGACACGCCGGACTTCAGGCCGTTGAGGCGGGTGATGCGGCTCTTGAAGCTGGGGATGAGGATGGTCTGGCTCATCTCGTTGAAGGTCAGCGACTCGTAGTCGATGAGGAACACCCGGTCCTGCAGCTGGAACGCCGCACCCAGGTAGCGACAACGCACCTCGGCATGCTGGTCGGTGGCGCTGGAGCGCTCCTGGCGTTCCTGGCGCTCGAACAGGAAGCGGCCACGCTCTTCCCACAGGTGCACCAGCGACACCAGGATGGTGCCGGGTACCGACATGCAGTTGGAATACTCGAAGTAATAGCCGCAATAGCGCGACAGGTTGCCGGCGTGTTCGTGCAGCGGGCGGAACAGTTCACTGATCGGGTCGTCGGGCTGGTCGGAGACGGTCGACACACGTGCGCCGATCAGGCGGGCGAACTGTTCGGCCGGCAAATTCAGCTCGTAATCCTCGACACCGAAGAAATCACCGATGCGCTTGAGATTAAACGGCGTCGGGCGGCTCTGGCCGCTCAGGTACTTGTTGAACTGCGCGCGGTTGATCGAGAGCTGGCGGCAAACTTCCGAGATAGAGCGGTAGTGGCTGCAGGCCAGTTTGAGATTGGTAGCGAAATGATCGCTCATGACAGGAAACTCAGGTGACGCGAATGATGCCAGTGTAGCATCAAGTCGCACCAAATCGGAGCAAGCCGCGAAATTGTAACCACTCTTGTCATGGCCAACCATGCGCCCCAACGCATAGCGGTGCGCCTGCCGTCCGCTGTCTTTTCACACGAAGAATAAGAATCGAGGTCATTCTCCAATGCTCGAAGCACTCAACGATTTCCTTTCGGGGAAACTCCTCATCGTGCTGATCGTCGGTCTCGGCGGTTACTTCACTATCCGTTCGCGGTTCGTTCAGTTCCGCCACTTCGGCCACATGTTCGCCGTCTTCAAGGAATCGCTGCGTGGCCAGGCAGGCCAGCTGAGCTCCTTCCAGGCCCTGATGCTGAGCCTCGCCGGCCGCGTGGGTGCCGGTAACATCGCCGGTGTCGGTATTGCCGTGACCCTGGGTGGCCCAGGCGCGGTGTTCTGGATGTGGGTCACTGCCCTGGTCGGCATGGCCAGCAGCTTCTTCGAGTGCACCCTGGCCCAGGTCTACAAGCGCGCCGACGGCGACGGCCTGTACCGTGGCGGCCCGGCCTACTACATCCAGCACGGCCTGAAGCGCAAAAGCATGGCCATCGTGTTCTCGATCCTGCTGCTGGTCACCTACGGCTTCGCCTTCATCGGCCTGCAGTCGTACACCGTGACCCACTCGCTGCAGAACGCCTTCGCCTTCGACCCGCGCCACACCGGCATTGTCCTGGCCGTATTGCTGGCCATCACCTTCCTCGGTGGCATCAAGCGCATCGCGGCGGTGTCGGACCTGCTGGTACCGATCAAGACCCTGGCCTACATCGGCGTGACCCTGTACGTGATCGGCACCCAGATCGAGCACGTGCCGGCCATGCTGGAAACCATCTTCAAGAGCGCCTTCGGCCTCGACCCGGCATTCGGCGGCCTGCTCGGCAGCGCCATCGTCATGGGCGTGAAACGTGGCGTGTTCGCCAACGAAGCAGGCCTGGGCAGTGCGCCAAACGTGGCTGCCGTGGCCGCCGTGAAGCACCCTGGCGCCCAGGGCGTGGTCCAGGCATTCAGCGTGTTCCTCGACACCTTCGTGATCTGCACCTGCACCGCGCTGCTGATCCTGCTGTCGGGCTTCTACACCCCGGGCTTCGAGGGTGACGGCATCGTCCTGACCCAGAACTCGCTGGCCGCCGTGGTCGGTGACTGGGGCCGCCTGTTCGTCAGCGTGGCACTGTCGCTGTTCGTGTTCACCTGCATTCTCTACAACTACTACCTGGGCGAGAACAGCCTGCAGTTCCTCAGCCGCAACCGCGTGGTGCTGCTGGCGTTCCGTGCCCTGGTACTGGCGCTGGTGGTTTGGGGTTCGATGCAGGACCTGTCGACCGTGTTCGCCTTCGCCGACATCACCATGACCTGCCTGGCCTTCGTCAACCTGGTGGCCCTGGCCTTGCTGTTCAAGGTCGGCCTGCGGGTGATGCGCGACTACGATGACCAGCGCAAGGCCGGCATCAAGCAGCCAGTGTTCGACTCGTCGAAGTTCGCCGACCTGGACCTGGACCGCAACGCCTGGCCTGCCAATCCGCAGGCGGAAACAGCCACTGACAAAGCAGTCGGCCAAGCTCAGCCGCAGCGCTGATATCCTGCCCTGCCCAGCCGCCCCGTCCGTGGGCGGCTGCTCTACCTCCGCTCACCGCTACGGATGCTTTCCATGCGTGCAGTCAAGAATCTCCTCGTCCTCTACACCGGTGGCACCATCGGCATGCTCGAAACCGCTGAAGGCCTGGCCCCGGCCGGTGGTTTCGACGCGCGGATGCGCGAACACCTCGCCAAGCTGACCGATGCGCCCCAGGTGCAATGGACGCTGCAGGAAATGAACCCGCTGCTCGATAGCGCCAACATGCACCAGCACAACTGGCTGGCGATGCGCGATGCCATCGTCGCGGCGGTGGACGCCGGCCATGACGGCGTGCTGGTGCTGCATGGCACCGACAGCCTGGCCTACAGCGCCGCGGCGTTGTCGTTCCTGCTGCTGGGCCTGCCGGTGCCGGTGCTGCTGACCGGCTCGATGCTGCCGGCCGGCGCGCCGGGCAGCGATGCCTGGGACAACCTGTGCGGGGCCTTGTGCCTGGTCGAACAGGGCCTGGAAGCTGGCGTGCAGTTGTACTTCCACGGCCAGCTGCTGCATGGCTGCCGGGCTTCGAAGCTGCGCAGCGAGGCCTTCGATGCCTTTGCCGCGCTGCCGCGCCATCGTGAAGGCGAGCGTGCCGCCGAATTGCCTGCCGCCCTGGGTTATCGCCAGCAGCGCCAGCCGGTCAACCTGGCGGTGATGCCGGTGTTCCCGGGCCTGCAGGCCGAGCACCTGAAGGCACTGCTCGACAGCGGCGTGCAAGGGCTGCTGCTGGAGTGCTATGGCAGCGGTACCGGGCCATCGGATGACCAGGCGCTGCTGGAGGTGCTGCGTGAAGCGCGCCAGCGTGGTGTGCTGCTGGCTGCCATTAGCCAGTGTCCGGAAGGGTCGGTGGTGTTTGATACCTATGCCGCGGGTAACCGCTTGCGTGGCGCCGGACTGGTCAGTGGTGGTGGCATGACCCGTGAAGCCGCTCTGGGCAAGATGTTTGCACTGCTGGGTGCAGGGTTGGACGTCGATACCGCAGAGCAGTGGTTTGCACTGGATCTGTGTGGGGAGCGGGTGTAGGAGCGGCCTTGTGTCGCGAAAGGGCTGCGAAGCAGCCCCGGCGATCTACGCGTCAAAGCTGGAACCGTGGGGCCGCTTCGCGCCCCTTTCGCGACGCAAGGCCGCTCCTGCAAGAGCAAACCTGGATGTGCAGTGAAAATGGCGGAAGGCAGCGGGAGTCGAACCTGCCCGGGAACGGCTGCCGTCCCCAACCGGGTTTGAAGCCCGGCCGCGCCACCGGGCGCGATTGCCTTCCTTGAACTCAGTGCCTGGCCTGCTGCTGGGCCAGGGCACTGTCGGCGCGGATGTAGCGCTGGTCGGCCACCCGCCGGGTCAGGCCGATGCGGTCGAAGTATTCGAGAATCTGCACACTGCGCTTGCGACCGATGCCCAACATATCGCGAAACGCAGCAACCTGCACTACCGGCGTCTCGCTGGCCTGCCCCAGCAGCAGCTCTGCCATGCGCCCTAACGTCACCTCAGGGTAGAACAGGTCGCGCACAACCTGATGCACCAGGCCCAGCCGGGCCAGCTTGCGCAGCAGCAAGCGTACATCCGCCTCCGCGCAGTTTTCTTCAGCAGCCAGCGTCCGGACCCAGGGCGGGTCATATTGCCCTGCCAGCAATTTCGGCTGCAGGCGTTCCCACAACGCACTGTCGGCGGTGCTCAACTGCACCTTGTGATCAGGCAAATGCAACCATGGCCCGGTGCTGGCTATCACCTGCTCATTGAGTAGCTCATCGAGCAGGCTGACAAACGCCGGGCGCTCCAGCGGCAAGGCGGCGAAGCGCCGCAGGCGGTCACGATCCGGGCCGAGCTGGTCGGGCTCCTGTTCGTGAAAACGCGCCAGCTGCTCCAGCACCTTATGCCTCAGTGCAAGCCATTGACCTTTGGCAAACAGCAGCGGCCCCTGGCGCGTGGCTACCACCAGCACATCATTGGGCAACAACCAGGTATCGCGCTGGCGATTGAACTGGCGCTCCAGGCGCTGCGGGTCGAGGCCACCGAGCGCACTGGCGAGCAAGGCCGGCAGTGCCTCCTCCAGATTCTCTGCATCACGCAGCACCTGCAGTTGGCGCAGGCGTTCTTCACTGCGGCGCTGCCGACTGGGCGCGAACGGGTCGAGTACCTTGCCGCCGCCAAGGGTGCGCTGGGCACGCTGGTCCCGCAGCACCAGGCGGTCACCGTGGACCGCCTGCAACGGCGCGTTGAGCAGCAGCTGGGCAAACATGCGTTGGCCAGCGGCCAAGGTTTCGCCTTCGAGCAAGGCCACCCGGGCCGTCACATCCTGGGTGCCTAGGTGTACATGAACGGCACTGAAGTGCTCGAATATGCGGGTTTCCCCGGGTAGCAGGCACAATTCGATATCCACCCGCACGCTGGGTGCATGCAGCCATTCGGGCACCAGCCAGTCGCCTCGGTGCACCTGCTCCACCGCCAGGCGTTCGGCAGTGATGTTCAACGCCACCCGCTGGCCGGCCTCGGCCACCAATGCCACCTGGTTCTGCGCGTGCAGGCCGCGCACCCGCACCGGCTTGCCGGCTTTACCCAACAGCAAGGTGTCGCCAGTACTGACGCGACCGGCCAGAGCCGTGCCGGTCACGACCACACCGGCGCCGGTCACGGCAAAGGCGCGATCGACCGCCAGGCGAAAACCGCCGCGCACGCTGCGCTGACGCACCCGCACTTCGGCCTCCAGCAAGGCCCGGCGCAACACTTCGATACCCTCCCCGGTGATGCTCGACACGGGGAATTGCCGGGCCTTGGCATAAGGCCCCTCTGCCAGCAGATCCCTGACTTGCGCCTGCACCTCGGCCAGGCGTGCGGGCTCGACCCGGTCGCATTTGCTGATCACCACCAATGCCTGGGGAATACCCAGCAACTCAATGATTGCCAGGTGCTCGCGGGTCTGTGGCATTACCCCGTCGTCGGCGGCCACCACCAGCAGCACCAAGTCGATGCCATGCGCGCCGGCCAGCATGTTGTGGATAAACCGCTCATGGCCCGGCACATCGATGAAACCGGTCAGAGCCGCGCCTTCGGCCAGCGCCGCGTAGCGGTAGCCGAGGTCGATGGTCATGCCACGGGCGCGCTCTTCCTGACGCTGGTCACCGGCCTGGCCGGTGAGGGCCTGAAGCAGCGCGGTCTTGCCATGGTCGATGTGGCCGGCGGTGCCGACGATCATTGCACTGGCCCCAGTTGCAAGGCCGGCAGTTGCGCCAGCCACTGGGCCTCATCGTCGAGCTGGCGCAGGTCGAGCCACAAGGCGTCGTCATCGATACGCCCGAGCACCGGCACCGGCAGGTCGCGCAGGGCCCGCTCCAGTACATGCAGGCTGCGCCCGCGCAGCTTCTTCGATACTTGCGGGCGCAGGCACAGCGCCGCACTGGGCAGGCGTGCCACCGGCTGGCTGCCACTGCCGATCATGCCCAGCGCGGGCTCGGCGCTGACTCGCCACTGCTCGCCCAGGTGCGCCTTGAGCTCGGGGGCCAGGCGCTCGGCCTGGGATTGGATCTCGGCCTGGCTGCGGGTCAACAGGCGCAGGCTCGGCAGGCGTTCGGCGAGGCGATCGGGGTTGCGGTACAGCGCCAGCACCGCCTCGAGTGCCGCTAGGGTAATCTTGTCGACGCGCAGTGCACGCTTGAGCGGGTTCTTCTTGATCCTGGCGATCAGCGCCTTGCGGCCGACGATGATGCCTGCTTGCGGCCCGCCCAGCAGTTTGTCGCCGCTGAAGGTGACGATATCGGCGCCATCGGCCAAGGCCTGGCGCACCGTCGGTTCGGCGGGCAGCCCCCAGCGCGTGAGGTCGAGCAGGCTGCCGCTGCCGAGGTCTTCAAGCAGTGGCAGTTCATGCTGGCGGGCGATACGCGCCAGCTCGGCGGTCGGCACCTGATGGGTAAAGCCCTGGATGCTGTAGTTGCTGCAGTGCACGCGCATCACCAGGCCGGTGCGCGGGCCGATGGCGGCTTCATAGTCACGGGCGTGAGTGCGGTTGGTGGTGCCGACCTCGTGCAGCTTCACCCCGGCCCTGGCCATGATGTCAGGGATGCGGAAGGCACCGCCGATCTCGATCAGTTCACCACGGCTGATGATGCCTTCCTTGCGTGCGCCCAGGCTGTTGAGCGCCAACAGAACGGCCGCGGCATTGTTGTTGACCACGGTGACGGCCTCGGCGCCTGTGAGCTCGCGGATCAGGCCTTCGATCAGGTCATCACGGTCGCCACGCTTGCCGGTGGCCAGGTCGAATTCCAGGTTGAGCGGGTAGCGGGCGGCAGTCTGCATGGCCTCGACCGCTTCCTCGGGCAGCAGCGCGCGGCCGAGGTTGGTGTGCAGCACGGTGCCGGTGAGGTTGAACACGCGGCGGACCTGGCTGCGTTGCTGGATCGATAGGCGCTCGCCGGTACGGCCAAGGAGGATTTCAGCGGCCAGTTCGGCACTGCTGAGCTCGCCGTTGCGGGCGGGGTCACGGAGGTCATCGAGCAGCTGGCGCAGGGTGGCCAGCACGGCGTCGCGGCCGTGGCGGTCGATCAGCGGAAGGCAGGCCGGGTGGCGCAGGAGGGTGTCGATGGAGGGCAGGCGTGGGGTGTCGCTGGCTAGGCTGGAGGACATGCGGTACTACCTTGGACTGATCCGTTGTCTTTGATGGCCCTTTCGCGGGACAAGCCCGCTCCTACAGGGAAAACGCATGCCCTTGTAGGAGCGGGCTTGCCCCGCAAAGCAGGCGACTCGCTATTGCAGTGTAGACACTCAGCCACTACCCAGGCGCGAGCATCAGGTTGGGTGCCAGGCGATGGAAACCCTCCTCGTCCAGGCGGATATCCAGCGCCAGGCTGGCCAGGTCGTCGGCCAGCGGCTCGGCCGCCGCATCGTTTTCCAGATAGTTCTGCTTCAGGTAGCTCTCGCATGCCGGGCAGCATTCGGCCCGTAGCGGCGCCTTGCCCGGTGCATGACGATCATCTTCGAGGCTGGTGTAACGCAAATCCTTGCTCGACTCGCAATACACGCACTTGACCCGCACCACATGCCACTCACAGGCACACAGCGAACAGGCCAGGTAACGCAGGCCGTTGTGCTTGCCTCGGTTGCGCACCACCCCGGCCATCGCTGGCGAACCACAGGCCGGGCACTGTGACAGACTCCCGCCAGGCTTCAGTTCAGGGGCAGGCAGCGCCAGCAACCAGCTCGACCAGGCGGCCTGCAAGGCAGCGCCAATGAACGGTACCAGCGCCGCCGGCACTGCATCGTATTGCCCGGCGAGCAAAGCGATACCCCAGCCCTTGCGCTGGCTGTCGTCACTGTCATGCAGGGTTTGCAGCGCCTCGCCGAGCGCACCACTGGCCTCGCTATCAAGGTGTGTGAGCAAGGCCTGCAACCAGACCAGCCACGGCCCCTCACGCACCAGGCTGTCGGCTGCCAGCGGTGGCAGGCCATGACTTATGCACAGGCGCTGGCGCTCCTCGGCCACCGGCAATCCACCGGGAGGGTTATCCACAAGATGCTGCTGCACGTGGCACAGCTGAGCGATCAGCCGCAGGTAATCACCCAGGGCGTTGCCCTCGGCCAGGTGTTCCAGGCGCACTGCGCGCAGTGCAAACAGATTGGCAGGCGGCAGATGCAGAAACGGCGGCATCACTGCCGACGCTTCGATCTGCCCGGGTTCGAGTATCGTGCTCAAGCGCTCATCCTTCTTTCCGTCCGTGATTGCCCGGCGTTTTGTCGCCGGTCACTTCGCGGTACCACAACTCATGGTGCTTGCGTGCCCAGGCGCGGCTGACCCAGCCATGCAGCATGGCGCCGATCGAGCCCTTGATCCAGATCCCGGCGTAGATGTGCACGATGATGCTGAGGATCAGCACAAACGCCGCCAGGGCATGGGCCAGCGCCGACAGGCGAATGACCTCGATGCCGAACAGGTGGCTGAAGTACGCACGCCAGATCACCACGCCGCTGAGCAGCAGCACCAGCATGCACGCCAGCAGGGTCCAGAACAGCAGCTTCTGCCCAGCGTTGTATTTGCCGATTGGCGGCACGCCCTCCTCCTTGTTCAGCATCACCCGGTCCACGCGGCGCAGCCACAGGCGGTCATTGGCGGTGATGAAGTTGGCGCGCCAGAAGCGGAACACCAAGCCGAGGAAGAACACGAACATCGCCACGCCCAGGAACGGGTGGAGGATGCGCGTCCACGGCCCGCCGCCGAACAGGTGGCTGAGCCAGAACAGCGCCGGGTGGAACAGCGCAAGCCCCGAGAGACCCGCCGTCATGAACAGGATCGCGACGATCCAGTGGTTGGTCCGCTCGTTGGCGTTGTAGCGCAGGATGGGTTTGTTGTCGTTCATGGCCGCTGCTCCCCTTGCCCACCGGGCTTGGTCGGATCATAGACATGCACCGACGGGTCCACCTGATGCACGCTGTCGTCCGGCGGTGCGGGGTGCTCATCCTCTTCCACCCGCTGCGGGCCAACCCGCACATAGTGGAAGAACCCGGCCAGCACCGCCGCGCCCATGGCCAGCAGCGCCAGCGGCTTGGTGAAGCCTTTCCACAAGCCCACCAGCGGGCTGATCACCGGCTGGTCCGGCAGGCCGGCATACAGCTTTGGCGTGTCGGCATGGTGCAGCACATACATCACGTGGGTGCCGCCAACGCCGTCCGGGTCGTACAGCCCGGCCTGGTCGAAGCCGCGCGACTTGAGGTCGACGATGCGCTCGGCGGCATGCACCTTCATCTCCTCCTTGCTGCCGAATACGATCGCCCCGGTCGGGCAGGTCTTCACGCAGGCCGGCTCCAGGCCCACGCTCACGCGGTCGGAACACAGGGTGCACTTGTACGCCTTGTGGTCCTTCTGCGAGATGCGCGGAATGTTGAACGGGCACCCGGTGATGCAGTAGCCGCAGCCGATACAGTGGTCCTGGTTGAAGTCGACAATGCCGTTGGCGTGCTTGATGATCGCGCCCGGGCTCGGGCATGCCTTCAGGCAGCCGGGGTCGGCGCAGTGCATGCAGCCGTCCTTGCGGATCAGCCACTCCAGGTTGCCGTCGTCGCGCTCGTGCTCGGTGAAGCGCATCAGGGTCCAGGTTTCGGCAGTGAGGTCCTGGGGGTTGTCGTAGGTGCCGTGGTTGTGACCGACCTCGTCACGCAGTTCGTTCCACTCCGAGCACGCCACCTGGCAGGCCTTGCAGCCGATGCACTTGGTGGTGTCGATCAGCTTGGCGACCTCTTCCAGTTGGCGTACCGAAGGCGGAACGGTGGTGGTGGCCGAGCGGGCGATGATGTCTTGGCTGGCCATCAGAGTTTCTCCACTTTGACGAGGAACGACTTGGACTCTGGTGTCTGGGTGTTGCCGTCACCGAGGAACGGCACCAGGGTGTTGGTCAGGTAGCCATGCCGCGTGGCCCCGGTGAAACCCCAGTGCAGCGGGATGCCAATCTGGTGCACGGTCTGGTTGTTGACCTGCAGCGGACGAATCCGCTTGGTCACCACCGCCACCGCATCGATATGGCCCCGCTTGCTCGACACCCGCACCCGGTCACCGGCCTTGATGCCTTTCTCGTTGGCCAGCACCTCGCCAATCTCGACAAACTGCTCGGGCTGGGCGATGGCATTCAAGCGGCAATGCTTGCTCCAGAAGTGGAAGTGCTCGGTCAGCCGGTAGGTGGTCGCCGCGTAAGGGAACTCGTCGTGTTTGCCGAGGGTGTCCCACACTGAATCGAAGATCCGCCCAGCCGGGTTGCTGATGGCCTTCTTGTTCTGCGGGTGCAGCGGGTTGATGCCAATCGGCGTCTCGAACGGCTCGTAGTGCTCGGGGAACGGGCCTTCGGCCATCTTGTCGATGGCAAAGAAACGCGCCACGCCTTCGGGGTTCATGATGAACGGGTTCATCCCCGCCTCTGGCGGCGAGTCGACCTTGAAGTCGGGCACGTCGGTGCCGGTCCAGGCCTTGCCGTTCCACCACACCAGGCGCTTCTTCTCCGGGTCCCACGGTTTGCCTTGCGGGTCGCTGGAGGCGCGGTTGTAGAGGATGCGGCGGTTGGCCGGCCAGGCCCAGGCCCAGTTCTGCACCTGGTGCATGCCGTACGGGTCGCTGTTGTCGCGGCGGGCCATCTGGTTGCCCTGTTCGGTCCAGCAGCCGGCGAAGATCCAGCAGCCGGAAGCGGTGCTGCCGTCGTCTTTCATCTGGCCGAAGCCCGACAACTGCTGGCCTGCCTTGAGGGTGGCACCGGTGGCGTCGGTCAGGTCGGAGACCGCCCAGCCGTTCATCTCCTTGGCCAGCTCCTCAGGCGATGGCTCTTCGGGGATCTTGTACGGCCAGCTGATGTTCATCATTGCGTCGGGATAGGCGCCGCCTTCTGCCTGGTAGCGCTGGCGCAGGCGGATGAACAGCTCGCTCATGATCTGCACGTCGGTGCGGGTCTCGCCCGGGCCGTCGGCGCCCTTCCAGTGCCACTGTAGCCAGCGGCTGCTGTTGACCAGTGAGCCATCCTCCTCGGCGAAGCAGGTGGTGGGCAGGCGGATCACCTCGGTCTGGATATTGGCCGTGTCGACATCGTTGAACGGCCCGGCGTTGCGCCAGAATTCCGAGGTTTCGGTGGCCAGCGGGTCCATGATCACCAGCCACTTGAGCTTGCCCAAGGCCGCGGTGACGCGGTTCTTGTCCGGCAGCGCAGCGATCGGGTTGAAGCCCTGGCACATGTAGCCATTGACCTTGCCTTGGCCCATCATTTCGAACATGCGCAGCACGTCGTAGGCGGGCACATCGAGTTTGGGCAGCCAGTCGTATCCCCAGTTGTTCTCCTCCGTGGCGTTGGCGCCGTACCAGGCCTTCATCAGGCTGACGTGGAACTTGCCGTAGTTCTGCCAGTACGACAGCTGCCCCGGGCGCAGCGGCTTCGACGCACGCTTGTCGATGTAGGTGGCGTAGTCCTGCTCGGCGTCACCGGCCAAGGTCAGGTAACCCGGCAATGAGTTGGACAGCAGGCCAAGGTCGGTCAGGCCCTGGATGTTGGAGTGCCCGCGCAGGGCGTTGACCCCGCCGCCCGGCATGCCGACGTTGCCCAGCAGCAGCTGGACCATGGCCGCACTGCGGATGATCTGCGCGCCGATGGAGTGCTGCGTCCAGCCGAGTGCGTAGAGGATCGTCATGGTCTTGCCCGGTACCGAGCAGGTGGCGATCTCCTCCCAGACCTTCATCATGGCGTCCTGCGGCATGCCGCAGGTCATGCTGGCCAGTTCCGGGGTGTAGCGACTGTAGTGCTGCTTCATCAGCTGGTACACGCAGCGCGGGTGCTGCAGGGTCGGGTCGACCTTGGCGAAGCCGTCCTCGCCCAGCTCGTAGCCCCAGCCGGATTTATCCGCATACACACGCTTGGCTTCGTCGTAGCCGCTGAACAGCCCGTCCTCGAAGCCATAGCTTTCTTTGACGATGAACGACACGTCGGTGTAGTTGCGCACGTACTCGTGCTGGATCTTGTCGTTGCTCAGCAGGTAGTTGATCAGCCCGCCCATGAAGGCGATGTCGGTACCGGTACGAATCGGCGCGTAGTAGTCCGCCACCGAAGCGGTACGGGTAAACCGCGGATCGACCACGATCAGCCGCGCCTGGTTATGCGCCTTGGCTTCGGTCACCCATTTGAAGCCGCACGGATGCGCTTCTGCTGCGTTGCCACCCATTACCAGGACCAGATTCGCGTTGGCGATATCTGACCAGTGGTTGGTCATGGCGCCACGGCCGTACGTCGGGGCAAGACTTGCCACCGTCGGGCCATGTCAGACACGTGCCTGGTTATCGAACCCCAGCATGCCTGTTGCGCGGACGACCTTGTGGGTCAGGTAGCCGGCCTCGCTGGAGGCGGCGGAAGCAGCGAGGAAACCGGTGGTGAGCCAGCGGTTCACCGTTTGCCCCTGGGCATTCTTCTCGATGAAGTTGGCGTCGCGGTCTTTCTTCATCAGGTCGGCGACGCGGTCGAGCGCCTCGTCCCAGCTGACCCGCACCCACTCGTTGCTGCCCGGCTTGCGCACCTCGGGGTACTTGAGGCGGCTCGGGCTGTGGATGAAGTCGAGCAGCCCGGCGCCTTTCGGGCACAGGGTGCCGCGGTTGACCGGGTGATCGGCGTCGCCTTCGATGTGGATGATGTTCTGTTTGACGTTCTTGCCCGCATCGCCCTGGCTGTACAGGATCAGGCCGCAGCCGACCGAGCAGTAGGGGCAGGTGTTGCGCGTCTCTTTGGTGTGCGCCAGCTTGAAGTGACGCACCTGCTCGGCGAAGGCCGGCGTCGGGGCCATGCCCAACGCCGCCAGGCTCGAGCCTCCAAGGCCGACGGCGGCGACCTTGAAGAACTGCCGACGGTTGAGATCCATCGTGCACTCCTGATCAGGTGGTGGACGCACGGAACATGGCCGGCGCCTCTTGGTAGTCACGGTGGCGGCTGATTGATGGCCGCCAATAGATAAGACTAGTCAAGAAATTAGAAGGTGCGATGACATGGGTCAGGGGTGTACGCACGAAGGGTGCAGGAGTGACTGCCCCGAAACAGATGCAGGAGCCGGGTTGCGGGCGGCGCTCAATTTCACAAGCATTGAAAATGGTGAAGCGAGCACCAGATTTGCCCTGCCCCATACTGCTGACATGGGGGGCATCGAACCATTGACCTGCACTGCCGCGCCCTATCCTGGGAACCCGGCCTGAACATGCCAGGCAATGTCATGCATGCAATTACGAATTACCTGATGATCGTGGCCAAAGCACTGGTCAGTTGATAGCCATGTTGAACTTATCGCCATCCAGATAACGCACTTTGACCTCACCACTGATATCTCTCCCGTCGCGGGAGATAAGTTTGTAGTGTGACAAGAGAAATACCTCTCGGGTAACAGCCCTTTTGCCGTAAAGGTGAGAACACAAAGCGACAAGAGCTCCCCCCACACTGAATATCGGACCTGGGTACATCTGCACATATTGAAGCAAGGTCGGGCCAGCCATTCTGCTGTAAGTAATCGTCTCAGGGCCGAAAACCGCTGTACTGAAGCCTACGAGGGCAATTACACCACCTACCGCCATCGCTAAGCCGCCGAAAAAACCGGCACCATCGTCGATACCTTCAAGATAGGCCGCATAGTCTTCGCTGAAGCCGGGGACCTGATAGTCCCCTGCCGAAGCTATCAGTTTGATTTCCTTTTGAACAGACTCATCATTGCTTGGTTGCATGATCCACTCCTTTGAAAACATGGATACTAAGCAACGGCCGTAGCAGATAGTTGACGCAAGAGCAGCTTCAGAAATGCCCTACAACACAAAGAGATACTTCGCCCGAATATTCCCAGTCCGCATCTAGGCGCATGCCTGTAGGCTCATGGCGCTTGTGAGATCCTAAAAACAACGCGGCAGGTTACGCACCACATTGAGTGCCGCGCTGCTCTGGGCCACCGGCATGATCTCGACGGTATTGATGTTCACATGCCCCGGTTGCTCGGCAATCCAGGCCACCGTAGCGGCGATGTCCTCCGGCAAGATGGCCTCCACGTCGCGGTAGAGCGCTTGCACGGCATCCAGGTCGCCGTTCAGGCGCACCACCGAAAAGTCGGTGCCCGAGCACAACCCCGGTTCGATATTACTCACCCGCACGCGGGTGCCCGCCAGATCGGCGCGCAGGTTGAGGCTGAACTGGCGGACAAACGCCTTGCTGGCGCCATACACATTGCCGCCCGGGTACGGATAAGTGCCGGCGATGGAGCCCATGTTGATGATCATGCCGCTGTCAGCCTCCACCATCTGCGGCAGGACTTTGTGGGTCACCATCGCCAGGCCGGTGACGTTGGTGTCGATCATCTGCTGCCAGTTCTCGCTGCTGCTGGCCTGGGCGCGGTCGACACCCAGCGCCAGCCCGGCATTGTTCACCAGCAGGTCAATTTGCAGCGAGGCGTCGCGGACTTGTTCGAACGCCGACTCGATCGACAGCGGATCGGTGACATCAAGCGCCAGCGCAATGAAATTGTCGCCCAGCTCGGCCTCCAGCACTTGCAGCTTGTCCATGCGCCGGGCGG
This sequence comes from Pseudomonas sp. SMN11, assembly GCF_052041945.1. Lineage (NCBI taxonomy): Bacteria > Pseudomonadati > Pseudomonadota > Gammaproteobacteria > Pseudomonadales > Pseudomonadaceae > Pseudomonas > Pseudomonas sp. SMN11. The sequence continues at coordinate 24,933 of NZ_JBKGGW010000028.1, read as the reverse complement.
CGCCGATCACACGGTAGCCCTTGCCGATCAGGGTGCGGCAGATGGCCCGGCCAAAGCCCGAAGAAGCGCCGGTCACGAATGCAGTTTTCATCAGTTATCTCCTTTGAAAGGGGTCAGGCCAGGTACTTCACACCCAGGCTGGTAAACAGGCAGAGCATCGAGAACACCAGCGCCTTGCGTACCACTTCATTGCCTTTGCGCAGGGCCAGGGCGCTGCCCAGGTGGTTGCCGAGGATGTTGCAGGCCACCAGCGGTAGCGCCAGCAGGTAGACGACCTTGCCCGCCATGACGAACGCCACCAGGGCGCCGATGTTGGAGGCGAAGTTGAAGGTCTTGGAGTTGGCGGAACTGGAGACCAGGTCCATGCGCAGCAGGTAGTGGAACGCGATGATGAACATGCTGCCGGTGCCGGGGCCGAAGAAGCCGTCGTAGAAGCCGATGGCCAGGCAGGTCAGCGGCACCACGGTGAACAGCATGCGCGGCGACAGTTCGCGCTCCTCCACCGGGCGGTCCTTGGGGGTGAGGAAGATGAGGATGCCGAACGGGATCAGCGCCAGGATGATCTTGCCCACGGTTTCCTGGGGGATCGACACGATCAGATGCGCACCCAGATAAGCCCCGAGCAATGAAAACGGCACCCCGACCAGCGCCACCTGCCAGACCATCTTGCTGTTGGCCAGGAAGTTGCGGATGGCCGCGAGCGTGCCGAGGGTGCTGACCAGCTTCTCCTGCCCCAGGGCAACCTGCGGTGGCATGCCCACCAGCAGGAAGCCCGGCACCAGAAACAGCCCGCCCCCGCCGGCGATGCTGTCGACAAAGCCTGCAACGAATGCGATAGCGCCCAGCATCAGGATCGCCAGCAACCAGTGTTCCGCCCAGAAGGCGCCTAACAGTTCCATATCGGTACGTCCGTCGAGTCAGTAAAAGAGAATCAGGAGAGCACTTCGTAAAGGTGATCGGCCCGGGCGAAATGCACGCGGTTCAGGTCGTTGACCGCGAACAGACGCAGCAGCCAGCGGTCGGCACCATCGTTCTGTGGCTCAAAGCCATCGCGGGCATGCAGCACTCGCTGGTTCTTGAAGACCATGAAGTCGCCCGGCAGCAGCAGGTGGGGTTCGTCGAAGCGACGGGTTTCCAGCACGCTGCGCAGGCTGGCCAGCGCCTGCTCGGCCCGCAGGTTGAGGCCGTGGGTGTTCTCGCTGTCGAAACGGCACAACCATTCGCCGGCCTGGCCGTGCACCAGCACCGGGAGTTCGGCCGTGCAACGGCGGTTGCCGCTAAAGGAGTCGGGGCGGCGGATCTCGAACTGAGGCAGGCACAGTTCGCGCACGGTGGCCGCAGGCAGTGCCGCCACCACGGCATCGAGGCTCACCAGTGTGGTGCTGATGCGCGGGTCGCAGCGCATGCCGAAGAACGACAGGTATTCCGGGCAGCAGGACGTGTCGCCGAGCGGCTCGGATGACAGCGGCAGGTCCGGGTTGTCCACGTGATAGGAGAAGCGCAGCTTCGAGCCATGGGAGCTCTTGTGGCTGGAGGAATGGCGCGAAGGAATGACATGGCGGAACAGCCGGCCATCGTTTTCACCCTCGTAGACCACCGGGTTGATCCCCATCAGGCTCTGCATGGTCAGGCTGACCAGGCAGGCAACCGGCGTGCTGCGCGGGCTGAGTACGCCCGAATAAGGCGTGGGTGGGATGTCACGGTCACGCGGGCAATTGCGCACGATCATGCTGGTCAGGTAAGGATCCGTGACGAAGCCACGGATCTGTTGGCACAGCGCCTTGCCCAGCACGTCCTGGGCCTGGTCTTTGAGCTGTGGATAAAGCTCCTTGCTCGTCTCGAAGTCGAGCGGTGTGTTGTTCAGCAAGGTTTGCCAGGCGCTGGAGATGACCCAGGGCAGACGGATCTCCAGTGAGGCTTGAACCTCGGCGCCTTGATGCAGGTGTGCACTTTCCATTTGCAGTGATATTCCATGTTGCTGGCTTGAGGCCAGTCGGTGTCGGCGGCAGATGTTTATGTTTTTGAAGCCGGTCACAGCGGGACGATGCAAGCGGCTGAAGCCAGCGAGAGGCCAGCGAATTGCATCGACGCAATCATTGTAATTACAAAAATAACGTCGATTCAATCCATTTTCCAAAAGGCGCAGAAAGCCAATTGAGTCGATTCAATCAACTTATTGATTTCAAAAGGTTTCTGGCGAGCGTGGCGAAACGACGCTGGATGCAGACCCGATTTATCTCAATCAGGGGCCGCTTGGAAGGTCCATCGATCAACTAATCGATGCGATTCAATCAAGGCAATTTACACGTAAGAAAACACAATTACTTCCATCAGACCTTTCGTGCTAGGCTTCCGCGTTCTCGCAGATTCTGGTGCCATTTCTATGTGGGTTCCTCACTACAGCGACCTGGCGCAGCCGGTCTACCTGATGATCGCCGACGCCCTGGAGCAGGACATCGGCAGCGGCCGGCTGGTGGCTGGCGAACGCTTGCCGACCCTCAAGGACCTGGCCGAGTCACTGGACGTGACACCCGGCACCATTGGCCGAGCCTATGACGAAGCCGCCAAGCGTGGCCTGGTGGTGGGTGAGGTCGGGCGCGGGACTTTCGTGCTGCCACAACGCCAGGCGCAGCTCCCTGCCCCGCTTGCTCCTGCACGGCCCAGCCCCAGCAGCGCTGAGCGCGAGAGCGGTCAGATCGACCTGTCGATCATCAAGCCCAGTGACGCCCACATGACCGATTGGCTGCGCGGTGCCATCAACGAACTGGCCCAGTCGCCCGACCTGGCCCAAGTGCTGGACTATGTCACCGAGGGCGGTCATGCGACCCACAAGCAGGCCGGTGCGGCCTGGATTCAACGCTGGCTCCCTGAGGCACGCTGGCAGCAGGTGGTGCTTACGTCCGGCGCCCAGCATGGCTTGCTAGTGGCCATCAGCAGCCTGTCGAAGAGCGACGACGTGGTGCTGTGCGAATCGTTCTGCTACCCAGGCATCATCTCCCTGGCCCACAGCATGGGGCGTCGCCTGCGTGGCGTGGCCATGGACGAATTCGGGCTGATTCCCGAGGCGCTGCGTGCGGCATGCCTGGAACATCGCCCTTCGCTGCTGGTGTGCGTCACCACGCACCAGAACCCGACCAACTCGATCATGCCCCATGCGCGGCGCGAGGCCATTGCGGAAATCGCTCGCGAGTTCGACCTGTTCATCGTCGATGACGACATCTATGGCTTTCTCGAACCCGCCCCGGACTACAAGCCGCTTGCCGCGTATGCCCCTGAGCGGTCGGTGTACCTCACCAGCCTGTCCAAGAGTGTGCTGCCGGCACTGCGTATCGGCTATCTGTATGCCCCGCCGCAAACCCTCTCACGGCTATCGTCGATGGTACGCAGCAGCGTCTGGATGCCATCGCCATTGATGGCGCAGCTGGCCAGCAACCTGATCAACAGCGGCATGGCCGATCAGTTGGTGCAGGTGCAACAGGAGGAAGCGGCTGCGCGTCAGCATATGGCGCGAGAGATTCTGGGCAAGTACAGGATCCGCAGCCAGCCCAACAGCTTCCACATCTGGCTGGAATTGCCCGAGCCCTGGACCAGTGACGAGTTTGCCAACCTGGCACGCAACAATGGCGTCACGGTGGTCAGTGGCAGCCAGTTCCTGCCCGAGCGCAGCCATGCCACCTGTGGCGTGCGCATTGCCTTGATGTCTCCCAGCCGCCAGGAGCTGGGCTTTGCCCTGACCAAATTGGCGAGTCTGCTGGATTCGCCGGAGCCGCGGTTGTTTTATTGAGCGGGGTTGTGGGAAGGGCATAAAAAAACCCAGGGCAACTGCCCTGGGTTTCTGTTTCAGCTAGACGCCTTGCCGCTCGATCAGAACGGAATATCATCATCGAAGCTGTCGAAGTCAGCCGCCGGCTGCGGCGCAGGCTGCTGTGGCGCCGGACGCTGTTGCTGCTGCGGGCGCTGAGCCTGCTGGCGTGGCGGAGCCTGGTTATACTGTTGCTGCTGGCCGCCACCGTAGTTGCCGCCGCCCTGGTTGTACGGGTCACCGCCCTGCTGCTGGCCCTGCGGACGACCGCCGAGCAGCTGCATGGTGCCGTTGATGTCGACGATGATCTCGGTGGTGTAGCGCTTGATGCCGTCTTTTTCCCACTCGCGGGTCTGCAGCTTGCCTTCGATGTAGCACTGCGAACCTTTGCGCAGGTACTCGCCGGCGATCTCGGCAACCTTGCCGAACAGCGACACACGGTGCCACTCGGTACGTTCGACCTTCTGGCCCGACTGCTTGTCGGTCCACTGCTCGCTGGTGGCCAGGCTCAGGTTGGTCACGGCGTTACCGTTGGGCAGGTAGCGGACTTCGGGATCCTGACCACAGGTGCCGACCAGAATGACTTTGTTAACCCCACGGGCCATAACGTTCTCCTAGGCTTCGCACGCCGAAGAGGCTGGGTTCACCAGTCGCTCGAGGGTCGCACGGTCCAAAATTTTCGTATCCAGTTTGATATAGATGGCGGCTTCATCTGCCACCACCACGGCGTCGGTCACACCCGGCACGGCCATCAGGCGCTCGGTCAAGCCGGCTTCCCGAACTGCCTCTGGCGTCAGCGGCATGCGCAGACTGGTCACATAGGGCGGCTCGTTCATGCGCAAGGCAACGACCAACCAGATGGCACACAGGATTGCGCAACCAAGGAACACCATGTTCAGCCCGCCGTGCTGGAACAGCCAGCCACCGAGGATTCCTCCCAGGGCGGCGCCCAGGAACTGGCTGGTGGAATACACCCCCATCGCCGTCCCCTTGCCACCAGCAGGCGACACCTTGCTCACCAGCGAAGGCAACGAAGCCTCCAGCAGGTTGAATGCGGTAAAGAATACCACGGTGCCAATCACCAGTCCGCGCAAACCGTCAGCCCACTGCCAGAAGAACACTTCCGTCAGCAGCAGGACACTGACCGCACCGGCCAACACACGTTTCATCTTGCGCTTTTTTTCGCCGTAAATGATGAACGGGATCATTGCAAAAAATGAGATCAGCAGCGCGGTCAGGTACACCCACCAGTGCTGTTCCTTGGGCAGGCCGCCGCGCTCGACAAACGCCAGGGGCAGCGCGACGAAGCTGGCCATGAGGATGGCGTGGAGGATGAAAATGCCCACGTCCAGGCGCAGAAGGTCCGGGTGACGCAGGGTCGGGCCGAGGGCCTGGCGCGCCACACCCGACTCACGGTGCTGCAAGGTGCTGTGGGTATTGGGTACGACGAAGGCGATCAACAGGATGCCGACCAAGGCAAGTCCTGCGGTGGCCAGGAACAATCCTGACAAGCCGAAATGGCTTGTGAGCAATGGACCAATGACCATGGCCACGGCAAACGACAGGCCGATGCTCATGCCGATCATCGCCATCGCCTTGGTCCGGTGCTGCTCGCGGGTCAGATCCGAGAGCAAGGCCATGACCGCCGCAGAAATCGCCCCGGCGCCCTGCAGGATTCGCCCGGCGATCACGCCCCAGATGGAGTCGGCCTGGGCCGCCAACAGGCTGCCCAGGGCAAAGACCACCAGCCCCAGGTAAATCACCGGCCGGCGGCCGATGCGGTCGGAGATCATCCCGAACGGGATCTGCAATACTGCCTGGGTCAGGCCATAGGCGCCGATGGCCAGGCCGATCAGCGCGGGCGTGGCGCCGGCCAGGTCCATGCCGTAGGTGGCCAGCACCGGCAAGACCATGAACATGCCCAGCATACGAAAGGCAAAGACCAGGGCCAGGCCGCTAGCAGCGCGGGTTTCGCCGCTGCTCATGCGCTCGTTGTGGGTGTCGTGCATGGATAAACCTCGTGTGAACCGGCGGCGATTCTATCAGTCCGACAGCTTGACGGCATCTACGCGACGCTTTGCCGCGTACTGGCAGCGCGCCGTATACTTCCTTGTTTATGCCCGCCGAGCGAGGCCGCAGTGGACAAGATCCTGATTCGTGGGGCTCGTACCCACAACCTGAAGAACATCGACCTGACCCTGCCGCGGGACAAGCTGATCGTGATCACCGGCCTGTCCGGATCCGGCAAGTCGTCCCTGGCGTTCGATACCCTCTACGCCGAGGGCCAGCGCCGCTACGTGGAATCGCTGTCGGCCTATGCCCGGCAATTCCTGTCGATGATGGAAAAGCCCGACGTCGACACCATCGAAGGCCTGTCGCCGGCCATTTCCATCGAGCAAAAGTCGACGTCGCACAACCCCCGCTCCACGGTCGGCACCATCACCGAGATCTACGACTACCTGCGCCTGCTGTACGCACGCGTCGGTACGCCACGCTGCCCGGACCACGATATTCCGCTGGAAGCGCAAACGATCAGCCAGATGGTCGACCTGGTGCTGGAGCGCCCGGAAGGCAGCAAGCTGATGCTGCTGGCACCGGTGGTGCGCGAGCGCAAAGGTGAGCACCTGGCGGTGTTCGATGAGCTGCGCGCCCAGGGCTTCGTCCGTGCACGGGTCAACGGCAAGCTCTATGAGCTGGACGAACTGCCGAAGCTGGACAAGCAGAAAAAGCACAGCATCGATGTGGTGGTGGACCGTTTCAAGGTCCGCGCCGACCTGCAGCAGCGCCTTGCCGAATCGTTCGAAACTGCGCTGAAGCTGGCCGACGGCATCGCTCTGGTGGCGCCCATGGACGACGAGCCAGGCGAAGAGATGATCTTCTCCGCACGCTTCGCCTGCCCGGTATGTGGACATGCGATCAGCGAGCTGGAGCCAAAGCTGTTCTCCTTCAACAACCCGGCCGGTGCCTGCCCGACCTGCGACGGCCTGGGGGTGAAACAGTTCTTCGATACCAAGCGCCTGGTCAACAGTGAGCTGACCCTGGCCGAAGGCGCGATTCGGGGCTGGGACCGGCGCAACGTGTACTACTTCCAGATGCTCGGCTCGCTAGCCGCGCATTATGGCTTCAGCCTGGAGGAGCCGTTCGGTGAACTGTCAGCCGACCACCAGAAGGTGATCCTGCAGGGCAGCGGCAAGCAGAGCGTCGACTTCAAGTACCTCAACGACCGTGGCGATATCGTCAAGCGCTCGCACCCGTTCGAAGGCATCGTGCCAAACCTCGAACGCCGCTACCGCGAAACCGAATCGGCCACCGTGCGTGAAGAGCTGGCCAAGTTCCTCGGCACCCAGCCCTGCCCGGATTGCCGCGGCACCCGCCTGCGCCGCGAAGCCCGCCACGTGTGGGTTGGCGAGAAGACCCTGCCAGCAGTGACCAACTTGCCGATCGGTGAAGCCAGCAGCTACTTCGGTGACCTGACCCTGACCGGCCGCCGTGGGGAGATCGCGGCGAAGATCCTCAAGGAAATCTGCGAGCGCCTGCAGTTCCTGGTCAATGTAGGCCTCGACTACCTGACCCTGGACCGCAGCGCCGATACGCTGTCGGGTGGCGAAGCCCAGCGTATCCGCCTGGCCAGTCAGATCGGTGCCGGCCTGGTCGGGGTAATGTACATCCTCGACGAACCGTCCATCGGTCTTCATCAACGCGACAACGACCGCCTGCTGGCCACCCTCAACCACCTGCGCGACCTGGGCAACACCGTGATCGTGGTGGAACACGACGAGGACGCCATTCGCCTGGCCGACTACGTGGTGGACATCGGCCCCGGTGCCGGCGTGCACGGCGGCCAGATCGTCGCCGAAGGCTCGCCGCAGGAGGTCATGGACCACCCTGATTCGCTGACAGGCAAGTACCTGTCCGGGCGCAAGAAGATTGTCGTGCCGGTAAAGCGCACCCCGCGCAACAAGAAGCTGCAGCTCAAGCTTAAGGGCGCACGTGGCAACAACCTGCAGAACGTCGACCTGGAGATCCCGATCGGCCTGCTGACCTGCGTGACCGGCGTGTCCGGCTCGGGCAAGTCGACACTGATCAACAACACCCTGTTCCCCCTCGCCGCCACCGCCCTCAACGGCGCGAGCAGCCTGGAAGCCGCGCCGCACAGCAGCATGGACGGCCTGCAGCACCTGGACAAGGTCGTGGACATCGACCAAAGCCCGATCGGCCGCACCCCGCGCTCGAACCCGGCGACCTACACCGGCATCTTCACGCCGATTCGCGAGCTGTTCTCTGGCGTACCGGAATCGCGCTCGCGCGGCTACGGGCCGGGGCGTTTCTCGTTCAACGTCAAGGGCGGCCGTTGCGAGGCCTGCCAGGGCGATGGCCTGATCAAGGTCGAGATGCACTTCCTGCCGGACATCTACGTGCCTTGCGACGTGTGCAAGAGCAAGCGCTACAACCGCGAAACCCTGGAGATCAAGTACAAGGGCAAGAACATCCACGAGGTGCTGGAAATGACCATCGAGGATGCCCGCGAGTTCTTCGATGCGGTGCCGGCGCTGGCGCGCAAGCTGCAAACGCTGATGGACGTGGGGCTTTCGTACATCAAGCTGGGGCAATCGGCGACCACCTTGTCCGGTGGCGAGGCGCAACGGGTGAAGCTGTCCCGTGAGCTGTCCAAGCGCGACACCGGCAAGACCTTGTACATCCTCGACGAGCCAACCACCGGCCTGCACTTCGCCGACATCCAGCAGCTGCTGGACGTTCTGCATCGCCTACGTGACCACGGCAACACCGTAGTGGTAATCGAGCACAATCTTGATGTGATCAAGACCGCCGACTGGCTGGTGGACCTAGGACCGGAAGGCGGCTCCAAGGGCGGGCAGATCATTGCCTGCGGTACCCCGGAAGAGCTGACCAAGATGAAGCAGTCTTATACCGGCCACTACCTCAAGCCGCTGCTGGAGCGTGACCGGGCCTGACGGTTGCCGGTGACATGAAAAAGCCCCTGGTACCTATGGAGCCAGGGGCTTTTTTGTGAGGCCGTGGATAACTTACATCTGCGACTGCAGGTAGTTTTCCAGGCCGATGGCCTTGATCAGGCCCTGCTGCTTCTCCAGCCAGTAGGTGTGATCTTCTTCGGTGTCAGCCAGCTGCGCGCGCAGGATGTCGCGGCTGATGTAGTCCTTGTGCAACTCGCATAGCTCGATGCCTTTGCACAGCGCGCCACGCACCTTGTACTCGAGCTTGAGGTCGGCCTCGATCATTTCCGGCACGGTGCTGCCCACTTCCAGGTCGTCCGCGCGCATGTCGGGAGTGCCTTCGAGCATGAGGATACGACGCATCAGGGCATCAGCGTGCTGCGTCTCTTCTTCCATCTCGTGGTTGATACGCTCGTAGAGCTTGGACAGGCCCCAGTCTTCGTACATGCGCGAGTGAATGAAGTACTGGTCGCGAGCCGCCAGTTCGCCCTTCAGCAACGTGACGAGATAGTTGATAACGTCCGGGTGACCTTGCATCGCCCTGATTCTCCCTATGAAAACGGCTTGATGCACATAGTGTGAACCAGCTTTTGCGCGCGGTCACTGAAAAACGCGCAATTTGATGCAAAAAATCGGTTAAACAGTAGTGATTTTCATTGAAAACCGCCCAAATGAGGGCGGTTCTTCTTATCACTTCGACTTAGGCGAGATTCACGCCCAATGCCTTGGCGATGCCTTCGCCGTAGGCCGGGTCGGCCTTGAAGAAGTACTGCAACTGGCGCTGGATCACGTCTTCACTGACGCCCGCCATGGTGCCGGCGATGTTGCCGATCAGCAGTGCCTTCTGCTCGTCGCTCATCAGGCGGAACAACGCACCGGCGTGGCTGTAGTAGTCGTTGTCCTCACGGTGGTCGTGACGGTCCGCTGCGCCGCTGAGGGCCAGTGGGGGTTCGGCGTGGCGTGGCGACTGCTTCGGCGCATCGGCGTAGCTGTTGGGTTCATAGTTCGGCGCACTGCCGTAGCTGCCCATGGCCATCGAACCATCGCGCTGGTAGCTGTTCACCGGGCTGCGTGGGGCGTTCACCGGCAGTTGCTGGTGGTTGGTACCCACACGGTAGCGGTGTGCGTCGGCGTAGGCGAAAACGCGGCCCTGCAGCATGCGGTCAGGCGACAGGCCGACACCCGGGACCATGTTGCTCGGGCCGAACGCCGCCTGCTCCACTTCGGCAAAGTAGTTCAGCGGGTTGCGGTTGAGCTCCAGTACACCGACCTCGATCAGCGGGTAATCCTTCTGCGACCAGGTCTTGGTCACGTCGAACGGGTTCTCGTCGCGGTTGGCGGCCTCGGCCTCACTCATCACCTGGATGCACACGGTCCAGCGCGGGAAGTCGCCACGCTCGATGGCCTCGAACAGGTCACGCTGGGCGTAGTCCGGATCGGTACCGGCCAGGCGCGCTGCATCGGCCGGGGCCAGGTTCTTGATGCCTTGCTGGGTCTTGAAGTGCCATTTGACCCAGGTGCGCTCGCCTTGGGCATTGATCAGGCTGTAGGTGTGGCTACCGAAGCCGTGCATGTGCCGGTAACCGTCCGGGATACCACGGTCAGAGAACAGGATGGTGACCTGGTGCAGCGCCTCGGGCGAGTGCGACCAGAAGTCCCACATCATCTGGGCGTTCTTCAGGTTGGTTTGCGGGTGGCGCTTCTGGGTGTGGATAAAATCCGGGAACTTCAGCGGGTCGCGGATGAAGAACACCGGCGTGTTGTTGCCAACGATGTCCCAGTTGCCTTCCTCGGTGTAGAACTTCACCGCAAAACCACGTGGGTCACGCTCGGTATCCGCCGAGCCACGCTCGCCGCCGACCGTCGAGAATCGCAGGAAGGTTTCGGTCTGCTTGCCGATCTGTTCGAACAGCTTGGCGCTGGTGTGCGAGGTGATATCGCGGGTGACAGTGAAGGTACCGTAGGCACCCGAGCCTTTGGCGTGCACACGGCGCTCAGGGATGTTCTCGCGGTTGAAGTGGGCGAGCTTCTCGATCAGGTGGAAGTCGTCGAGCAGCAGCGGGCCGCGTGGGCCGGCGGAGCGGGAATTCTGGTTGTCAGCTACAGGTGCACCGCTGGCGGTGGTGAGAATCTTGCTCATGGGCTCTCCTTATCGGTCTTCAGGCGCCGGCTAAACGGCTTGAGAAGGAGTATCGACGAGCGGTTGTTTCAGAACAAATTCATTACATGACTTGTATCAATAGAAATAAACAATACTTGCGGACACAAAAAACCGGGCACTAGGCCCGGTTCTTTGTAGCAGACAGAACGTCTTACTCAGCAGCTTCTACAGCACCGCCGACCGGACGATCAACCAGCTCGACATACGCCATAGGCGCGTTGTCGCCAGCGCGGAAACCGCACTTCAGGATGCGCAGGTAGCCGCCCTGACGGGTGGCGTAACGCTTGCCCAGGTCGTTGAACAGTTTGCCAACAGCGGACTTCGAACGGGTACGGTCGAAGGCCAGACGACGGTTAGCAACGCTGTCTTCCTTGGCCAGGGTGATCAGCGGCTCGGCAACGCGGCGCAGTTCCTTGGCTTTCGGCAGGGTGGTTTTGATCAGCTCGTGCTCGATCAACGACACTGCCATGTTCTGGAACATAGCCTTGCGGTGAGAGCTGGTACGGCTCAGGTGACGTCCACTTTTACGATGACGCATGATTCATTCCTTACCAAACACTACGTTCGGTGATTACGACGATCAGGCGGTCGCCTTGTCGTCTTTCTTAAGACTTGCAGGCGGCCAGTTGTCGAGGCGCATGCCGAGAGACAGACCACGAGAGGCCAGAACGTCCTTGATTTCAGTCAGGGACTTCTTGCCAAGGTTAGGAGTCTTCAACAGCTCTACTTCGGTACGCTGAATCAGGTCGCCGATGTAGTAGATGTTCTCCGCCTTGAGGCAGTTGGCCGAACGTACAGTCAGTTCCAGGTCGTCAACCGGGCGCAGCAGGATCGGATCGATCTCGTCTTCCTGCTCGACTACGACAGGCTCACTGTCACCTTTGAGGTCGACGAACGCGGCCAGCTGCTGTTGCAGGATGGTCGCAGCGCGGCGGATAGCCTCTTCAGGATCCAGGGTGCCGTTGGTTTCCAGATCAATGACCAGCTTGTCCAGGTTGGTACGCTGTTCAACACGGGCGTTCTCGACCACATAGGCGATACGACGCACCGGGCTGAACGAGGCGTCCAGCTGCAGACGGCCAATGCTACGGCTTTCGTCTTCGTCGGTTTGACGGGAGTCAGCCGGCTCGTAACCGCGACCACGAGCTACAGTGAGCTTCATGTTCAGGGCGCCGTTGGACGCCAGGTTCGCGATTACGTGATCGGGGTTGACGATCTCGACATCGTGATCCAGCTGAATATCGGCAGCGGTAACCACCCCCGAACCCTTTTTCGACAAGGTCAGCGTAACTTCGTCACGACCGTGCAGTTTGATAGCCAGGCCTTTCAGGTTCAACAGGATTTCAATTACGTCTTCCTGAACACCTTCGATCGCGGAGTACTCATGGAGTACGCCATCGATCTCGGCCTCGACTACTGCACAGCCAGGCATGGAGGACAACAGGATGCGGCGCAGCGCGTTGCCCAGGGTATGGCCGAAACCACGCTCGAGAGGCTCGAGCGTAATCTTGGCGCGGGTCGGACTGACTACCTGCACATCAATATGGCGGGGAGTCAGGAACTCATTTACCGAAATCTGCATGGATGCACCTATTTTCTAGCCCTTACTTGGAGTAGAGCTCGACAATCAGGTTTTCGTTGATGTCGGCAGACAGATCGCCACGAGCTGGAACGTTCTTGAAAACGCCCGACTTCTTAGCGGAATCTACGTCTACCCACTCAACGCGGCCACGCTGGGCGCACAGTTCAAGGGCTTGAACAATGCGCAGCTGGTTCAGCGACTTCTCGCGAACCGCGACCACGTCACCCGGACGAACTTGGTAGGATGGAATGTTTACAGTCTTACCGTTGACGCTGATCGCTTTGTGCGAAACCAGCTGACGGGACTCGGAACGAGTCGAACCGAAGCCCATACGGTAAACGACGTTATCCAGACGGCACTCGAGCAGTTGCAGCAGGTTCTCACCGGTTGCGCCTTTTTTCGAGGCAGCAGCTTGGTAGTAACCGCGGAACTGACGCTCCAGAACACCGTAGATACGACGGACTTTTTGTTTCTCGCGCAGCTGGGTACCGTAGTCGGACTGACGGCCACGGCGCTGGCCGTGGATACCTGGGGCTGCTTCGATGTTGCACTTCGATTCCAGAGCGCGAACGCCGCTCTTCAGGAACAGGTCGGTGCCTTCACGACGAGACAGTTTGCATTTTGGACCAATGTAACGTGCCATTCTTCTGTCTCCTGATTACACGCGACGCTTCTTCGGCGGACGGCACCCGTTATGCGGGATTGGCGTCACGTCGGTGATGCTGGCGATCTTGTAGCCGCAGCTGTTCAGTGCACGAACGGCGGATTCACGACCTGGACCTGGACCCTTGACGTTGACGTCGAGGTTCTTCAGACCATATTCCAGCGCAGCTTGACCAGCACGCTCAGCAGCAATCTGGGCTGCGAACGGGGTGGATTTGCGCGAACCACGGAAACCCGAACCACCGGAAGTAGCCCAGGACAGTGCGTTGCCCTGACGGTCGGTGATGGTCACGATGGTGTTGTTGAAAGAAGCGTGGATGTGGGCGATGCCATCAACCACTGTCTTTTTGACTTTCTTACGAGGACGAGCAGCAGGTTTTGCCATGTCTATATTCCTGGGCGATTACTTGCGGATCGGCTTACGCGGGCCCTTACGGGTGCGTGCGTTGGTCTTGGTGCGCTGACCGCGAACCGGCAGACCTTTACGATGACGCAGGCCGCGGTAGCAACCCAGGTCCATCAAGCGTTTGATCTTCATGTTGATGTCACGACGCAGGTCACCTTCGGTGGTGAACTTCGCGACTTCGCCACGCAGGGTTTCGATTTGCTCGTCGCTCAGATCCTTGATCTTTGCGGCTGGGTTGACACCAGCGTCTGCACAGATCTTCTGTGCAGTTGTGCGACCGACACCATAGATGTAGGTCAGCGAGATAACAGTATGCTTGTTATCTGGAATGTTGACGCCTGCAATACGGGCCATTCAGTGGGACTCCAATTGACAGCTACCTACGCCCCGGAAGCCAAGAAATAGGGCGCGAGATAATATCGCTGTAGAAACGAATAATCAACCCAGCAGCACACTAGCTGCTGGGTTTGAAGCGCAGATCACACTCAGCCTTGGCGCTGTTTGTGACGCGGTTCCGCGCTGCAGATCACTCGTACGACGCCTTCGCGACGGATGATCTTGCAGTTACGGCACAGCTTTTTCACCGATGCACGAACTTTCATTACCGACTCCTCGAACCTTAGGGGCGTATCAGCGCAGCAGACCGCTGCCGCCGTAGCCTTTCAGGTTGGCTTTCTTCATCAGGGATTCGTACTGGTGCGAAACGAGGTGCGATTGTACTTGGGACATGAAGTCCATCACAACCACTACCACAATCAGCAACGAGGTCCCGCCAAGGTAGAACGGCACATTTGCTGCCACCACCAGGAACTGGGGCAGAAGGCAGACGGCCATCATGTAAAGAGCACCGAACATGGTCAAACGAGTCAGAACGCCATCAATGTAGCGCGCGGACTGCTCACCAGGACGGATACCCGGAATAAAGGCACCGGACTTCTTCAGGTTTTCCGCTACGTCTTTCGGGTTGAACATCAACGCTGTGTAGAAGAAGCAGAAGAAAATGATCCCTGCACTAAACAGCAGAATGTTCAACGGCTGACCAGGAGCGATCGACTGCGAGATGTCCTGCAGCCAGCCCATACCTTCGGACTGACCGAACCAGGCACCCAGCGAAGCCGGGAACAGCAAAATGCTGCTCGCGAAAATGGCCGGGATAACCCCCGCCATGTTCACCTTCAGCGGCAAGTGGCTGGTCTGCGCAGCGAAGACCTTGCGGCCCTGCTGACGCTTGGCGTAGTGAACGGCGATACGACGCTGACCACGCTCAATGAACACCACGAAACCGATGATCGCTACTGCAAGCAAACCGATTGCGACCAGGGCGAAAATGTTGATATCGCCTGTGCGTGCAGACTCGAAAGACTGCCCGATTGCTCTCGGAAGACCGGCAACGATACCTGCGAAGATCAACATCGAGATACCGTTGCCCACACCGCGCTCGGTGATCTGCTCGCCCAGCCACATCATGAACATCGCGCCCGCCACAAAGGTGGAGACTGCAACGACATAGAAGCCGAGACCTACAGAAAACGCCACGCCCTGGTTGGCCAGGCCAATGGACATGCCAATGGCTTGAACCAGTGCCAGGATAACGGTGCCGTAGCGGGTGTACTGGCTGATCTTGCGACGGCCAGCTTCACCTTCCTTCTTCAACTGCTCCAGTTGCGGGCTGACCGCCGTCATCAGCTGCATGATGATCGATGCCGAGATGTACGGCATGATCCCCAGTGCAAAGATGCTCATGCGCTCAAGCGCGCCACCGGAAAACATGTTGAACAAGCTAAGAATGGTCCCCTCATTCTGCCGAAACAGATCCGCCAGACGGTCTGGATTGATGCCAGGAACCGGGATATGCGCACCTATCCGATAGACGATGATCGCCATGAACAGAAAGCGCAGACGAGCCCAGAGTTCCGACATCCCGCCCTTACCGAGCGAAGAGAGAGCACCTTGCTTAGCCATTTATTCCTCGAACTTGCCGCCAGCTGCTTCGATAGCCGCACGCGCACCCTTGGTGGCTGCGATGCCCTTGATGGTGACTGCGCGAGTGACTTCGCCAGACAGCATGATTTTCACACGCTGTACGTTCTGGCCAATCACGTTGGCGTCCTTCAGGGACTGTACGGAAACCACGTCGCCTTCCACTTTGGCCAGCTCGGACAGACGCACTTCAGCGCGGTCCATGGCTTTCAGGGAAACGAAGCCGAACTTCGGCAGACGACGGTGCAGCGGCTGTTGACCGCCTTCGAAGCCAGGAGCGATCGAACCACCGGAACGGGAGGTCTGACCTTTGTGGCCACGGCCGCCGGTCTTACCCAGACCGCTACCGATACCACGACCTGGACGATGCTTCTCGCGACGGGAACCCGGCGCTGGACTCAGATCATTGAGTTTCATCGATTAACCCTCGACCTTCAGCATGTAGTAAGCCTTGTTGATCATCCCGCGGTTCTCGGGAGTATCCTGGACTTCTACAGTGTGACCGATGCGACGCAGACCCAGGCCTTTAACGCACAGTTTGTGGTTAGGCAGGCGGCCCGAGACGCTCTTGATCAGCGTTACTTTTACGGTTGCCATGATTAGAAGATCTCCTCAACGCTCTTGCCGCGCTTGGCAGCAATGGACTCAGGAGATTGCATGGCTTTCAGACCCTTGAAGGTGGCGTAAACCACGTTCACTGGGTTGGTCGAACCGTAGCACTTGGCCAGGACGTTCTGAACACCAGCAACTTCCAGGACGGCACGCATGGCGCCGCCGGCGATGATACCGGTACCTTCCGAGGCAGGCTGCATGTAAACCTTCGAGGCGCCGTGGGCAGCCTTGGTGGCGTACTGCAGGGTGGTGCCCTTCAGGTCAACCTGGATCATGTTGCGACGAGCAGCTTCCATGGCTTTCTGGATCGCAGCAGGTACTTCGCGCGACTTGCCACGGCCGAAACCAACGCGACCCTTGCCATCACCAACCACGGTCAGCGCGGTGAAGGTGAAGATACGGCCGCCTTTAACGGTTTTAGCTACGCGGTTAACTTGAACCAGCTTCTCGATGTAGCCTTCGTCGCGCTTTTGATCGTTATTTGCCATAACTTAGAACTCCAGCCCGCCTTCACGAGCAGCATCAGCCAGCGCTTTGACGCGGCCGTGGTACTTGAAGCCGGAACGGTCAAAGGCAACTTGAGATACACCGGCGGCTTTCGCACGCTCAGCTACCAGCTTGCCAACCTTAGTGGCCGCGTCGATGTTGCCAGTGGCGCCATCACGCAGGTCTTTGTCCAAGGTCGAGGCGCTTGCCAGAACCTTGCTGCCGTCGGCCGAAATGACCTGGGCGTAGATGTGCTGCGAGGAGCGGAACACGCACAGGCGCACGACTTCGAGTTCGTGCATCTTGAGGCGTGCTTTGCGAGCGCGACGCAGTCGAATAACTTTTTTGTCGGTCATTTGCTAGGCCCTACTTCTTCTTGGCTTCTTTACGACGGACTGCTTCGTCCGCGTAACGTACACCCTTGCCCTTGTAAGGCTCTGGCGGACGGAACCCGCGGATTTCAGCGGCCACCTGACCTACCAGCTGCTTGTCGATACCCTTGATCAGGATGTCGGTCTGGCTAGGCGTTTCAGCGGTGATGCCGGCTGGCAGTTCGTAGTCCACTGGGTGAGAGAAGCCCAGGGCCAGGTTCAGGATTTCGCCTTTGGCCTGCGCCTTGTAACCAACACCGACCAGCTGGAGCTTGCGCTCGAAGCCTTGGCTTACGCCTTGGACCATGTTGTTCACCAGGGCACGGGTAGTACCGGCCATGGCGCGAGCTTGCTGGTCACCGTTGCGAGCGACGAAACGCAGCTCGCCAGACTCTTCGGTAACTTCAACAGACGAGTGAACGTTCAGTTCGAGAGTGCCTTTGGCACCCTTCACCGAAAGCTGCTGACCGGCGAATTTGACTTCGACACCGGATGGCAGCTTAACGGGGTTCTTAGCGACGCGAGACATGCCTATCTCCCCTTAGAACACTGTGCACAGAACTTCGCCGCCGACACCGGCAGCGCGCGCAGCGCGGTCAGTCATCACACCTTTGTTGGTGGAGACAATAGACACGCCCAGACCGCCACGAACTTTCGGCAGGTCGGTGACGGCCTTGTACTGGCGCAGGCCAGGACGGCTGGAACGCTTCAGTTCCTCGATGACCGGACGGCCTTCGAAGTACTTCAGTTCGATCGAAAGGGAAGGCTTGGCCTCACCAGTTACCTGGTAACCAGCAATGTAACCTTCGTCTTTCAGAACTTTGGCAACCGCGACCTTCAGGGTGGAGGAAGGCATGCTTACGACGGACTTTTCAGCCATCTGGGCATTACGGATGCGAGTTAGCATGTCCGCTAACGGGTCCTGCATACTCATGGGCTAGATGCTCCTGATACAAGAAATATTAGCCTTGCGGCTATCACAACCACCCAAGCGGGCAGGGTAAAAAACCCAGGCTCGGGTGAGCCGGTCATTCTAGACACAAGGCAGAAACGAAACAAGCCCCATGAAGGGGCTTGTTTGTTGGCGAGGTCACCGGTGGTCGGAAGATCACTCCCCTTCCACCGGGATCACACCTGCAGCGATTACCAGGAGGCTTTGACCAGGCCTGGTACGTCACCGCGCATTGCAGCTTGACGCAGCATGTTACGGCCCAGGCCGAACTTACGGTATACACCGTGAGGACGACCGGTCAGGCGGCAACGGTTGCGCAGGCGCGAAGCGCTAGCGTCGCGTGGCTGCTTCTGCAGAGCGACTACGGCAGCGAAACGCTCTTCTGGAGAGGCGTTTACGTTGACGATGGTCGCTTTCAGCTCAGCACGCTTCTTAGCGAACTTGGCTACCGTGAGCTGACGCTTCAGCTCGCGGTTTTTCATGCTCTTCTTGGCCATTTTCCTACTCCAATCAGTTGCGGAACGGGAATTTGAATGCACGCAGCAGAGCGCGGCCTTCGTCATCCGAACGAGCAGTGGTGGTCAGGGTGATGTCCAAACCGCGCAGAGCATCGATCTTGTCGTAATCGATTTCCGGGAAGATGATCTGCTCTTTCACGCCCATGCTGTAGTTGCCACGGCCATCGAAGGACTTGGCATTCAGGCCGCGGAAGTCGCGAACCCGAGGCAGGGAGATCGCCAGCAGGCGGTCCAGGAACTCGTACATCTTGTCGCTACGCAGGGTCACCTTGACGCCGATCGGCCATCCCTCACGGACTTTGAAGCCCGCGATGGATTTACGAGCGAAAGTCACGACCGGCTTTTGACCGGTGATCTTTTCCAGGTCGGCTACAGCGTGCTCGATGACTTTCTTGTCGCCGATCGCTTCGCCCAGACCCATGTTCAGGGTGATCTTGGTAACGCGCGGAACTTCCATCACGTTCGACAGCTTAAGTTCTTCCTTAAGCTTAGGAGCGATTTCGTTCCGGTAAATCTCTTTCAGTCGTGCCATGGTCTTCTACCTAGCAGTGTTCAAGCATCAACCGCTTTTTGGGTCGACTTGAAGACACGAATTTTCTTACCGTCTTCTACTTTGAAACCAACGCGGTCAGCCTTGTTGGTTTCGCCATTGAAGATGGCAACGTTGGAAGCGTGCAGAGGCGCTTCTTTTTCGACGATACCGCCCTGAACGCCCGCCATCGGGTTAGGCTTGGTATGACGCTTAACCAGGTTCACGCCACCGATGACCAGACGGTCATCAGCCAGAACCTTCAGCACCTTACCGCGCTTACCTTTGTCTTTGCCGGCGATCACGATGATCTCGTCGTCACGACGAATCTTTTGCATGTCGGATCTCCTTACAGCACTTCAGGGGCGAGCGAGACGATCTTCATGAACTTCTCAGTACGAAGTTCACGGGTCACTGGCCCGAAGATGCGAGTGCCGATCGGCTCTTGCTTGGTGTTCAGCAGAACAGCAGCGTTGCCGTCGAAACGAATGATGGAACCGTCAGCGCGACGTACACCGTGACGGGTACGGACGACAACAGCAGTCATCACCTGGCCTTTTTTGACCTTACCGCGCGGAATTGCTTCCTTGACGGTTACTTTGATGATGTCACCGATGCCGGCGTAACGGCGGTGCGAGCCGCCGAGCACCTTGATGCACATGACGCGACGAGCGCCGCTGTTATCGGCCACATCGAGCATGGATTGAGTCTGAATCATAAAATTTCTCCGACCCCTAGCCCTTAGACTTCAACAGCGCGTTCGAGGACTTCAACCAGTGCCCAGGACTTGGTCTTGGCCAGCGGACGGGTTTCACGGATGGAAACCTTGTCGCCGATTTTGCACTGGTTGGATTCGTCGTGCGCGTGCAGCTTAGTCGAACGCTTAACGTATTTACCGTAGATCGGGTGCTTTACGCGACGCTCGATCAGGACGGTGATGGTCTTGTCCATTTTGTCGCTGACGACACGGCCAGTCAGCGTACGGACGGTTTTTTCAGCTTCAGCCATGATCACTTACCTGCCTGCTGGTTAAGCACAGTTTTCACGCGAGCGATGTCACGCTTAACTTGCGAGAGCAGGTGCGACTGCCCCAACTGGCCAGTTGCTTTCTGCATACGCAGATTGAACTGGTCGCGCAGCAAGCCGAGCAGTTGCTCATTCAGTTGCTGTGCAGATTTTTCACGAAGTTCATTCGCTTTCATCACATCACCGTCCGCTTAACAAAGGAGGTGGCGAGAGGCAGCTTTGCAGCAGCCAGGGCGAAAGCTTCGCGCGCCAGCTCTTCAGAAACACCCTCGATCTCGTACAGGACTTTGCCTGGCTGGATCTGGGCAACCCAGTATTCCACGGAGCCCTTACCTTTACCCATACGAACCTCGAGAGGCTTCTTGGAGATCGGCTTGTCCGGGAACACACGGATCCAGATCTTACCGCCACGCTTAACGTGACGGGTCAGCGCACGACGTGCGGACTCGATCTGGCGAGCGGTGAGGCGACCGCGAGCAACAGCTTTCAGGGCGAATTCGCCGAAGCTGACTTTGCTACCGCGCAGTGCCAGACCACGGTTGTGGCCAGTCATCTGCTTGCGGAATTTTGTACGCTTTGGTTGCAACATTTGGCGTACCCCTTACTTAGCAGCTTTTTTACGAGGCGCTGGTGCTTGTGGTTTCAGTTCTTCTTGGCGACCACCAATAACTTCGCCTTTGAAGATCCAAACCTTCACACCGATCACACCGTAAGTGGTGTGAGCTTCGTAGGTGTTGTAGTCGATATCGGCACGCAGGGTGTGCAGAGGCACACGACCTTCGCGATACCACTCGGTACGAGCAATCTCAGCACCGCCGAGACGACCGCTCACCTGGATCTTGATGCCCTTGGCACCAATACGCATGGCGTTCTGTACGGCGCGCTTCATGGCGCGACGGAACATTACGCGGCGTTCCAGCTGCTGAGCTACGCTCTGCGCAACCAGCATAGCGTCGAGTTCCGGCTTGCGGATCTCTTCGATGTTGATGTGCACCGGCACACCCATCTGCTTGGTCAGGTCCTGACGCAGCTTCTCGACATCCTCACCTTTCTTCCCGATAACGATACCTGGACGAGCGGTGTGGATGGTGATGCGTGCAGTTTGAGCCGGACGATGAATATCGATACGGCTTACGGACGCGCTTTTTAGTTTGTCTTGGAGGTACTCACGCGTTTTCAGATCCTTCAACAGGTAATCTGCGTAAGTAGCACCGTCTGCGTACCAGACGGAGGTGTGCTCCTTGACGATTCCCAGGCGAATGCCAGTGGGATGTACTTTCTGACCCATCTGATCGACTCCGTTACTTGTCCGCAACCTTGACAGTGATATGGCAAGACCGCTTGACGATGCGATCAGCACGGCCTTTGGCACGTGGCATGATGCGCTTCAGCGAACGCCCTTCGTTGACGAAGACGGTGGAGACCTTCAGGTCATCAACGTCTGCGCCTTCGTTGTGTTCGGCGTTGGCTACGGCCGACTCGAGGACTTTCTTCATGATTTCAGCGGCTTTTTTGCTGCTGAAGGCCAACAGGTTGAGCGCTTCGCCCACCTTCTTCCCGCGGATCTGGTCGGCGACCAAGCGGGCTTTCTGGGCGGAGATGCGAGCGCCCGACAACTTAGCGGCTACTTCCATTTCCTTACCCCTTAACGCTTGGCTTTCTTGTCAGCCACGTGCCCGCGATAGGTGCGGGTACCGGCGAACTCGCCCAGTTTGTGGCCGACCATGTCTTCGTTCACGAGAACTGGGACATGCTGGCGACCGTTGTGAACCGCGATGGTCAGACCGACCATTTGTGGCAGGATCATCGAGCGACGCGACCAGGTTTTAACTGGTTTGCGATCGTTCTTCTCCACCGCCACTTCGACCTTCTTCAACAGGTGAAGATCGATAAAAGGACCTTTTTTCAGAGAACGTGGCACTGTCGTATCCCTCTAGTTACTTGCGACGACGGACAATCATGTTGTCGGTACGCTTATTACCGCGGGTCTTCGCACCCTTGGTTGGGAAGCCCCATGGCGATACCGGATGACGACCACCGGAGGTACGACCTTCACCACCACCATGTGGGTGGTCAACCGGGTTCATGGCAACACCACGAACGGTTGGGCGAACGCCGCGCCAGCGTTTGGCACCAGCTTTACCCAGCGAACGCAGGCTGTGCTCGGAGTTCGAGACTTCGCCCAGGGTCGCACGGCACTCAGCCAGGACTTTACGCATTTCACCAGAGCGCAGACGCAGGGTCACGTAGACACCTTCGCGGGCGATCAGCTGAGCCGAAGCACCAGCGGAACGTGCGATCTGAGCACCTTTACCCGGCTTCAGTTCGATGCCGTGAATGGTGCTACCTACTGGGATGTTGCGCAGCTGCAGGGAGTTACCGGCCTTGATTGGGGCCAGGGCACCTGCGATCAGCTGGTCGCCAGCGCTCACGCCTTTAGGGGCGATGATGTAGCGACGCTCACCGTCTGCGTAGCACAGCAGGGCGATGTGAGCAGTACGGTTTGGATCGTATTCGATACGCTCGACAGTGGCTGGGATGCCATCTTTGTCGTTGCGACGGAAGTCGACCAGACGGTAATGCTGCTTGTGACCACCACCAACGTGACGAGTGGTAATGCGGCCATTGTTGTTACGACCACCAGACTTCGATTTTTTCTCGATCAGCGGTGCGTGAGGAGCGCCTTTGTGCAGCTCCTTGTTGACCACCTTGACCACGAAACGGCGGCCAGGGGAAGTCGGTTTGCATTTAACGATTGCCATGATGCACCCCTTCCTTACTCAGCACTGCTGCTGAAATCGAGATCTTGGCCTGGCTGAAGGGAGACGATCGCCTTCTTCCAGTCATTACGCTTGCCCAGACCACGTGCGGTACGCTTGGTTTTACCCAGAACGTTAACAGTCGACACGTTTTCAACTTTTACGTTGAACAGGCCTTCGACAGCTTTCTTGATTTCCAGCTTGGTTGCATCGGTAGCAACCTTGAATACGAACTGGCCTTTTTTCTCAGCCAGAACGGTAGCCTTCTCGGAAACGTGCGGGCCAAGGAGGACTTTGAATACGCGTTCCTGGTTCATCCCAGCAGCTCCTCGAATTTCTTCACGGCCGAGACGGTGATCAACACCTTCTCGTATGCGATCAGACTGACCGGGTCGGAACCTTGAACGTCACGTACGTCGACGTGCGGCAGGTTGCGAGCAGCCAGGTACAGGTTCTGATCAACAGCGTCGGAAACGATCAGTACGTCGTTCAGACCCATGCCGTTCAGCTTGTTCAGCAGATCTTTGGTTTTCGGTGCTTCAACAGCGAAGTCCTGAACCACGACCAGACGGTCGCTACGCACCAGCTCAGCGAGGATGGAGCGCAGGGCTGCGCGGTACATCTTCTTGTTGAGCTTCTGCGAGTGATCTTGAGGACGAGCTGCGAAGGTTACACCACCGCCACGCCAGATCGGACCACGGGTGGTACCAGCACGAGCACGGCCAGTACCCTTCTGACGCCATGGGCGCTTACCGCCACCAGCCACGTCGGAACGGGTCTTCTGCTGCTTGGTGCCCTGACGGCCGCCGGCCATGTAGGCCACGACTGCTTGGTGTACCAGCGTCTCGTTGAATTCGCCACCGAAAGCCAGTTCGGAAACTTCGATCGCCTGAGCGTCATTTACATTAAGTTGCATGTCAGTATCCCCTTAACCGCGAGCCTTGACAGCTGGACGTACAACCACGTCGCCGCCAGTAGCGCCAGGAACGGCACCCTTGACGAGCAGCAGGTTGCGCTCAGCGTCTACGCGAACTACTTCCAGGGACTGAACAGTCACGCGCTCGGCGCCCATGTGACCGGACATTTTCTTGCCCTTGAACACACGACCAGGAGTCTGGCACTGGCCGATGGAACCTGGGACACGGTGCGACACGGAGTTACCGTGGGTGTTGTCCTGGCCACGGAAGTTCCAGCGCTTGATGGTACCGGCGAAGCCTTTACCTTTGGACTGACCAGTAACGTCAACCAGCTGGCCTGCAGTGAAGAGTTCAGCTTTGATCGAGTCGCCAGCCTGGAACTCGCCTTCTTCAAGACGGAACTCCCAGACACCGCGACCAGCGGCAACGTTGGCCTTGGCGAAGTGACCTGCCTGAGCGGCAGTCACACGCGAAGCACGACGCTCGCCGACAGTGACTTGCACTGCACGGTAGCCATCGGTTTCTTCAGTTTTGAACTGGGTGACACGATTCGGCTCGATCTCAATGACCGTGACCGGAATGGAGACACCTTCTTCGGTGAAAATGCGGGTCATACCGCACTTGCGACCGATTACACCAATAGTCATGTTGTAAACCTCATGAGTGTACGGGGCTTTCACCCGCTATGGCCGCCCATTTCAGAGCGTTACACGACTAGACCGAAGTCTTAGCCGAGGCTGATCTGTACTTCCACACCTGCCGCCAGATCAAGCTTCATCAGCGCGTCAACGGTTTTATCCGTTGGCTGGACGATGTCCAGAACACGCTTATGAGTGCGAATCTCGTACTGGTCACGCGCGTCTTTGTTGACGTGCGGGGAGACCAGAACGGTGAAACGCTCTTTGCGGGTAGGCAGTGGAATTGGACCACGCACTTGTGCACCAGTACGTTTCGCGGTTTCCACGATTTCCTGGGTGGATTGGTCGATCAGGCGATGGTCGAAAGCCTTCAACCTGATACGGATTTGCTGATTTTGCATTGGATTTCAGACTCCAGGCTGTTCCCAACGGACGCACTACGCCCGCTAAAAGGAGGCGTGATTCTATAGACGCCCCAATTTAGTGTCAACCCAATAAAAAAAACCCCCGCTGAGCGGGGGTTTTTTCAATCGGTCGAGTGATTACTCGATGATTTTG